>NZ_RJVJ01000002.1:1605000-1847292 GCF_003751605.1 Kitasatospora cineracea
ACCCGGGCTGGCTGCTGGTGGTCGCGGACGCGGCGCAGCTGGAGCCGCGGGTGCTGGCCGCCCTGTCCGGGGACGCGGGGCTGGCCCGGACGGCGGCCGGCGGCGACCTGTACGCGGCGCTGGCGGCGTCCGCGTTCCAGGGCGACCGGGACAAGGCGAAGCTGGGCCTGCTGGGCGCGATGTACGGCCAGACCGGCGGCGGCATCGGCCCGCTGCTGAACACGCTGCGCCGCCGCTACCCGGCCGCGATGGGCTACGTGGAGGCGGCGGCCCGCACCGGGGAGGACGGCGGGGTGGTCTCCTCCCGGCTGGGCCGGGCCTGCCCGCCGCCCTCGGCGGACTGGCTGGACCTGACGGAGGCCCCGGAGTCCGGCGAGGCGGGCGGCCGCTCGGCCCGGGCCCGCGGCCGGTTCACCCGCAACTTCGTGATCCAGGGCAGCGGCGCGGACTGGGCGCTGGCGCTGCTCGCGGCGCTGCGCCGCCGGCTGGCCGCGCTGCGCTCCGGCGAGGACCGCCCGCACCTGGTGTTCTTCCAGCACGACGAGGTGGTCGTGCACACCCCGGCCGACCTGGCCGACGCGGTGGCCGCCGCGGTCGCCGCCTCCGCCGAGGAGGCCGCCGCGCTGGTCTTCGGCGACACCCCGGTCCGCTTCCCGCTCACCACCGCCGTGGTCGACTGCTACGGCGACGCCAAGTGAGCGCCGGGCCCGGCTCAGCCCGCCGCGTCCGGCGTGGGCCGGGTGACGAGCAGCAGCAGCGCGTCGTCGCCGAGTTCGCCGCCGGTGTGGGCCAGCAGGTCGGCGTAGAGGCGGGCGACGGCGGCGTCGAGGTCGGCCAGTGAGCGCCAGCCGTCGCGGACCAGCGGCCCGGCGCGTTCGGCCAGCGGGTAGAACTCGCCGCCGCGGGCGCCCTTCGCCTCGATCACGCCGTCGGTGCAGAGCACCAGGACGTCGCGCGGCCGAACGGCACGGCGCTCGCGCGGGGCTGCCCGCCGACCAGGTGGCCGAGGCCGAGCGGCAGCCAGGGGTCCTCGGGTTCGAGCACCTCGGCCCGCCCGTCGGCGCGCACCCGCAGCGGCGGGACGTGGCCCAGGTGCAGCAGGTCGACGCTGCCGGGCTCGCGGAAGGCGGCGAACATCGCGGTGGTGAACTCCCCGTCGGGGACGTGCCGTTCCATGCTGGCCTCGATCCGGCCGGCCACCGCGGGCAGCTGCTCCTCGTCGTAGGCGGCCTCCCGGAACGCGCCGAGCACCACCGCGGCGGTCTGCACCGCGCCGAGCCCCTTCCCGCGGACGTCCCCGACCAGCACCCGGGTGCCGTACGGGGTGTCCAGCACCGAGTACAGGTCGCCCCCGATCCGGGCGGCGTCCGCGGCGGACACGTACCGCACGGCCAGCCGCAGCGGTCCGACCACCGGTTCGGGCTGGCGCAGCAGCGCGCGCTGGGCGGCCTCCGCGACCGAGCTGACGGCCGCGAAGGCCGCGGCTCGTCGCATCCGCAGTTCGGCGATCCCGGCGCTGAGCGCGGTGACCGCGACGTAGCTGACCATCGCGCCGTACAGGAAGCGGCTGTCGCCGAAGTCGACGACCTGGTCGAGGTGGCTGAGGCCGAGCAGGGCCAGCAGGCCGAGGAAGCAGACCGCGAGCAGTTCGCGCGGCCGCAGGGTCAGTGCGGCCACCGACGGGACGACGACCATCAGCGGGGCCAGGTAGCGGTCCTGCCCGGAGAAGTAGTCGGCGAGCGAGACCAGGCCGATGGCGGCCAGTGCGGGCGCGGCCCGGCGCAGCAGCGACAGGTCCTGGAGGTCGGCCGCCAGCAGGGCGTTGCGCCGCCTGCTGGGCGGCACTCCGCCGGTGCGGCCGGGTGGCGTGCCGTCCCCGCGTCGAAGGTGCACCTACCGAACATATCGGACACCGGGCCGCCTTGCGCCGTCCGGGCGAAATCCCGGCGGTCCGGGCCGGGAACCCCGGGTTTCCCCGCCGTACGGGGGGCGGGCGCCGCACCGCCGCGCCCGCCGTTGCGGTTCCCGGCCCGGCGCGGACTACCCTCGGGGACGGGTCGCGGGAGTGCGGGCCGGAACGCGCCCCCCTCTGGACTAAATACCCCCAGGGGGTACGGTGGTGGTCGTAGGCAGCAGATGCCCTGGGCCCCACGACCGGCCCAGCCCCAGCGCGTCCCGGGAGGTCCCCATGTCCAGCACCGTCACCTACACCGTCAGCGGGATGAGCTGCGGCCACTGCGAGAAGGCGATCAACGGCGAGGTCTCCGCCCTGCCCGGCGTCACCGCGGTCGCCGCCGACTCCCGGGCCGGCACCGTCACCGTGACCGCCGAGCCCGCCCCCAGCGACGAGCAGGTCGCCGCCGCGGTGGACGAGGCCGGCTACGAACTGGTCGGCCGGGCCTCCTGACCCGCCCGCGGGGGCGGCCCGCGCCGCCCCCGCTCCCCCACCGCACCGAGCAGCACCCGAACGGACCGGACGAGCCGATGAGCACCACCACCGACCCCGCCGCCGCGCCCCGCGACCGCGTCGAGCTGTCCATCGGCGGCATGACCTGCGCGTCCTGCGCCGCCCGGATCGAGAAGAAGCTCAACCGGATCGACGGCGTCGAGGCCAGCGTCAACTACGCGACCGAGAAGGCCCGGGTGGACTTCGGCCCCGGCACCAGCGTCGCCGACCTGATCGCCACCGTGGAGCGCACCGGCTACACCGCCGAACTCCCGCCCCCGCCCGCCGCGCCCGAGACCCCCGCGGAACCCGCCCGGGAACCCGACCCCCTGCGTGACCGGCTGCTGGTCAGCGCCGTGCTCAGCCTCCCCGTGGTGCTGCTCTCGATGGTCCCGGCCCTGCAGTTCGACAACTGGCAGTGGCTGGCCTTCGCCCTCACCGGCCCGGTCCTGGTGTACGGCGGCCGGCCGTTCCACCAGGCCGCCTGGACCAACGCCAGGCACGGCGCGGCGACCATGGACACCCTGGTATCGCTCGGCACCCTGGCCGCCTTCGGCTGGTCGGTGTGGGCCCTGTTCTGGGGCGACGCCGGGATGCCCGGCATGCGGCACTCCTTCTCCCTCACCGTCGGCAGCACCGACGCCTCCTCCGCGCTCTACCTGGAGACCGCGGCCGCCGTCACCACCCTGATCCTGCTCGGCCGCTGGCTGGAGGCCCGCTCCAAGCGCCGGGCCGGCGCCGCCCTGCACGCCCTGCTCGACCTCGGCGCCAAGGACGTCGCCGTGCTGCGGGACGGGCGCGAGGTCCGCGTCCCGGTCGGTCAACTGGCGGTCGGGGACCGGTTCGTGGTGCGGCCCGGCGAGAAGGTCGCCACCGACGGCACGGTGGTCGAGGGCGGCTCCGCGGTGGACGCCTCGATGCTGACCGGCGAGTCCGTCCCGGTGGAGGTCACCGTCGGCGACGCCGTCACCGGCGCGACCGTCAACGCGGGCGGCCGCCTGGTCGTCGAGGCGACCCGGGTCGGCGCGGACACCCGACTGGCCCGGATGGCCGAGCTGGTGGAGGACGCGCAGAACGGCAAGGCCGCCGCGCAGCGCCTGGCCGACCGGATCTCCGCCGTCTTCGTGCCCGCCGTCATCCTGATCGCCCTGGCCACCCTGGTCGGCCGGCTGCTGGCCTCCGACAGCCCCACCGAGGCGTTCACCGCGGCCGTCGCGGTGCTGATCATCGCCTGCCCGTGCGCCCTCGGCCTGGCCACCCCCACCGCCCTGCTGGTCGGCACCGGGCGCGGTGCCCAGCTCGGCATCCTGATCAAGGGCCCCGAAGTCCTGGAGAACACCCGCAAGGCCGACACCGTCGTGCTCGACAAGACCGGCACCGTCACCACCGGCCGGATGGCACTGCTGGGCGTGCACACCGCCGAGGGCACCACCGAGGACGAGGCACTGCGGCTGGCCGGCGCCCTGGAACACGCCTCCGAGCACCCGATCGCCCAGGCCGTGGCCGCCGCCGCACAGGACCGGTTCGGCGACCTGCCCGCCGTCACGGACTTCGAGAACCTCCCCGGCCACGGCGTCCGGGGCACCGTCGACGGGCACGCCGTCCTGGCCGGCCGCACCGCCCTGCTCGACGCCCCGCTGCCGCCCGCCCTCGCCGCCGCCCGCTCCGCCGCCGAACGCGCCGGACGCACGGCCGTCGCCGTCGCCTGGGACGGCGCGCCGCGGGCCGTGCTGGAGGTCGCCGACGCGGTCAAGCCGACCAGCGCCGAGGCGATCGCCGAACTGCGCGCCCTGGGCCTGCGCCCCGTCCTGCTGACCGGCGACAACCGGCTGGTGGCGGAATCGGTGGCCGCCGAAGTCGGCATCCCGGCCGAGGACGTGATCGCCGAAGTGCTGCCCGAGGACAAGGTCGCCACCGTCCAACGGCTGCAGGCCGAGGGCCGCACCGTGGCGATGGTCGGCGACGGCGTCAACGACGCGGCCGCCCTCGCCCAGGCCGACCTCGGCCTGGCCATCGGCACCGGCACCGACGCCGCGATCGAAGCCGCCGACCTGACCCTGGTCCGCGGCGACCTGCGCTCCGCCGCCGACGCGATCCGACTCTCCCGACGCACCCTGGCCACCATCAAGGGCAACCTGTTCTGGGCCTTCGCCTACAACATCGCCGCGATCCCGCTCGCCGCCGCCGGCCTGCTCAACCCGATGATCGCGGGCGCCGCGATGGCCTGCTCCTCGCTCTTCGTGGTCGGCAACAGCCTGCGGCTGCGAAACTTCCGCGCCACCCGCTGACCGGGCCGCCCGTCAGCGACCCAGCATCTCCCCGCCGTTGCAGTGCAGGATCTCCCCGGTGATGAACCCCGCCTCCGCCGAGGCCAGGAAGTACACGGTCGCGGCGACCTCGCCGACCTCGCCGATCCGCCCGAGCAGCGTGCGCGCCGAGCGCCGGGCCACCTCGGCCTCGTCCAGCCGCGGCCCGAAGAACTCGGTGCCCGCGACGGTGCCCGGGGCGACGATGTTGGCGGTGATCCCGGACGGGCCGAGCTGGGCGGCCAGGAAGTGGTTCCAGGCGTGCAGGGACGCCTTCGCGGCCCCGTAGGAGCCCGCGCCGCGCAGCGCGGCGATCGAGGAGACGGTGACCACCCGGCCGGAGCCGGGGGTGAGCCGGTCGCGGACCGACTCGGTGAGCAGCACCGCGGTCAGCACGTTGCGCTCGAAGTCGCCGCGCCAGCGGGCCAGCACCGCGTGCGGGCCGGCGCCGAGCACGGTCTCCCGGCTGCCCGCGTTGTTGACCAGCACGTCGATCCGGGCGGGCAGCGCGTCCAGCGCGGCCTCCACCGCGTCCGGGTCGGCGAGGTCGCACATCAGCGGGGTGACGTTCGAGCCGAGTTCCTGCGCGGCCTGGTCGAGGACCCCGGGCCGGCGGCCGACGATCACCACCCGCTCCCCGTCCGCGGCGAAGCGCCGGGCCACCTCCAGCCCGATGCCGGTGCCCCCACCGGTGACGACGACGTTCCTGGCCATTGCGCACTCCCTCCCTGACCGTCCGCCGCGCCGCGCATCGCAGGCGGTCCGTACCGGATTGCCACGATTCCTATCACGCTGGGTTGCGAGGCCAGCGGGGTGGGTGACGCCGCGCGCCGACCGTGCGGTGTGATATGCGGGCGGCCGGCCGGTGCGCGGGCGCACACGGAGAGTGGAGAGAGACAACTCACACCCCCCTGGCGTAACTCTGCGCCCCCTGGTACGTCTTACCTTTTGTAGAGCGGGGCTCCGGCGGGCCCCGGACGGGCTGTCGATTCGTCGACCGCCCTCGCGCACGGCACCGGGCCGGTCCCGGGCCCCGGGGACGCTTTGAGCGGCCGTTCCCGACCGGGGCCGGCCCGGGCGCCGTGCGCCCCAGTACGGCGAACACGCGAAGGGGCCCGGCCCCGCCCCCTGTACGGGAGGGCGGGACCGGGCCCCTTCGGCGTCTCGGCCGACGGCTCAGCGCGCGTCGAGCGGCACGTAGTCGCGGATCTCCACGCCGGTGTAGATCTGCCGCGGGCGGCCGATCCGGCTGGTCGGGTCCTTGATCATCTCGTGCCAGTGGGCGATCCAGCCGGGGAGCCGGCCGATCGCGAACAGCACGGTGAACATGCTGGTCGGGAAGCCCATCGCGCGGTAGATCAGGCCCGTGTAGAAGTCCACGTTCGGGTAGAGCTTGCGCGAGACGAAGAAGTCGTCCTTGAGCGCGTGCTCCTCCAGCTTGAGCGCGATGTCCAGCAGCTCGTCGGACTGGCCGAGCTGCGCCAGCACCTCGTGGGCGAGCACCTTGACCTGCGCGGCGCGCGGGTCGAACGCCTTGTAGACGCGGTGGCCGAAGCCCATCAGCTTGACGCCGTCCTCGCGGTTCTTCACCTTGCGGATGAACGCGTCGACGTCGCCGCCGTCCTTCTGGATCTGCTCGAGCATCTCCAGCACGGCCTGGTTGGCGCCGCCGTGCAGCGGGCCCCACAGCGCCGAGATGCCCGCCGAGATCGAGGCGAACAGGTTGGCGTGCGAGGAGCCGACCAGGCGCACCGTCGAGGTCGAGCAGTTCTGCTCGTGGTCCGCGTGCAGGATGAGCAGCTTGTCCAGGGCGTTGACCACCACCGGGTTCAGCTCGTAGTCCTCGGCCGGGACGGCGAAGGTCATCCGCAGGAAGTTCTCGACGTAGCCGAGGTCGTTGCGCGGGTAGACGAAGGGCTGGCCCATCGCCTTCTTGTACGCGTACGCCGCGATGGTCGGCAGCTTCGCCAGCAGGCGGACCGTCGACAGGTTGCGCTGCGCCTCGTCGAACGGGTTGTGGCTCTCCGGGTAGAACGTGGAGAGCGCGCCGACCACCGAGGAGAGCATCGCCATCGGGTGCGCGTCCGGGGGAAGCCCTGGAAGAAGCGCTTGACGTCCTCGTGCAGCAGGGTGTGCTGGGTGATCTCGTTGCTGAACGCGGCGAGCTCGCCCTGGTTCGGCAGCTCACCGTTGATCAGCAGGTAAGCGGTCTCGATGAAGTTGGCCTCCGAGGCCAACTGCTCGATCGGGTAGCCGCGGTAGCGCAGGATGCCGGCGTCACCATCGATGAAGGTGATCGCGGACTTGTTGGCGGCGGTGTTGCCGAAACCGTTGTCCAGGGTGACCAGGCCGGTCTGCGGGAGCAGCTTCGAGATGTCGAAGCCGGCGTTGCCCGCAGTGCTCTCGACGACGGGGTACTCGTACTCGCCGTCCTGGTACCGCAGTACTACCGATTTGTCGCTCACGTCTTCCTCACCGACGAAATTGATCCTCATCCGACTGCCCTGACTGTCCCAACGATCCCCCACCCGAAGGACGGCCGCGCACCCGGGGGTGACCCCGGGAAGGACCGGGGCCTACAAACTCCGCTGCCGCCACCGGTGTGAACCGGACAAGATCGGCGGCGGCACCGGACCAGGTTCCGCCCTAAATCTCTTCACGTCAAGACAACCTCTGAACGTACCGTACCCCCTCGAACTCAGCCCGCAGCCAATCTGTGGTCCAGCGCGGAGTGCCGCCGACCGGCGCTCACCGCCCGCACCGCCTGCCCGATGGCCTTGCGCGAACCGACCAGTACCACCAGCTTCCTGGCCCGTGTCACCGCGGTGTACAACAGGTTCCGCTGGAGCATCGTCCACGCCGACGTCGTGACGGGAATCACCACCGCCGGGTACTCGCTGCCCTGCGAACGGTGGATCGTCACCGCGTACGCGTGCGCCAGCTCGTCCAGCTCGTCGAAGTCGTACGGCACCTCCTCGTCCTCCTCGGTCATCACCGTCAGCCGCTGGTCGTCCACGCTCAGTGCCGTCACGACGCCCACTGTGCCGTTGAAGACACCGCTGCGCCCCTTGTCGTAGTTGTTCCGGATCTGGGTGACCTTGTCGCCGACCCGGAACGTCCGCCCGCCGAACCGGCGTTCGGGCAGGCCCTCGCGGGCCGGGGTGACGGCCGACTGGAGCAGCGTGTTCAGCGCGCCCGCGCCCGCCGGGCCGCGGTGCATCGGCGCCAGCACCTGGACGTCCCGGCGCGGGTCGAGGCCGAAGCGCTGCGGGATCCGGCGGGCCACCACGTCCACCGTCAGGCCGGCCGCGCGCTCCGCGTCGTCCTCGACGAACAGGAAGAAGTCCGGCAGGCCCTCGGTCAGCGGCGGCAGGCCCTCGTTGATCCGGTGCGCGTTCACCACCACGCCGGACTGCTGGGCCTGCCGGAAGATCCGGGTCAGCCGCACCGACGGGACGGGACCGCCGGCCGCCAGCATGTCCCGCAGCACCTCGCCCGCGCCCACCGACGGCAGCTGGTCGACGTCCCCCACGAACAGCAGGTGCGCGCCCGGCGCGACCGCCTTGACCAGCTTGTTCGCCAGGATCAGGTCCAGCATCGACGCCTCGTCGACCACCACCAGGTCCGCGTCCAGCGGCCGGTCCCGGTCGTACGCGGCGTCCCCGCCCGGTTTCAGCTCCAGCAGCCGGTGCACCGTCGACGCCTCCGCGCCCGCCAGCTCCGCCAGCCGCTTCGCCGCCCGCCCGGTCGGCGCCGCCAGCACCACCTTGGCCCGCTTCGCCAGCGCCAGCTGCACGATCGACTTCACCGTGAACGACTTGCCGCAGCCCGGGCCGCCGGTCAGCACCGCGACCTTCTCGGTCAGCGCCAGGCGCACCGACTGCTCCTGCTCCGGGGCGAGTTCGGCCCCCGTCCGCTTCGCCAGCCAGCCCAGCGCGGCCGGCCAGTCCACACCCCGGAACCACGGCATCCGGTCCTCGTCCGCGCGCAGCAGCCGCAGCAGCTGGTTGGCCAGCGAGACCTCCGCCCGGTGGAACGGCACCAGGTACACCGCCGTCACCTCCTGCCCCTCGGCCCCCGGCAGCCGCTCGCGCACCACCCCCTCCGCCGCAACCAGCTCCGCCAGGCAGTCGATCACCAGCCCCACGTCCACCTGCAGCAGCTTCACGCCGTCCGCGATCAGCCGCTCCTCCGGCAGGTAGCAGTGCCCCTGGTCGGTCGACTGCGACAGCGCGTACTGCAGGCCCGCCTTCACCCGCTCCGGCGAGTCGTGCGGGATGCCCACCGCCTGCGCGATCCGGTCCGCCGTCAGGAACCCGATGCCCCACACGTCCGACGCCAGGCGGTACGGCTGGTTCTTCACCACCCCGATCGAGCCGTCCCGTACTGCTTGTAGATCCGCACCGCCAGCGAGGTCGACACCTGGACGCCCTGCAGGAAGACCATCACCTCCTTGATGGACTTCTGCTCCTCCCACGCCTTCGCGATCATCTTCGTCCGCTTCGGCCCCAGCCCCGGCACCTCGATCAGCCGCTTCGGCTCGTTCTCGATCACCTCCAGGGTCTCCACCCCGAACCGCTCCACGATCCGCTCCGCGAACCGCGGCCCGATCCCCTTGATCAGCCCCGAGCCCAGGTACCGCTGGATCCCCTGCACCGTGGCCGGCAGCACCGTCGTGTAGTTCTCCACCGTGAACTGCCGCCCGTACTGCGGGTGCGACCCCCACCGCCCGAACAACCGCAGGCTCTCCCCCACCTGCGCCCCCAGCAGCGCCCCCACCACCGTCAGCAGGTCGTTCGCCCCCCGCCCGGTGTCCACCCGCGCGACCGTGTACCCCGTCTCCTCGTTGGCGTACGTGATCCGCTCCAGGACCCCCTCCACCTGAGCCAGCTGCACCGGACACCTCACCCGCGATCAGGAACGCACCACCGCGAAAGGTACTCCGCCCCACCGACACCCGGCCCCCGGCCGGTTGCCCCGCCGGGGCCGCGCGGCCGGGCACGCCGGGGCCGCGCGCCGCCCGCGCCCCCGTCGCACCATCCGGCCGCCGCCCCGCTACTGCGCGCCCTCGCCCAGTCGGAGGACCTGCGGGACCCGCCGCCGACCCGCCACCCCTTCCAGTGCCGCCGCGCACGGCACCAGCACCAGCAACCCGACCGCCGCCGACGCGATGCCCGCCCAGTCCGGGGCGAAGGGCGGCGCGCCCGGACCGGCCGTGAAGGCCCGCAGTTCGAGGGCCGGACCGAGCAGCCATGGCAGCGCCAGGCCGAGCAGCGTGCCGCCGACCACCGCCGCCGCCACCACCGGAAGCAGCTGGACGAGCCGGACGCCCGCCGCGGCCCGCCCGCCGAGCCCCAGCGTCCGCAGGTGGGCCAGCATCCGGCCGCGCTCCGCCGAGCCGAGCAGCAGCTCCAGCACCACCGCGACCAGCCCCAGCAGCAGCCCGATCGCCGCCGACACCCGGAACGCCGTCTCCAGCGCGGACACCAGCCCGTCCCCCGCCGAATCCCTCAACTGCCCGTCCAGCAGCCGGATCTCGACCGCCGCGCCGCGGCCCACCGCACCGCCCGCGGCCCCGCCGCCACCCGCACCCGCGGCCGCCGCCGACCCGGCGACCACCGCCCGCAGCCGGGTCGCGTCGATCCGCGCCGCGCCCGCCGCCGACCCCGGCCGCCCCGGGTCGGTGAACAGCACCGCCGCGGTGCGCTGCCCGTTCTGCCGCGGCAGCCGCTCCGCCCCCGGACCGCCGAACACCAGCAGCCCGCCCGCGGTCCCGACGTCCCCGACCACCGGGCCGATCGCCCGGTCCGCGGCCGCGCCCTCCGGCAGCACGCCGACGATCCGCACCCGGAACCTGCTCGTCCCCGCGTCCGCGTCGAACGAGCCGTCCGGGAACCGGGCCGCCGTCACCGCATCGGCCAGCGCCGGGAGTTCCGCGCCCTCGCCGAGCGGCTCGGCCAGCTCCGGCGACGCCGCCAGCGCCGCCGCCAGCGCCGACCCCGGCTCGTACCGGGCCAACGCCGCCGGGTCCACCCCGGCCAGGCCGACGCCCTTCACCGCCGTCCCGTCGTCGTCCGAGGTCAACGAGGCCAGCCCGCCGCGCACCTGGAGCACTCCCGCCACCCCCGGCACCCCGCCCAACTCCTCGACCGGCAGTGGACGTTGCGCCGGACCCAGGACCACCGCGTCACCGCCCGTACGCCACTGCGCGGCCGCCACCCGGCCCTCCCGGACGGTGCCCGACACCAGCGCACCGAACACCGCGCAGGCCAACGCCGGCACCAGCACCAGCAGCGCCGTCGCCGCCGCCCCCGACCGCCGCCCGGCCTGCGCCAGCCCCACCAGCGCCACCGCACCCCGCCGGCGCCGCGCCCACCGCGACACCAGCCGCAGCGGCACCGGATACACCCGCAGCACCACGACCACCGCCGCCAGGCCCAACACCACCGGCACCAGAGCCAGTTGAGGATCCGCCTCGGCCCCCGCCGGCGCCGCGCCGCGCAGCCGCAACTGCAACACCCCCGCCCCGGCCAGCACCAGCACCGCCCCCTCCGCCACCAGCCGCGCGGACAGGCCCAGCGCCCGCCGCAGCCCCCGCCGGCGCGCCCGCTCCCGGCCCGCCCGGCGCACCGCCCGGCCCTGCCACCACACCGCCACCGCCGGCGCGCACGCCACCAGCACCGCCGCCGTCACCGCCGGCCACCACGCCCCCAACGGACGCCCGCCGGCCCACCGCACCGACACCGCCCAACCCGCCAACAGGCCCGCCAGGGCCGCCGGAACGGCCTCCAGCAGCCGAACGGCGGCCAGCGCGGGCTCACCCGCACCCCGCGCCCGCTGCAGCGCCAGCGCCGCCTCCCTGCGCCGCGCCCCCAACCGGGCCGCGGCCACCGCCGTGGACACCCCGACCGCCAGCAGCCCCGCCAGCGCGAACGACTGCAACGCCACCGTCCGGGCCCGCTGGACCACGAACGCGTCCACCAGCACCGACAGCTGCTGGGTCAGCCGCGGCGGCGTCACCGTCCGCGTCCCTACCGGGCAGGGGAACCGGTCCGAGACCAGCCCGCCGCACACCGCGACCGCCGCCGTGTTCCCGAACTCCTGCGCCTGCCGGGACAGTTCCCTCGCCCCGGCCGACGTGCCGCCCGTCCCCCAGGGCTGCTCCGCCGCCCGGAACACCCAGGCCGCGTCCAGCGCCGCCGCCCCGCGCGACTCCATCGCCTCCAGCCCCGCCGGGGACACCATCGCCTGCCCGTACCGGACGTACTGGCTCGCCTGCACCTGCGTGTCCATCGGCGAGTTCAGCAGCGGAAGCTCCCGCCACAGGTCGTCCGAACCCTCCAGCGGCTCGAACTCGCCGACCACCACCGCCCCGGTGGACCGGGCGTCCCCGGACAGCTGCACCCGCTGGCCGACCTTCAGCCCGAACTGCTCCAACGACGCCGCGGACAGGCCCAGTTCGATCGGCGCCCGCTCCGGATCCGACGGCAGCCCCGGCGCCCGCCCGGCCACCCAGCGCACCCGGCCCACCGCGTCCTGCGCGTACACCAGCGACATCACCCCGGCGTTGCCGTGCGGCTCGGGCACCCCGTCGCCCGACAGCCCCATGCCGTCGGCCTGCACCCACCCCGACACCCGGACCAGCGCCCCCGCCAACTCCCCGGACGCACCCTGCCGCATCTTCTCGCCGACCTTGACCAGATCGGTGTCCAGCGTCCCGAACTGCGGCGGCAACGGCCCGCCCCGCCCGTCCACCGGCGCGTTCAGCGACGCCCGCGACACCAGCAGCGGCCCGCCCACCTGCGCCGCGTCCAACCGGCGCGCCAACTCCCTGGTCGCCAACCGGTCGAACACCGGCGGCCACAGCAGCGCCGCGACCGTCAGCACCGCCGACAGCACCGCCAGCACGGCCGGCACCGGCCAGCCCGTCCGGGCCTCCCGCACCGCCGCCCGCCAGCCGCCGAAACCGCCCGGCCGCCATCCGCCCCACCCGGTCATCCGCTCTCCCCCGCCCGAAGCTCACGCGCCAGATCGACCCGCGCCAACATCCGCGACAGCACCAGCACCACCGAACCGGCCCCCAGACCGGTCGCCAGCACCACCGCCGCCGTCCACCCCCAACCCACCGTCAACTCCAGGGACGGGAACACCGCCCGCCCCCCGCCGTCGACCATGACCAACGGCAACACCACCGCCGCCAGCACGATCCCCAGCACCCCGCCCAGCAGCACCGCGAACCCCACCACCACCGACTGCTCCAACCGCAGCACCCCGGCCAACTGCCGCCGCCGCACCCCCAGCGCCCGCAGCACCGCGAACTCCCGCCGCCTGGACCGCGCCGACCCCACCGCGTGCACCGTGAACCCGGCCACCGCGAACACCGGCGACAACACCAGCGACAGCACCAGCGCACTGCGCCGCCCGCTCCGGAACGGATCCTCCGCCAGCGCCGCCGCAGCCGCCCTGGCACTCTCCACCCGCCCCAGCCGGGGATCCGCCGCCACCGCGCGCTCCGCCCGCACCGCACCGTCCTTCGACACCGCCGCCAACAGCCACGCCTCGTCCGCCACCGGCCCCAGCCCCAGCACCGCCCGGGCCGCCGACAGCGCCCGCACGTCCACCAGCGCCTGCGGCTCGTCCCGGCCCGCACCACCCGGCAGGTCCGCCAGCTCCCCGACGATCCGCAACCCGAACCGGTCCTCCTCCCCCGACATCACCCGGACCTCCTGGCCCACCCCGTACCCGGTCTCCCGCAGGAACGCCGCGTTCACCACCGCCGGCACCACCCCGCCCCGGCCCGCCGCCTTCTGCGCACCACCCGGCGGCAACAGCGCGAACGACACCGTGTCCGCACCCGAACTCAGCACGAACGACTCCGCCCCGGGCCCGTCCGGCACCCCGATCCCCGGATCGACACCGCGCACCACCGCCGACAACAACCCGCCCGCCGGCTGCGACACCTCGCACACCCCCGCCCCCGGCACCTTCGACGCCTGACCCGCGTCCGAACGCCCCGGACACCCCAGCCCCGTCGCCCCGGCCACCCCCCGGGTGACGTCCGCCCACCGCACCCCCTCCGGCAGCGCCGCCCCCGCGATCCCCGACACCGCCAGCGTCAGCGTCGGCCGCCGGAACTCCCGCACCGGCGTGCTCCGCAACGACAACCCCGTCACCTGCACCGGGTAGTGCAACGCCCCCGACCCCAACGGCAGCGACACCGCCCGCGACACCCCGTCCGGCGTCAACCGGGCCCGGACCGTCGACACCAACCCGCCCGCGTCCTCCACCTGGACCAGCAGCCACACCGGACCGGTCCGCTCCACCGACGCCACCGACACCTGCACCTCCACCGCCGACGGCCGGCCCTCCAGCACCATCCCGTGCACCGGCACCCCCGCCCCCAACTGACCCAACTGCCCATCCAGCGAACCCCGTTCGAGATCCGAACGGACTGCCGGCACCGCATGCACCCACGCCCCCGACGCCATCCGCTCCGACGTCGCCACCGGCCGCACCGCCGCCGTGTCCACCCCCACCACCGTGGCCCGCGACCCCCGCACCTCACCCTGCTCCGACACCAACGGCGTCACCGCCGCCACCCCCGGCAGCCCCGCCAACGCCCCGTACCGCGCCCCCGACGGCAACTCACCCCCCGTCACCCGCAGATCCGCCCCCACCGCGAACGCCGCCCGGTCCCGGTCACTCGGCGCCTCACCCGCGATCACCGTCGTGGTCAACGCCCCCACCGCCAACGCCAACGCCATCAACAGCACCGGAGCACCCTGCCCCGCACGCCCCCGGCTCACCTGCCACCCGCTCAACGGAGCCACCAGCCCCCGCCCGCGCCGCGCCAACGCCTCCAACGCCCGCCCCAACGGCGGCAACAACCGCAACAGCAGCAACGCCGCCGCCACCGTCATCACCACCGGCGCCGCCACCAGCACCGGATCGAACCCGACCGCACTCGACGCCGGACTCAACAACCCCTGGTACTGCCGCAGTTGCAGGTACGCCAGCACCGCCACCGCGGCCAGCACCAGATCCGCCCCCGCCCGCTGCGCCACCGCCCGCCGGGCACTGCGCGGCGGCGCCTCCCGCTCGCCACCGTCCGGCGTCCACACCACCGGCAGCAGCGCCGCACACCCGTGCAGCACCAACGCCGTCCCCGCCACCGCCCACGCCGCCCCACCGGCCGCCGCAGCCGCCGCACCCTCCACCGGCAACCCCAACCGCTCCAACACCCGCAGCAGCGGCCCCGCCGCCCACACCCCCAGCACCGCCGCCGGCACCGTGCACAGCGCCCACTCCACCCCGGCCGCCCCCACCAACCGGGCCCGACCCGACCCGCGCGCCAACTGCAACAGCAGCTCGGCCCGCCGGAAATCCGCCAGTTGACGCGCCGTCAGCACCATCGTCACCGCCGACAGCACACCCAGCATCGTCACCGGCACCAACATCCCCGACCGCGCCACCAGCATCGGCGACCGCAACTCGTCCAACGCCACCGGAAGATCACTGAACGCCCGCAGCGCGCCCACCGACGGCTCCGCCCCGCGGAACACCGCCTTGGCCGCGTCCCCGCCGGTCAGTCGCTCCACCCGGCTCCGCAACGCCGCCACCCCGTCGACCCGCAGCCGCCCCGGATCCGGCAACGCCGTCCACTGCACGTCCAACTCACCACGCAGTGCCGGATTCGCCCGCAACAACTCGCGCGAAGCCAGCGCCACCCCCTCCGACCCCTTCAACGAGGACGACACCGCCCACGCCCGCCACAGCGGCTCCGACCCCGGCACCTGCCGGTACACCCCGCTGACCGTCACCGGCAGCACCCCGTTCGCCCGCACCAACGGCACCGTCCCGCCCGCCGAGACCCCCACCTGCCGCGCCACCGACTCCGACAGCGCCACCTGCCCCGCCCCGGCCGGCCAGGCCCCCTGCGTCAACTCCGCGAACCGCTGCGGATCCGCCACCGCCAACGGCGTCACCGACAACCCCGCCGACGCTTCCGCCCCCGCCCCCGCCCCCGACGTCGGCAACGTCAACGGGATCGACGTGTGCAGCACCTCCTCCACCTGCGCCGTCGTCCCCGGCAACGCCCGCCGCAACGCCGCCCGCACCTGGGCGTCCGCCTTCTCGTCCGCCCCGTCCGCGTACCGTCCCGACACCGAGAGCGACAGCCGCGGATCCCCCGCCAACCGCTGCCGCATCCCCTCCGCCACCGAACTCCCCGTCAACGCCGTCAGCGCCGCCAACACCGCCACGGCCAACAACACCGTCACCGCCGCGGCCCCCAGCACGACCCCGTGCTGCCCGGCCCGCCGCACGCCAACGGGTGATCCCCGCCCCGCCGTTCCCATGTCTCCCCCGCAGCCCTTCCGCCGCCATCCGATGGTCTGGACCAATCCTGATGACGGGCAGTCTGCCGCCTACCCCCCGGTCAAACAACCGCCCCACGATCACGGACCGGACTCGTTCGACCACCCACCTCCCGGCCGGCCGCCTCCCCGGAACGCGAAAAAGCCCCCTGACTTCCCGTCAGGGGGCTTTCCCACAATGATTGTTCGGCGGCGTCCTACTCTCCCACAGGGTCCCCCCTGCAGTACCATCGGCGCTGTGAGGCTTAGCTTCCGGGTTCGGAATGTAACCGGGCGTTTCCCTCACGCTATGACCACCGAAACACTATGAAACTGTGTACCGCCCGGCCGGATCCCTCCGGCGGGGGTCGTTGTTTCAGAACAACACAGTGAACGCGAGCGTCTGAGGACAAGCCCTCGGCCTATTAGTACCGGTCAACTCCACCCCTCACAGGGCTTCCATATCCGGCCTATCAACCCAGTCGTCTACTGGGAGCCTTACCCTCTCAAGGAGGTGGGAGTGCTCATCTCGAAGCAGGCTTCCCGCTTAGATGCTTTCAGCGGTTATCCCTCCCGAACGTAGCCAACCAGCCATGCCCTTGGCAGGACAACTGGCACACCAGAGGTTCGTCCGTCCCGGTCCTCTCGTACTAGGGACAGCCCTTCTCAACACTCCTACGCGCACAGCGGATAGGGACCGAACTGTCTCACGACGTTCTAAACCCAGCTCGCGTACCGCTTTAATGGGCGAACAGCCCAACCCTTGGGACCTACTCCAGCCCCAGGATGCGACGAGCCGACATCGAGGTGCCAAACCATCCCGTCGATATGGACTCTTGGGGAAGATCAGCCTGTTATCCCCGGGGTACCTTTTATCCGTTGAGCGACGGCGCTTCCACAAGCCACCGCCGGATCACTAGTCCCTACTTTCGTACCTGCTCGACCCGTCAGTCTCACAGTCAAGCTCCCTTGTGCACTTACACTCAACACCTGATTGCCAACCAGGCTGAGGGAACCTTTGGGCGCCTCCGTTACCCTTTAGGAGGCAACCGCCCCAGTTAAACTACCCACCAGACACTGTCCCTGATCCGGATCACGGACCCAGGTTAGACATCCAGCACGACCAGAGTGGTATTTCAACGGCGACTCCACAACAACTGGCGTTGCTGCTTCACAGTCTCCCACCTATCCTACACAAGCCGAACCGAACACCAATATCAAGCTATAGTAAAGGTCCCGGGGTCTTTCCGTCCTGCTGCGCGAAACGAGCATCTTTACTCGTAATGCAATTTCACCGGGCCTGTGGTTGAGACAGTCGAGAAGTCGTTACGCCATTCGTGCAGGTCGGAACTTACCCGACAAGGAATTTCGCTACCTTAGGATGGTTATAGTTACCACCGCCGTTTACTGGCGCTTAAGTTCTCAGCTTCGCCCGACCGAAATCGGACTAACCGGTCCCCTTAACGTTCCAGCACCGGGCAGGCGTCAGTCCGTATACATCGCCTTACGGCTTCGCACGGACCTGTGTTTTTAGTAAACAGTCGCTTCTCGCTGGTCTCTGCGGCCACCACCAGCTCGGGGAGCAAGTCCCGTCACCAGCAATGGCCCCCCTTCTCCCGAAGTTACGGGGGCATTTTGCCGAGTTCCTTAACCACAGTTCACCCGAACGCCTCGGTATTCTCTACCTGACCACCTGAGTCGGTTTGGGGTACGGGCCGCCATGAAACTCGCTAGAGGCTTTTCTCGACAGCATAGGATCATCCACTTCACCACAATCGGCTCGGCATCAGGTCTCAGACACGTGTTGCGCGGATTTGCCTACGCAACGTCCTACACCCTTACCCCGGGACTACCACCGCCCGGGCTGGACTACCTTCCTGCGTCACCCCATCGCTCACCTACTACCCCGTTGGGTCACCGGCTCCACCACGTCCCTTTGTCCGAAGACTCCGGGCCGGCTTCACGGGCTTAGCATCAAGAGGTTCGACGTTGGCGCTTCAAAGCGGGTACGGGAATATCAACCCGTTGTCCATCGACTACGCCTGTCGGCCTCGCCTTAGGTCCCGACTTACCCTGGGCAGATCAGCTTGACCCAGGAACCCTTGGTCAATCGGCGCAAGAGTTTCCCACTCTTGTATCGCTACTCATGCCTGCATTCTCACTCGTGAACCGTCCACAACTCGATTCCTCGGCTGCTTCACCCGGCACACGACGCTCCCCTACCCATCACAGCCCCCGTTGGGGGTATTGCTGCAATGACACGACTTCGGTGGTGTGCTTGAGCCCCGCTACATTGTCGGCGCGGAATCACTTGACCAGTGAGCTATTACGCACTCTTTCAAGGGTGGCTGCTTCTAAGCCAACCTCCTGGTTGTCTCTGCGACTCCACATCCTTTCCCACTTAGCACACGCTTAGGGACCTTAGTCGGTGTTCTGGGCTGTTTCCCTCTCGACCATGGAGCTTATCCCCCACAGTCTCACTGCCGCGCTCTCACTTACCGGCATTCGGAGTTTGGCTAAGGTCAGTAACCCGGTAAGGCCCATCGCCTATCCAGTGCTCTACCTCCGGCAAGAAACACGCGACGCTGCACCTAAATGCATTTCGGGGAGAACCAGCTATCACGGAGTTTGATTGGCCTTTCACCCCTAACCACAGGTCATCCCCCAGGTTTTCAACCCTGGTGGGTTCGGTCCTCCACACGGTCTTACCCGCGCTTCAACCTGCCCATGGCTAGATCACTCCGCTTCGGGTCTTGGGCATGCAACTCGATCGCCCTATTCGGACTCGCTTTCGCTACGGCTACCCCACACGGGTTAACCTCGCTACACACCGCAAACTCGCAGGCTCATTCTTCAAAAGGCACGCAGTCACAGCCCGAAGGCTGCCCCCACGGCTTGTAGGCACACGGTTTCAGGTACTATTTCACTCCGCTCCCGCGGTACTTTTCACCATTCCCTCACGGTACTATCCGCTATCGGTCACCAGGGAATATTTAGGCTTAGCGGGTGGTCCCGCCAGATTCACACGGGATTTCTCGGGCCCCGTGCTACTTGGGAGAAGCTCAAGCGAGCCGTACAGATTTCGTCTACGGGGGTCTTACCCTCTACGCCGGACCTTTCGCATGTCCTTCGACTACCCATACGGTTTCTGACTCGCCCAGCCGCCGGCAGACGACTGAAGAACTTTCCCACAACCCCGTCGTGGCAACCCCTGCCGGGTCTCACACCACAACGGTTTGGCCTCATCCGGTTTCGCTCGCCACTACTCCCGGAATCACGGTTGTTTTCTCTTCCTGCGGGTACTGAGATGTTTCACTTCCCCGCGTTCCCTCCACGCACCCTATGTGTTCAGATGCGGGTGACAGCCCATGACGACTGCCGGGTTTCCCCATTCGGACACCCCCGGATCAAAGCTCGGTTGACAGCTCCCCGGGGCCTATCGCGGCCTCCCACGTCCTTCATCGGTTCCTGGTGCCAAGGCATCCACCGTGCGCCCTTAAAAACTTGGCCACAGATGCTCGCGTCCACTGTGCAGTTCTCAAACAACGACCAGACACCCAAACCCGACACCCCTGACAGGAGCGCCCGGCATGAGGCCGGCATCCATGAGAAAACGATCACTCGTTCCCTCAGGACCCAACAACGTGCCCGGCACAGTCACTCCCAGAGAACCGCTTTCCACGCCCCGAGGGGGCAGTACTGGCGACCTGTTCGCTTCCTGTGCCGAATAGTCAACGTTCCACCCATGAGCTAGCACTCCGGGACATTCGCCCGAAGCTGCCGTGTGCTCCTTAGAAAGGAGGTGATCCAGCCGCACCTTCCGGTACGGCTACCTTGTTACGACTTCGTCCCAATCGCTGGTCCCACCTTCGACGGCTCCTCCCCTTACGGGTTAGGCCACCGGCTTCGGGTGTTACCGACTTTCGTGACGTGACGGGCGGTGTGTACAAGGCCCGGGAACGTATTCACCGCAGCATGCTGATCTGCGATTACTAGCAACTCCAACTTCATGGGGTCGAGTTGCAGACCCCAATCCGAACTGAGACCGGCTTTTTGGGATTCGCTCCGCCTCGCGGCATCGCAGCCCTTTGTACCGGCCATTGTAGCACGTGTGCAGCCCAAGACATAAGGGGCATGATGATTTGACGTCGTCCCCACCTTCCTCCGAGTTGACCCCGGCAGTCTCCTGTGAGTCCCCGACATTACTCGCTGGCAACACAGAACAAGGGTTGCGCTCGTTGCGGGACTTAACCCAACATCTCACGACACGAGCTGACGACAACCATGCACCACCTGTACACCGACCACAAGGGGGCTGATATCTCTACCAGTTTCCGGTGTATGTCAAGCCTTGGTAAGGTTCTTCGCGTTGCGTCGAATTAAGCCACATGCTCCGCTGCTTGTGCGGGCCCCCGTCAATTCCTTTGAGTTTTAGCCTTGCGGCCGTACTCCCCAGGCGGGGAACTTAATGCGTTAGCTGCGGCACCGACGACGTGGAATGTCGCCAACACCTAGTTCCCAACGTTTACGGCGTGGACTACCAGGGTATCTAATCCTGTTCGCTCCCCACGCTTTCGCTCCTCAGCGTCAGTAATGGCCCAGAGATCCGCCTTCGCCACCGGTGTTCCTCCTGATATCTGCGCATTTCACCGCTACACCAGGAATTCCGATCTCCCCTACCACACTCCAGCCTGCCCGTATCGAATGCAGACCCGGGGTTGAGCCCCGGGCTTTCACATCCGACGCGACAGGCCGCCTACGAGCTCTTTACGCCCAATAATTCCGGACAACGCTCGCACCCTACGTATTACCGCGGCTGCTGGCACGTAGTTAGCCGGTGCTTCTTCTGCAGGTACCGTCACTTGCGCTTCTTCCCTGCTGAAAGAGGTTTACAACCCGAAGGCCGTCATCCCTCACGCGGCGTCGCTGCATCAGGCTTTCGCCCATTGTGCAATATTCCCCACTGCTGCCTCCCGTAGGAGTCTGGGCCGTGTCTCAGTCCCAGTGTGGCCGGTCGCCCTCTCAGGCCGGCTACCCGTCGTCGCCTTGGTGGGCCGTTACCCCACCAACAAGCTGATAGGCCGCGGGATCATCCTGAACCGCCGGAGCTTTCCACCGGCCCCCATGCGGGAGACGGTCGTATCCGGTATTAGACCTCGTTTCCAAGGCTTGTCCCAGAGTTCAGGGCAGATTCCCCACGTGTTACTCACCCGTTCGCCACTGATCCACCCCGAAGGGCTTCACCGTTCGACTTGCATGTGTTAAGCACGCCGCCAGCGTTCGTCCTGAGCCAGGATCAAACTCTCCGTGAATGCTTCCACGAAAGAGCGGCACAGCAACCACCGGAATAAGGCGGCCCCGTGCACTGCGTCCTCGCTAGTGTTTTACTTCAAAAGGAATCTCCAACCCCGACGAGACGTCGAGGCCGGGGATGTCAACATATCTGGCGTTGACTTTTGGCACGCTGTTGAGTTCTCAAGGAACGGACACTTCCTTCGACCGGCCTTCCGACCGTATCTCCGGGCGCTTCGTTCTTTCGTGTTCCCAGCTTATCAGAGGTTTTCGCCACCGTTTCATCGGTGTTTCCTCGAACTCGCTTTCGTTCGCCCCTCTCGGTGCGACTCCGGAACTGTACGGGGAGCGGCGGCCGCAAAGCAAATCCGCCCCCGGGCCGGGTGGCACGGGGGCGGAAGGGGACGCGGGGCGTCCGGAAAGGTCAGTGGACCTCGGTGATCTCGGGGCCGCGCGAGAAGGGGTCGATCGAGCCGCCGGCGTACGGGGACTCGGGCTCGACGGGGGCGGCGGCGCCGTCCGCGACCATCTGGGCGTCCTCGGGGAGCTTGAGGACGATCGGGTCGCGGGGGCCATCGGGGCCTCGCCGCGGACCACGACGGTCTGGCGGAAGACCTCTTCGAGGATGCCGGCCATCTCGGGCTGGACGGCCGCCTGGCCGGAGATCACGCCGCGGAGGAACCAGCGGGGGCCGTCGCAGCCGACGAAGCGGACCAGCTGGACGCCCTGGGTGCCGTCCGGGAGTTGGACGGGGACCTGGGCGCGGAGGTGCCAGCCGAGCGGGCCCTCCTCTTCCTCGACGGCGCCGCCCTGACCGGTGATGCCGGTGGCGATCTCCTCGCGGACCTCGCCCCAGATGCCCTCCGACTTGGGGGCGGCGAACGCCTGGAGCTGGACGGCGCTGTTGCCCAGGACGAGGGTGGCGGCGACGATCGCGTCACCGGCGACCTCGACCCGCAGCTCCATGCCCTCGACGCCAGGGATCAGCAGGCCCCCGAGGTCGACCCGGCCCTCTTCGGGCTTCTCCAACTCGGAGACGTCCCACGGCCCGTCCGGGCGCGGGGCCGGCGGGAGGCCGACCCGGTCGGCCGGGTCCGGTTCGGTGTCGTTCTCGCTCTCGACGGAACCCTCGACGTCATCGGCCGTCTCGTCGGCGCTGATGGCGTCCTCGGCGAGCTGCTCGACAGCGTCCTCGCTCTTGCGACGACGGAACACGGTCACTGTCCTTCCCGGTCCAAGACCGAATCCAAGACCGAACGCGAATATCTGCTACCTGCTACCCATCGGACCGGCCGAAAACCGCTGCAATCGCCGATCGCACCGCTTCCACCCGCTCGTCGTGCTTCGCTCGGTGGAACCGAGACCGCGGCGCATGCTAGACCGCGGCGTGGCCGCCGGTCGAGCCGAACCCGCCTTCGGCACGGACCGAACCCGGGAGTTCACCCACCTCGTGGAAGCGGGCCTTCTCGACCTGCTGGATGACCAGCTGGGCGATCCGGTCGCCGCGCTTGAAGCGGACGGGCTCCTTGGGGTCCAGGTTGACGACGATCACCTTGATCTCACCACGGTACCCGGCATCGACCGTCCCCGGGGCGTTCACCAGTGCAACTCCGCAACGGACCGCGAGCCCGGAACGCGGGTGCACGAACGCCGCGTAACCGTCCGGTAGCGCGATGGAGATGCCGGTGGGGAGCAGCACCCGTTCGCCGGGGGCGAGTTCGGCGTCGACGGTGGTGCGCAGGTCGGCTCCGGCGTCGCCGGGGTGCTCGTAGGCGGGGAGCGGGATCTCCGGGTCGAGCCGGCGGATCAGGATGTCGACGGGCGGGCGGACGGGGTCGGTCACGGGTTCACCTCGAAGGCTCGGGCGCGCTTGATCTGGTCGGGGTCGTCCAGGATCTTCTGCACGTCCTCCGGACGACCGTGCATGGTGAAGTGTTCCAGCTTCACCTGGATGAAGAGCGCCTGTGCCCGGATGGCGACCGGCCCGTCGGGGGCGCCGATCCGGCCCTCGGCGGCGCTGTAGACCTTGCGGCCGTGCACGCCGGTCACCCGGGCGTGGATGTGCAGCACCGAGTCGACGGGGACGGGGCGGACGAAGTCGGTCTCCAGGCGGCCGGTGACGGCGGGGGCGCCGAGCAGCCAGTTGAGCGTGCCGAGGGTCTCGTCCATGGCGCTGACCAGGACGCCGCCGTGGGCCAGGCCGGGGCCGCCCTGGTGGGCCGGTTTGACGGTGAACTGCGCGGTGACGTCGAGGTGTTGGCCGGCGACGGCGGTGAGCTGGAGGCCCTGGGGGTGGTGCGGGCCGCAGCCGAAGCACTCGTCGTAGTGGGAGCCGATGAGGGTTCCGGGTGCGGGGGCCAGCGGGGAGCGCTCGGGGAGGGCGGCGTCCGCGGGCGGGGTGGTGGGGGTGGTGGGTCCGTTCACGGCGCCGACCCTACCTGTCGGTAGGTTTCCGGGACAGGCGCGCCGACGGGGCCCCGGGGGGTCGGCGCGGTGTGCGGAGCGCCCACAATGGAGGGCATGTACGAGGAACGTCTCACCGTCCCGCGGTCCTGGTGGCTGCTGTCCGTGGCGCTCGGGCTGTCGCTCGCGCTGATCCTGCTCCGGTTCAGCGGCGTGGCCGCGCTGGTCGGGCTGGTGGTGGGGGTGGCCGCGGGGGCCGCGGCGCTGAGCAGTTACGGGTCGGCGCGGATCCGGGTGGTGCAGGGGTCGCTGGTGGCCGGGCAGGCCCGGGTCCCGGTGAGCGCGCTGGGCGCGGTCGAGGTGCTGAACCCGAAGGAGGCGGTGGCCTGGCGGTCGGTGAAGGCCGATCCGCGGGCGTTCATGCTGCTGCGCAGCTACGTGCCGACGGCGCTGAAGGTCGAGGTGACAGATCCGGCGGACCCGACCCCGTACCTGTACCTGTCGACCCGGTCGCCGCAGAAGCTGGCGGACGCGCTGGCCGGGGCGGCTGGGCGGGGCGCCGAGCGGGGCGCGGCGCGGGAGCGCTGAGGGCGCCGGCGGAACGTACGGCGCCGCGCGGCGCCGGCAGGCGAAAGGGACGGTCCCACCCGGAGGTGGGGCCGTCCCTTTCGGTCTGTCTGCGAGCCCTGCGGGGGCAGGAGCGCGGCTCGCGCTCTGCCGGGTGCGACCGCTCGGGACGGTCGCTGCTTCTGCCTCCGGCCCTGCTGCTCAGGGCCGGACGGGGCGGCGTACCGGGCCGGCGGAGGGGTCTCGCCCGCCCGGGCCAGTGCCGCTCCGTTTTCAGGCGCCGCAGTCCCGGCAGATCGGCTGGCCGTTCTTCTCGCTGTAGAGCTGGCTCCGGTGGTGCACCAGGAAGCAGCTCATGCAGGTGAACTCGTCGGCCTGTCGGGGAAGCACTCGGACCGAGAGCTCCTCGTTCGAGAGGTCGGCGCCCGGAAGCTCCAGCCCCTCGTTGGCGTCGTACTCGTCGACGTCGACCGAGCTGGACGCCTTCTCGTTCCGGCGGGCCTTGAGTTCCTCGATGCTGTCCTCGTTGAGGTCGTCATCGGTCTTGCGTGGGGTGTCGTAGTCCGTTGCCATAGTTTTCGCTCTCCCCCTTTGGGTGTGTGCGGGTATCTCCAGCGCACGTAACGCCTGGGGGGCCGGTCTTGTGCCCGACCCGAGGCCGAGATTGTGCCTTACTTCAAGCCCCGTTACTCAATCGACATCCGGACAGGGGCCCGTTGGGGTGATCGAACGAGGTCCGAACACCGTCCACCGTACGGGTGAAGCGGTTCGGACCGGAACTTTCCGATCATCACGGTAGGTGATCATCCGGGAGCACCGGGGGTGGCAACTCGGCGGCGGTGAAAGGTTCTTGGCGTCCGGACGGGGCGCCGTCGGCCGGATCGGACGACTACCCAGTGCGACCGGCCCACCCGAACGAGTGATCACACCATCGAGGGATCCGGGTACGCCTTCCGGACAGGTGTGAGGTTCGTCACATCGGGCGCGACAGCGGGCGTTTGCCGCCAAAGCGGGCCTTTCGTCCGGAGCGCGCGCGACCGGTTTGTCCGCATACCGACCGGTGCGTCACGCTCCGGCCGGAGAGTCGCCGGACGACCGCTGGGCCGGCCCGCGGAGGGCCGGCCCGGGGCGGTGGCGGTCAGGCCCGGGCGGCGGCCGCGGCGGCGCGGCGGGCCAGCAGGGCGGCCTGGCGCTCGTCGAAGCGGGTCGCCTGGGTGTCCAGACCGGCCAGGAAGGCCCCCAGCTCGTCCTGGGCGTGCTGGCCGACCGGGCCGAGGCCGGAGACCTCCATGACCTTCAGGTGGCGCAGCACGGGCTGCAGCACGTCGTCGTGGTGGATCCGCAGGTTGTAGATGCCGCCGATGGCGATCTGGGCGGCCGAGCGCTCGAAGCCGGGCATGCCGTGGCCGGGCATCCGGAAGTTGATCACCACGTCGGCGATGGCGCGCATGGCCTGGTCGGGAGCGAGCTCAAGGGCGGCCTTGAGCAGGTTCCGGTAGAAGACCATGTGCAGGTTCTCGTCGTTGGCGATCTTGGCCAGCAGCTGGTCGCAGAGCGGGTCGCCGGAGTGGTGGCCGGTGTTGCGGTGGGCGATCCGGGTGGCCAGCTCCTGGAAGGCGACGTAGGCGACGGACTGCAGCATGCTGTGCGCGTTGTCGGACTCGAAGCCCTCGGACATGTGCGCCATCCGGGCCCGCTCCAGCTCGACCGGGTCGACGGCGCGGGTGGCCAGCAGGTAGTCGCGGATCGCTATCCCGTGCCGTCCCTCCTCGGCGGTCCAGCGGTGCACCCAGGCGCCCCAGGCGCCCTCGCGGCCGAACATGCTGGCGATCTCGTGGTGGTAGCTCGGGAGGTTGTCCTCGGTGAGCAGGTTGACCACCAGCGAGATCCGGCCCAGCGGGGTGACCTTGGACTGCTCCAGCGACCACGCCTCGCCCCCGAGCACGCCGTCGAAGTCCCGCCCCTGGCTCCACGGCACGAACTCGTGCGGCATCCACTCCTTGGCCACCTTGAGGTGGCGGTTGAGCTCGGTCTCAACGACCTCCTCGAGCGCGAGGATCAGCCTGGCGTCGGTCCAGGCGGTCGTGGCGGTTCGCTGCACGGGGGCGATGGTCACGGCGTTGCTCCTGCGGATGGGGCGGGCTGACCTACGGCTGCGTAGGTTACGACACCGTAAGTTGTTGCGGCCGCAAATGACAAGCCGCCCCTGTCCAGCGCTTATGTCGTTCCGACACGGCTGGGCGGGGGCGGCTGGAGGAGCGCCGCGGGCCGGAGCGCCTGAAGGGGCCGGTGCGGCCCCGGGGGCGTCCGGAGGGCTAAGGGATGCGGACCTGGATCCGCAGGCCGCCTCCGGGGCGGGCAGTGACCTCGATGGTGCCTCCGTGGGCGCGCACCACCGAGCGGACGATGGACAGGCCGAGCCCGACGCCCTTGTCGCTGCGGGTGCGGTCGGTGCCCCTGAGGCGGCGGAACGGCTCGAAGATGTGCTCCAGCTCGTAGCCGGGGACGACCGGGCCGGTGTTGCTGACCACCAGCTCGCCGCCCCCGCCGCGGACGGGCGAGGTGGCGATCTCGACCCAGCCGCCGGGGCTGTTGTAGCGGGTGCCGTTCTGCAGCAGGTTGAGCGCGATCCGCTCCAGCAGCACGCCGTTGCCGTGCGCGGGGGCGGGCGCCAGCTGGGCGCGCAGTTCGACCTCGCGGTTGGCGGCCTCGGCCCGGGTCTGCTCCATGGCGCGCTGGGCGACCTCGGCGAGGTCGACCGGGCGGCGCTCGGTGAGCTCGTTCTCGCTGCGGGCCAGCAGCAGCAGGCCCTCGACCAGCTGCTCGCTGCGCTCGTTGGTGGCCAGCAGGGTCTTGCCGAGCTGCTGCAGGTCGGGCGAGGCCTCCGGGTCGGCCAGCTGGACCTCCAGCAGGGTGCGGTTGATCGCCAGCGGGGTGCGTAGCTCGTGCGAGGCGTTGGCGACGAAGCGGCGCTGCGAGTCGAAGGCGCGGTCGAGCCGCTCGAGCATCTCGTCGAAGGTGTCGGCGAGCTCCTTGAGCTCGTCGTCCGGGCCGTCCAGGTCGATCCGGCGGTGCAGGTCGCTGCCGGCCACCTCGCGGGCGGTGCGGGTGATCCGGCCGAGCGGGTGGAGCACCCGGCCGGCCATCGCGTAGCCGACCGCGAAGGCGATCACGGCCAGGAAGACCAGCGCGGTCAGGGCGCGGCGCAGCAGGGTGGACAGCGCCTGGCTGCTGTTGGCCTCCTGGATGCCGCTCATCACCCGGTCCAGGGTGGCCTGGTCGGTGATCTCCTGGCCGTTCAGGGTGACCGAGACCCGGGGGCCGAGGGTGAGGTGCGGCAGCTGGGCCTGGTCGAAGGCGGAGCGGACGAAGTAGTACATCAGCAGCAGCAGCACCACGCCGGCCATCAGGAACATCCCGCCGTACAGCAGGGTGAGCCGGATCCGGATGGTGGGGCGCAGGGACAGCCAGGCGAACAGGCCGTCACCGGGGTGGTACGTGTCGTCGGCGCGGTCGCGGTCGGGGCGGCCCGGGGGGTGCGCCGGTCGTGGGGGCACCTGGTGCGGGCCCGGGGCGGGCGTGCCGGGGGCCCCGCCGGGGAGTGGCGGGGTGGTCATGGCCGGAGGTCCTCTCAGACGGTGGGCGGTTCGGGGGTGCGGGTCACACCCGGTAGCCGGAGCCGGGCACGGTGACGATCACCGGCGGGTCCCCGAGCTTGCGGCGCAGGGTCATCACGGTGACCCGGACCACGTTGGTGAACGGGTCGGTGTGCTCGTCCCAGGCCTTCTCCAGCAGCTGCTCGGCGGAGACCACGGCGCCGCCGGCCCGCATCAGGACCTCCAGGACGGCGAACTCCTTGGGGGCGAGCTGGACGGGCTTGCCGTCCCGGATGACCTCGCGGCGGCCGGGGTCGAGGCTGATCCCGGCGCGCTCCAGCACGGGGGGCAGCGGGACGGTGGCGCGGCGGCCCAGCGCCCTTACCCGGGCGACGAGTTCGCTGAAGGCGAACGGCTTGGGGAGGTAGTCGTCGGCGCCGATCTCCAGCCCCTCGACCCGGTCGCTGATGTCGCCGGAGGCGGTGAGCATGATCACCCGGGTGGCCAGGCCCTGTTCGACCACCCGGCGGCAGACGTCGTCGCCGTGGACCAGCGGGAGGTCCCGGTCGAGCACCACCACGTCGTAGTCGTTCACGGCGATCCGCTGCAGCGCGGCCTCCCCGTCGTAGACGACGTCGACCGCCATGGCCTCCCGGCGCAGGCCGGTGGCGACGGCCTCGGCGAGCAGCTGCTCGTCCTCGACGACGAGTACCCGCACGGTGGTTGTCCCTTCTGCTGGAGCGGCCCTGGCCGTGCCTGCCCGTGCGGGCCGTGGTGCGCCGGGCGCGGATCCGGACAGACGGATCCGACGGTGCCTCCATCCTGCCTGGTCGCGCGGTAAAGCAGTCGTAAGTCCGGTGCGCCGTCCGCGAAAACGGAGCGGTGCGGACACGTTTGGACTGTGACTCGGGCAACTTTCCGAGGAGTTGGAGGTTTCCCCGGCCGAGGGGTGGGGAGGACACGTGCACACCGTGATGCCGTCCCGTGGCGCGTCACGGCCACCACCACCCGCCGAGTGCCCCATCCGCACCGGCCTGGGACGGAAAGCCACCGGGTCGCGGCCGCCGCGCCGCCCGAGCGCCCGACCGGAACCTGCGTCCGGTCAACGGTGCCCGCCCAGGGTTTGCCCGGTTCCCGTGCCGGGGGGCTGCTCGGGCCGCGCCCGTCGACACAGCAAAGGGGGCCCGTATGGACGCCTTCACCGCCGGAATCCTTCAGCGGATCAAGAACGCCGAGCAGGATCTGCACCGCGCGATCGAGTCCGGGGACGAGTTCCTGGCCGAGGTCGAGCAGTCCGAGCTGGAGGACCTCCAGCGCCTCGCCACCGAACACGGAGTGGACCCGGTCCTCGGCACGCACCGCTCCGCCGCCTGACCGCTCCCCTTCTTCTTCTCCTCCCGTACGGCGAGAGCCCCGGCCCGGTTCCCCGGGCCGGGGCTCTCTGCTGTCCGCGGGACGCGGGATGCGGGGATCAGTCGTGCCAGGCGCCGAGCGCCTCCAGCCGGGCCTGCAGCGGTTCGAACAGGCCGGGCGGGGCGGCGACCGTGAGCTCGCCGTCGGCGGGCAGGCCGGGGCGGGAGCCGGTGAGCGCGCCCGCCTCGCGGGCGATCAGCAGGCCGGCGGCGCGGTCCCAGGGAGCCAGGCCGCGCTCGTAGTAGCCGTCGAACCGGCCGGCCGCCAGGTCGCACAGGTCGACGGCGGCCGCCCCGCCCCGGCGGACGTCGCGCACCTCGCCCATCAGCGCGTGCAGCACCTCGGCCTGGTGCACCCGCCGCTCGCGCAGGTAGCCGAAGCCGGTCGCCACCAGCGCCTGCCCCCAGGCCGGGGCCGGGCGGACGGCGAGCGGGCGGCCGTCCAGCGTCGCGCCGCCGCCGCGCACGGCCTGGAACAGCTCGCCGCGGGCGGGCACGAAGACCACGCCCACCACCGCCTCGCCGTCCAGTTCGGCGGCCACGCTGACCGCCCAGGAGGGCAGCCCGTACAGGTAGTTGACGGTGCCGTCGAGCGGGTCGACCACCCAGCGGACCCCGCTGGTGCCGGGGTGGTCGGCGCCCTCCTCGCCGAGGTAGCCGTCGTCCGGGCGGCGGGCGGAGATCAGCTCCAGCACCAGCTTCTCGGAGGCCAGGTCCATCTCGGTCACCACGTCCACCGGGCTGCTCTTGGTGGCGGCCACCCCGAGGTCCGCGGGGCGGCCGTCGCGCAGCAGGGCGCCGGCCCGGGTGGCGGCCTCGACGGCGGTGGCGAGCAGGTCCTGCAGCAGGTCGTCGGTCACGGGTCCGGTCCTCGTGCTCTCGGGGTCAGGCTTCTTGGGCGGCAGCGGGGCGGGGGGCGCGCGGGTTGGGGCAGCAGGCGGTGGCGCACAGGTCGTGGCTGGGGCCGAGGGCGCCCAGCGCGCACCGGGTGACCGGTTCGCCGCGCTGCGCGGCGGCCCGCTCCAGCACCAGGTCCCGGACGGCGGCGGCGAACCGCGGGTCGGCGCCGACGGTGGCGGCCCGGGCGACCGGCAGGCCGAGTTCGGCGGCCTTGGCCACCGCCTCGGTGTCCAGGTCGTACTTGACCTCCATGTGGTCGGAGACGAAGCCGATCGGCACCATCACCACGGCCTCGGCGCCCTCCGCGTGCTGCGCCTCCAGGTGGTCGCAGATGTCGGGCTCCAGCCACGGGATGTGCGGGGCGCCGGAGCGGCTCTGGTAGACCAGCTGCCAGGGCCGGTCGGCGACGCCGGTGCGCTCGGCGACCGCGGCGGCGATCAGCCGGGCGACGTCCAGGTGCTGGGCGACGTAGGCGCCGCCGGGGGTGCCGCGGGCCGGGTCGTCGGGGGCGCCGGAGGTCTCGGCCATCGCGGTCGGGATCGAGTGCGTGGTGAACGCCAGCCGGGCGCCGTCGCGGGCCCCGGCCGGGAGTGCGGCGAGCGCGGCGAGGGTGGCGTCGGTCATCGGCCCGACGAAGCCGGGGTGGTTGTAGAAGTGCCGCAGCTTGTCCACGGTCAGCTCGGGGCGCCCCTCGGCGGCCAGCCGGGCCAGCGCGTCGGCCAGGTTCTCCCGGTACTGCCGGCAGCCCGAGTACCCGGCGTAGGCGCTGGTGGCGAGCACCAGCACCCGGCGGTGCCCGTCGTCGGCGATCTCCCGCAGGGCGTCGACCAGGTACGGGGCCCAGTTCCGGTTGCCCCAGTACACCGGCAGGTCCAGGCCGTGGTCGGCGAAGTCCTTGCGCAGCGCGGCCAGCAGCTCCCGGTTCTGCTCGTTGATCGGGCTGACGCCGCCGAACAGGAAGTAGTGCTTGCCGACCTCGGCCAGCCGCTCCTTGGGGATGCCGCGGCCCCGGGTGACGTTCTCCAGGAAGGGCACCACGTCCTCGGGGCCCTCCGGCCCCCCGAAGGACAGCAGCAGCAGCGCGTCGTACGGCGCGGGTTCGGCGGGGCGGGGGGTGCGCGTGTCGGACATGGCTCCGATCCTGCCACCCGGAACGGACCGGCCGGTGCACGGGCGGCGGCGGGGCGGTGTCCGGGATGTCCGCGAACAACCCGGATGCGGACGTTCGCCCACGCTTCGTAAGCTGTCCGGGCGATGGTCGCACATTACCGATGGTTGCGTCCCCCACCCATCAGCTTCCCGATCCGACCTCCGACGGAGCCACCCCCCGTGCTGTCCAGCTACCGCCAGATATTCGCCGCCCCCGGTTCCCTGGCCTTCTCCTCCACCGGGCTGATCGCCCGGCTGCCGATCTCCATGACCGGGATCGGCATCGTCACCATGCTCGGCCGGATCAAGGACTCCTACTGGCTGGGCAGCCTGCTCTCCGCCGTCCTCGCGGTCTCCGCCGCGGTGCTCGGCCCGCGCATCTCCCGCCTGGTCGACCGCCACGGCCAGCGCCGGGTCGCGCTCCCCGCCACCGGCGTCACCGTGCTGGCCGCCGCCGGGCTGCTGCTCGGCGCGCACTACGGCTTCCCGGACTGGACGCTGTTCGTCTTCGCCGCCGGCATGGGCACCATGCCCAGCACCGGCTCGATGGTCCGCGCCCGCTGGGCCCACCTCTACCGGGACGCGCCGCCCAAGCTGCACACCGCGTACTCCTTCGAGGCCGTCGCGGACGAGGTCTGCTTCATCATCGGCCCGATCCTGGCCGCCACCCTGGCCACCTCGCTCTTCCCCGAGTCCGGCCTGTTGCTGGCCGGGGTCTTCCTGGTGGTCGGCGTCCTGCTGTTCACCGCCCAGCGCCGCACCGAGCCCCCGGCCCACCCCGTCGAGCACCGCGGCGGCAGCCCGGTCGTCCGGGACAAGGGCATCCAGACCCTGATCCTGACGCTGGCCGCGGTCGGCGGCGTCTTCGGCTCGGTCGAGGTGGTCACCGTGGCCTTCGCCCGCGCCCAGGGGCACCCGGCCGCGTCCGGCGGCGTGCTGGCCGTGTACGCGCTCGGCTCCTGCCTGGCCGGGGCGGTCTTCGGCGCGCTGAAGTTCACCACCCCGCTGGACCGCCGCTTCCTGCTCGGCGTCGGCGTGATGGCCGCCGGGATGGCGCCGCTGATCCTCGCCGCCCAGCTGCTGCACGGCACCGCCGCGCTGGTCGGGGTCGGCGCCGCGCTCTTCCTCTCCGGCCTGGCCATCTCCCCCACCCTGATCACCTCGATGGCGCTGGTGGAACGGCTCGTCCCGGCCGCGCAGCTCACCGAGGGCATGACCTGGACCACCACCGGCCTGGCCCTCGGCGTGGCCGTCGGCTCCTCCGCGGCCGGCATCGTCGTCGACGCCGGGGGCAGCGCCAACGGCTACTGGGTGCCGGTGGCCTCCGCCGCGCTCTCCGCGGTCGCCGCCTACACCGGCCTGCCCCGGCTGCGCCGCCGGCTCGCCGCGGCGCGGCCGGCCGCGGCGGAGGCGGTGCACTCCTGAGCCGGCCGGAGCTCCCCGCCCCGAACCGTAGACCTGCGCGATCCTGGTGACTACGCTCCCCGTACCCACCGGTAGAACCGGAAGGTAGGACACGCGCGAGCGGGAGGCTCTGGAGATGACCGAGGTCTGGCGGAACTGGGCGGGGAACCAGAGCGCGCGGCCCGCGCAGGTCGTGGCGCCGGGCTCGGTCGAGGAGCTCTCCGCGGCGGTGGTCGCGGCCGGGGAGGCCGGCCTACCGGTGAAGGCGGTCGGGGCGGGGCACTCGTTCACCGCGATAGCCGCCGCCGGGGACGCGGTGCTGGTCCGCCCGGACCGCCTGACCGCCGTCCGGAAGCTCGACCGCGAGGCCGGGACGGTCACCGTCGAGTCGGGCCTGCCGCTGCACCGGCTGAACCGCCTGCTCGCGGCGGCCGGCCTCTCGCTGACGAACATGGGCGACATCGAGGTGCAGACGGTCGCGGGCGCGACCAGCACCGGCACCCACGGCACCGGCCGGGACTCCGGCTCGCTGGCCGCGCAGATCGAGGAGGTCGAGATCGTCCTGGCCGACGGCTCGGTGCGGACCTGCTCGGCGACCGAGGACGCCGAGCTGTTCCAGGGCGCCCGGCTGGGCCTGGGCGCGCTGGGCGTGGTGAGCGCGCTGACCTTCGCGGTGGAGCCGATGTTCCTGCTCTCCGCGCACGAGAAGCCGATGGGCTTCGACGAGGTGCTGGACTCCTTCGACGACCTGACCGCGGTGAACGAGCACTTCGAGTTCTACTGGTTCCCGCACACCGACCGCTGCTCGACCAAGCGCAACAACCGCAGCCAGGGCCCGGCCGCACCACTGCCGAGGTTCAAGGCCTGGCTGGACGACGACTTCCTCTCCAACACGGTCTGGGAGGGCGCCTGCCGGGTGGGCCGCGCCTTCCCCGGGGCGATCCCGACCATCGCCCAGGTCGCCAGCCGGGCCTGGTCCGAGCGCCGGTTCACCGACCAGGCGTACAAGGTCTACACCAGCCCGCGCAAGGTGCGCTTCATCGAGATGGAGTACGCGGTGCCGCGCGAGGCGGCCACCGGGGTGCTGCGCGAACTGAGGGCGCTGGTGGAGCGCTCCGACTGGCGGATCAGCTTCCCGGTGGAGGTGCGGGTGGCCCCGGCGGACGACCTGTGGCTGTCCACCGCGAACGGGCGGGACAGCGTCTACATCGCCGTCCACCTGTACCGGGGCACCCGCGAACTCTCCTACTTCACCGAGGTGGAGAAGCTGATGACCGCCCACCAGGGGCGCCCGCACTGGGGCAAGCTGCACACCCGGGACGCCGAGTACCTGGCCTCCGTCTACCCGCACTTCGGCGACTTCACGGCGCTGCGCGACAAGGTCGACCCGGAGCGCCGGTTCGCCAACGCCTACCTGCGCCGGGTGCTCGGCGCCTGACCTCCCGCCGCCTCAGCCGGTGCCGGTCGGCGCGGCCGTCCCGGGCAACTCGCCCTGGCCGGCGGCCGGTTCCCCGGCCGGCGCGGTGGCCCGGTCGGTCGGGGCCGCGCCGGAGGGCGCGGCGCTCGGCGAGGGCTGCGCGGACGCCGACCCGGACGCCGCACCCGACGGGGTCGCCGACGGCCCGGCCGAACCGCCCGGCGTCGCCGACGGGGTGGCGGAGGAGCGGCCGGAGGGCAGGTCGGACGGCCCGGCGGACGGGGTGCCCGCGGGGGCCTGCGGCTGCCGGTCGCCGGACGGCCGCGAGGGGTTGAACGAGGTGCCGCCGCCGTCCTGCCCGGTGGTGATGTCGTGCATCGGCTTCCCGGCCGCAAGTTCCACCGCGACGATCGGCACCATGGCGAGCACGAACACCAGCCCGGAGACCGCCGCGTACGACTTCCACGTCCAGCGGCGTTTCGCGCGCAGCAGCCGGGGGGCGTTCCAGTCCTGGCTGATTCCGTTCGGCGGGGCGGGTGCGGGGTGCACCGCGGGGGCGGATTCGGTACCGCGTTCCACCGCGTTGCGCAGTTGTTCCCCGGTGCGTTTGAACAGGTGCTGGAAGAGCGCGCTTCCGACGGTCGCCCCCACCGAGACGACGGCCGCACCGAGTATCGTTCCGTACACTCCGAGTTCCGAGGCGAGTACTGCGCCGACCACCGCCGCCAAGGCGCTCGCCGCCACCTGAGCGGCCGTCAGGTCGAGCCGTCTGCGCTCGGCCTTCTCCTCCGCGGCGGCCGGTCCGTGCGCGAACTGCTGGCTCTGCTGCGGCATCCCTGCCCCTCGGTCGATGTGTCGGAATTTCGAACAAGCCTCTCCATCTTGCCCAAAGAAGGACACAAGGGTCGAAAATCCGGTTCTCTCCGGTCGATATATGTGAAGATGATCACCGTTCGTCGATCACCGGCGGGTCAATGGGGTGCCCACTCCGGAGATTCCGGTGATTCGCGGGAGACTTGAGCGGCGAGCCGCCCCTCCGGATGCCACGAATGGAGTACTGTTCGTGGAGCCTGAGCCTTCGGACTCGTTGTCGACGACCCGTCGGACGACGGACCGGGCGCCCGGGTGCGATGTCGACCGTCGACGTGGCAAACAGGCAACCGTGCCACAGCGGCGCGCCCGGGTGAAAGCCCGACACGCCGGGTAACTCTGCAAGGTTGTGGCCACTCGCCAACGGGCAGGCCACACTCAGTACGGGAGCAGCGACGCAGGTGACGTCGGCAGGCACCACCCGGGAGGTAACCGTGCCCGAACTGCGCGTCGTGGCCGTCAGCAACGACGGCACACGGCTGGTGCTCAAGGCTGCCGACAGCACGGAGTACACCCTGCCGATCGACGAGCGGCTGCGCGCCGCCGTCCGGGGTGACCGGCCGCGGCTCGGCCAGATCGAGATCGAGGTGGAGAGCCACCTCCGCCCCCGTGACATCCAGGCCCGGATACGAGCCGGTGCCTCCGCTGAGGAGGTCGCCCAGGCCGCCGGCATCTCGGTGGAACGCGTCCGCCGCTTCGAGGGCCCGGTGCTCGCCGAGCGCGCCTTCATGGCCGAGCGGGCCCGCAAGACGGCGATCCGCCGGCACGGCGAGTCCACCGGCCCGCAGCTCGGCGAGGCCGTCGCCGAGCGCCTCGCGCTGCGCGGCGCCGAGAAGGACACCGAGCGCTGGGACTCCTGGCGCCGCGACGACGGCACCTGGGAGGTCGTCCTCTGGTACCGCGCCGAGGGCGAGCACCGGCGGGCCGCCTGGTCCTACGACCCGCCGCGGCGGCTGGTCCAGCCCAACGACGACGAGGCCCGCGCGCTGATCGGCGAGAACGTCGAGCGCGAGGAGGACTCGGTCTTCCCGTTCATCCCGCGGATCGCCCGGCTGCCGCACGACCGCCCGGCCCGCCCGATGATCGAGCGGCCCTCCGCCGACCGCATCATGCAGGTCCGCGAGGCCCGCGAGGCGGCGGCCTCCGCCGCCACCGCGGCCGCGCCCGAACGGGACTCCCTCACCAGCCTGTTGGACGTGGTGCCGTCCTACCGCGGCGACCTCACCCCGGTCGTCGGCCCGAGCGTGGAGACCACGGTCGCCGAGGAGCCCGAGGAGGTCGTCGAGGAGACGGCGGCCCCTGCCGCCAGCGTCGGCGCGGGCTCCGCGTACGCGGACATCCTGATGCCGCGCTCGGTCGCCCCGCACCGGGACCGCCTGGTCGGCACCACCGACCGCCAGGCCGAGGCCGACGGCGTCCGGCCGGGCCGCCGGGCGACGGTGCCGAGCTGGGACGAGATCGTCTTCGGCTCGCGCCGCAAGAAGCCCGAGTAGGCAACCGGGCTTCGGGAGAGGCGTTCTCAGGGGCTCGGGGAACGGCGGGCCCGGGTCTGCTGACGGCTCACCGCCGTTGCGCGCGTCTGTTGCCGGTTCTCCTGAAGGCCCGCAGCAGCACGGACCTCCGACGGGCTCCGGCCGTCAGCAGCACGGACCCGCCACCCCCGAGCCCCCGTCGGGTCTCCCCTACTCCACCGGGTTGGCCGGGTTCGCGGACCACTCGCTCCAGGAGCCCGGGTAGAGGGCGACGCCGTCGTGGCCGGCCAGCGCGAGGGCGAGCAGCTGGTGGGCGGCGGTGACGCCGGAGCCGCAGTAGACGGCGGTGCGGGCCGGGTCGGTGAGGTCGAGGGCGGCGAACCGCCCGGCCAGCGCGGCCGGGGCGAGGAAGCGGCCGTCGGGGCCGAGGTTCTCGGTGGTGGGGGCGGAGACCGCGCCGGGGATGTGCCCGGCCCGCGGGTCGACGGGCTCGGTCTCGCCGCGGTAGCGCTCGCCGGCCCGGGCGTCGAGCAGCAGGCCGGTGCGGGCGAGCGCGGCGGCGCCGGCCGCGTCGACGGTGGGGAGGTGGCCGGGGTCGGCCTTGAAGTCGCCGTCGCCGGGGGGCGGGGTGTCGGTGCTGAGCGGGTGCCCGGCGGCGGTCCAGGCGGCGAGGCCGCCGTCCAGGACCCGGACGTCGCCGTGGCCGGCCCAGCGCAGCAGCCACCAGGCGCGGGCGGCGGAGAGCGCGGGCCCGGCGTCGTAGGCGACGACGGGGCGCTCGGCGCCGACGCCGGCCCGGCGCAGGGCGGCGGCGAGGCGGTCCGGGTCGGGCAGCGGGTGGCGGCCGGCCGGGCCGGGCGGGTCGGCGAGTTCGCGGTCCAGGTCGACGTAGTGCGCGCCGGGCAGGTGGCCCGCGGCGTACTCCTCGGCGCCGGGCGGGCCGCCGAGCGCCCAGCGGACGTCGAGCAGGACGGGGGGCCGGTCGGAGCCGAGCGCGGTGGCGAGTTCGGCGACGCTGATCAGGGGCGAGGTCATGCCGCCATTGTGGCGCGCGGACGCGGCGCGCGGGGCGGGCCGGACGATCCCGTCACCCGGGGAAACGTTCCTGACGGGTGGTCAGCCCTCGAAGGGGAGCACGTCCGGGGAGAGGACCGCGGCCCGGGCGGTGGCGGCGGTGAGCCGGCGGCGGTGGTGGCGGCGGCAGAGCACCTCGTAGCCGATCTCGTCCTCGTTGACGGCGACGTCCCCGACCACCACCTGGGCGCCCTCGACGACCATGACGCCGCCGACGGTGCGGGCGTTGTGGGTGGCCCGGGCGCCGCACCAGCAGAGCGCCTCGACCTGGAGGACCTCGACCCGGTCGGCGAGCTCGATCAGCCGCTGGGAGCCGGGGAACAGCTTGGTGCGGAAGTCGGTGGTGATCCCGAAGGTGAACACGTCGATGCCCAACTCGTCGACGATCCGCGCGAGTTGGTCGATCTGCCCGGCGGAGAAGAACTGCGCCTCGTCGCAGATCAGGTAGTCGACCTTGCCGCCGGCCGAGAGCAGGTGGACGACGTACGCCTGGAAGTCGAAGACGTCGCCGACCTCGACGGCGTCGGCGCGCAGGCCGAGGCGGCTGGAGATGGTGGCGGCGCCGGCCCGGTCGTGGCGGGTGAAGATGATGCCCTGGCGGCCGCGGGCGGCGTGGTTGTGGTCCATCTGGAGGGCCAGCGTCGACTTGCCGCAGTCCATCGTGCCCGAGAAGAACACCAATTCAGCCATGGCGGAGCGTCAGCCTTTCGGGCGAGGGAGTCAACGGGCGGGCTCAGCCGCGGACTTCGAGCAGCGGCACGAGCTGTTCGACGGGGGTCATCGAGCCGTGCAGGCCGACCATCTGGGACTCCCCGGGCTCGCTGCGGGTGGCGACGACGGCGATGTCGTCGCGGGCGGCGGCGACCACGTCGCCGATCCGGGGCAGCACGCGCTCGTCCACCGTGGGGCCGAACCAGCCCGCGGCGACGGCCTGTTCGCGGGTGGCGACCCACATCTGCTCGCCCAGCACCTCGCTCCACACCGCGTGCACGTCGCCGGCCGCGCCGGGATGGGCGTAGACGTGCCGGGCCCGGCCCTCGCCGCCGAGCAGCGCGACGCCGGCCGAGAGCTCCCAGTCCTCGTCGAAGTCGATCCGGTTCTCCGGGGCGATGTCGATCATGCCGTGGTCGGCGGTGACGTACAGCGCGGAGCGCGGCGGGAGCTGCTCGGCCAGGCGGCGGGCGAGGCGGTCGACCGTGAAGAGGGTGAGCCGCCACTCGTCGGAGTCGACGCCGAACCGGTGCCCGGCGGCGTCGAGTTCGCTCAGGTACGTGTAGACCAGGGCGCGGTCGTGCTCGGCCAGCCAGGCGGCGGCCCGGTCCATCCGCTCCTCGCCGGTGGTGCGGCCGAGGAAGGTGCCGCCGGAGAGCGCGACCTGGGTGAGCGGGGTGGAGGCGAACAGCGGGGAGGAGACCTGCGCGGTGGCCACCCCGGCCTGGTGGGCCCGCTCGAAGACGGTGGGGTAGGGCTGCCAGGTGTGCGGGTCGACCGGCGGGTTCCAGCGCAGCTGGTTCATCAGCCGCCCGCTGTCCGGGATCGCCACCGTGTACCCGGCCAGGCCGTGCTGCCCGGGCGGCAGGCCGGTGCCGACCGAGGCCAGCGAGGTGGCGGTGGTGGACGGGAAGCCCGCGGTGATCGGGGAGCGCCCGGCCATCAGCGAGGTGAGGAACGGCGCCCAGTCCGGGTTGGCCCGGATCAGCTCCCAGCCGAGGCCGTCGACCAGGAACACGCAGACCCGGTCGGCGGGCTCCAGCGGCAGCGCCGGGCGGTAGCCGGGCACGCCGAGGCCCGCCGCCAGCGTGGGCAGCAGGTCGGAGAGCGCGGCGCAGCCGTAGCGCGGGGCGGGGGCGTCGGCCGGGTCGAGCAGCTCGTAGGCGTCGTCGTGCATGTCCCGGCTCAGCCGTTGGCCACGGTCGCCTCGGACAGCGCCCGGGCGAACACCAGCGCCTGGGCGACCGTCTCCGGCCCGTCCCCGGCCTCGCTGACCCGCAGCGACAGGTCGTCGGCGGTGGCGGAGCCGGTGTAGCCGTGGTCCGCCTCGCAGTTCGGGTCGGAGCAGCCGGCCGGCTCCAGGTCGAGGCGCTGCACGGCGCCCCAGCCGATGGTCAGCACGACCTCGCGCGGCGGGGTGCCGGGGGTGTACGTCTCGGGGTTGGCGACCATGCGGCTGACCACCACGGAGGTGATCCGGTCCAGGCGGACGGTCTCGGTGGAGGTGGTGGCGTACGGGACGGGGGTGGCCGCGTCGCCGTTCTGCTCGTCGGTGTGGCTGACCACGAAGCGGGACGCGGTGAGCACCAGCACGGTGACGTGCCGGCGGACCTCGTTGGCGTCGAAGGTGGTCTCCTGGTGCACCAGGTACGAGGTGATCGGCTCGGGGCCCACCGCGGACTCCACCGCCTCGGAGACCAGCGCCGGGTAGTAGCCGCTGCGCTCGATCGCGGACCGCAGGTCCTGCGTGGTGGTACCGGTCTTCGCCATATCTCCATCCTGGCATGTCCCGCCGCTCCGGCGGGTGGCACTGCGCCGGGTTCGCCCGGCCTTCGCCCCGCGGGGGCCGCCCGGTCCTGGCGAGCGGGCAACCACGCAAGATTACAGCGTGCTCATGGCGCGCGGTCCCAGATCGGTGCGGACCGGCAGCGGGGCGATCCGGACCCGGGCGCCGAGCACGGTCAGGCCGTGCGGGGCGACCACGACGGGCTCCAGGTCGACCGCGGCGATCTCGGGCAGGTCGTCGACGAGGCGGGAGACCCGCAGCAGCACCTCCTCCAGCGCGCCGGTGTCGACGGCCTCGGCGCCGCGCCAGCCGAACAGCAGCGGGGCGGCCCGGACTTCGCGGATCAGTTCGGCGACGTCCCGGTCGGTGGCCGGGACCAGCCGGTGGGCGACGTCGCCGAGCAGTTCGGCGGGGGCGCCGGCCAGGCCGAAGGACAGGATGGTGCCGACGGCGGGGTCGACGGCCGCGCCGATCACGGTGTCCACGCCGCGCGGGGCGAGCCGCTGCACGACCAGTTCGGCCTGCGCGGCGCCGCCGAGCAGCGCGTCCAGTTCGCGGTGGGCGCGGCGCAGTTCGGCCTCGCTGGTCAGGTCGAGCCGGACGCTGCCCAGGTCGGGCCGGTGCCGCAGGTGCTCGGCGGTGGCCTTCAGCGCAACGGGGTAACCGAGCGCGGCGGCCGCCTTGACGGCGGCGGCCTCGTCGGGGGCGGGCAGCGTCGGGCTGACCGGGATGCCGTAGTGGCCGAGCAGTTCGGCGGCCTCGGGGTCGGGCAGGGTGACCCGGGCGCCGCCGGACTGCAGCCGGGCGGCGACCGCCTCCCGGCCGGACAGCGCGCGTTCGACCAGGGCGCGGGCGGCGTGCTCGTCGACGCCCTCCAGTTCGGGGACCCGGGCGGTCTCCTCGGCCTCGGCGTTGCGCCGGCGCCACTTCGCGTAGCGGACGGCGTCGGCCAGGGCGTGCACGGCGCGCTCGGGCGCCGGGTAGGCGGGCACGCCCCCGGCGCGGAGCCGGGCGACCAGCGCGGGCAGGGCGAGGTGGGCGAGCAGCAGCGGTTTGCCGAGTTCCCGGCCGCGGACGGCGGCGTCCAGCAGGGCCTGGGCGATCTCGGGGTCGTCCTCGACGAGTTCCGGCGCCGGGCCGGGGCCGTGCACGCCGATCGGCGGGATGGCGACGGCGATCACCGCGTCGGTGTGCGGGTCGGCGAGCGCGGTGTCCAGGGCGACCCGGAAGTTCTCCCCGGTGGCGCCGGTGGTCAGGTCGACGGGGGTGCGGGGGCGCAGTCCGGCGCTCAGGCAGGTGTCGTAGGTGAGCAGGCCGAGCGAGTCGGAGTTGCCGACCACGGCGACCTTGTTGCCGCCCGGCAGCGGCTGCCCGGCGAGCAGTTCGCCGGTGTCGAAGAGCTCGGTGATGGTGTCCACCCGGATCACCCCGGCCTGCTGGAACAGGGCGTCCACGGTGCTGTCGCGCAGCCGGGTCGCGGCGGGCTGGACGGCGTGGCCGGGCGGCAGGCTGCCGGTGTGCCGGGCGCCCTTGAGCACCACCACGGGCTTGCCGGCGGCCAGCCGGCGGGCGATCCGGGTGAACTTGCGCGGGTTGCCGAAGGACTCGAAGTAGAGCAGCACCACCTCGGTGGCGGCGTCCTCCTCCCAGTACTGCAGCAGGTCGTTGCCGGAGACGTCGGCGCGGTTGCCGACCGAGGCGAACGAGGAGACGCCCATGCCGCGCCGGTGGGCGGCCTCCAGCAGGGCCACGCCGATCGCGCCGGACTGGCAGAACACGCCGAACGGCCCGCGGTCGGGCAGCACGGGGGCCAGCGAGGCGTTCAGCCGGTGCTCGGGGTCGGTGTTGACCAGGCCGAACGCGTTCGGGCCGATCACCCGCATGCCGGCCGCCCGGGCCTGCCGCACCAGGGCCCGCTGCCGGTCCCGCCCGTCCGGGCCGGTCTCGGCGTACCCGGCGCTCACCACCACCAGGCCCTGCACGCCGTGCGCCCCGCACTCGGCGACCGCACCGGGGACGGCGGGCTCGGGCACCGCGATCACCGCGAGGTCGACCGGGCCGGGGACGTCCAGCACCGAGCGGTGCGTCGGCACGCCCTCCAGCAGGGTGCCGGGCTCGGCGCCCCGGTTGACGGCGTACACCGGGCCGTCGAAGCCGGAGCGGACGTCGCGCAGCAGCGCCCGGCCGACCGACTGCGGGTTGCGCGAGACGCCGATCACCGCGATCGAACGGGGCGTCAGCAGGCGCTGCACGGAACGGGCTTCGGCCCGGTGCTCGCGGGCCCGCATCACGGCGAGCGAGGCGGCGGTCGGCTCCAGGTCGAACTCCAGGTGCACCACGCCGTCGGCGAAGCTGCGCCGCTGGGTGTAGCCGGCGTCGGTGAAGACCTTCACCATCTTGCGGTTCTCCGGCAGCACCTCGGCGGTGAACCGGCGGATGCCGCGCTCCTGGGCGACCGCCGCGATGTGCTCCAGCAGCGCGGAGGCGATGCCCCGGCCCTGGTGGGCGTCCTGGACCAGGAAGGCGACCTCGGCGTCGGTGCCGGTGGTGGACGGCATCCCGTCCTTGTCGGTCCGGTCGTAGCGGACGGTGGCGACGAAGCGGTCCCGCACCACCAGTGCCAGGCCGACCCGGTTCACGTAGTCGTGCCGGGTGAAGCGGCGGACGTCCTTGTCGGACAGGTGCGGGTACGGGGCGAAGAACCGGAAGTACTTCGACTGGTCCGAGACCTGCTCGTAGAACTCGACCAGCCGCTCGGCGTCGTCCGCGGTGATCGGGCGGATCCGGGCCGTCCCGCCGTCGCGCAGCAGGACGTCCGCCTCCCAGTGCTGGGGGTACCCGTTGTCGACCGGTGCGCGCTCGTGCTCCACGCCCGCCAGCGTAGTCGTCGGCGAGCCTGATGGCGCCCGGCCTGCCGGGCACGGCACGCTGGGCCTGCCGCCCCGCGCCACCGAGCCCGCAGTGCGACGGCGTGCAACACTGGTCTAGACAACCCTGCACCACCCTGCACCACGTGAAAGGCACCTCTCATGGCTGAGCGCCGCGTCACCATCGGTTGGGCCGAGGGCCTGCACGCCCGTCCCGCCTCCATCTTCGTCAAGGCCGTCACCTCCACCGGGGTCCCGATGACCATCGCCAAGGAGGGCGGCAGCCCCGTCAACGCCGGCTCCATGCTCGGCCTGCTCGCCCTCGGCGCGGCCGGCGGCGACACCGTCGTGCTGGCCGCCGACGCGGACGGCGCCGACGCCGCCCTCGACCGCGTCGCCAAGCTGGTCCAGGAGGGCCTGGACGAGCTGCCCGCCGCGTAGCCGCCCCGTCCGGGGCCCGGGGGGCCGCGCGGACCACGCCCCCGCCCCGGGGCCCGCGCGGTCCCCCGGGCCTCCCCCGTCGGCGGCCGCGCGCCGCGGACTCCCGGGCTCGCGGGACTTCCCCGCTACGGCCGCCCGGCGACCGGCCGTCGGCAGCGGTACCCGCGAAGCAGACGGCGCGAGCAGCCCGCCGCCCCCTCGGCGAGCGACCGACGCCCCGCCTTGCGCCTCATGGCGGCCGCCGCAGCAGCAGCAGGGGGGCGGCCGGGCGCAGCTCCCTCCCGGCATCGGCCGGAGCGCGCCCGTCGGCCCCGGCCGGTCCCCCGCTCAATGCCCGGCGAGCGCCCACCCCTGCGCCTCGCGGCGGGCCGCCGGCAGCAGCAGGGGGACCGCCAGGAGCAGCGCCGCCCCGACGAAGTAGGGCGCCCGGACGCCCCAGGCGTGGGCGAGCAGACCGGCCAGGGCCGCGCCCACCGCGCCCGAGGCGTCGAAGACGAGCTGGTGGGCCATGGTGACCCGGCCCAGCAGGTGGGTCGGGACCTGGGCCTGGCGGAGCGTCAACCCGCCGACGTACCAGGCGAATTCGGCGACTCCGTAGGCCGCGACGGCCAGTGCGGCGACCGCGGGGGTGGGGGCGAGGGCCAGCAGCAGGGCGCAGGCCGCCGAGCCGAGGGCGCCGGCGGTCAGGGTGGGGCGCACGCCCCAGTGCTGGAGCAGGCGGGGGGTGAGCACGCTGCCGAGCAGCCCGCCGACGGCGAACGCGGCGACCAGCAGGGCGAATCCGGTCGGGCCGAGGTGCTGGGCGCGGCTCGCGTAGAGGACCAGGACGGCGATCAGCCCGGAGGAGACCCCGCCGGTGAGGCCGCGGGCGAGGCAGAGCCGGAACAGGACGGGGCGGCCGCGCAGCCAGCGCAGCGCTTCGGCGACCTGCCGCCGCAGCGCGGGCCGCTCGGCGGGCGCTCCGGCCGCTCCGGCCGCTCCGGCCGCTCCGGCGTGCGGCCCGGCCCCACCGGGCGGTTCGGCCCGGCCGGGCCGGAAGTCCCCCTGCAGCAGCAGGACGAGCCCGGCCGCGCAGGCGAAGCTGAGGGTGTCGACGGCGAACGGGAGGGCCGCGGCCAGGCCGAACAGCACCGCGCCGAGCGGGGTGCCCAGCAGGGTGTCGGTGACCAGGGCGCCGGCCTGCAGCCGGGAGTTGGCGCGGGCCCGGTCGGCGGGCGGCACCAGGGCGGGGACCATGCCGGACCAGCCGGCGCTGTAGAGGACGCCACCGGTGCCGAGCAGCAGCGCGGCCAGTACCAGCCAGCCGATCCGGGCGGCGTGCGCGGCGACCGCGGCGGCGAGCACGCCGACCACCAGGGTGCGGGCGGCGTCCGCCCAGAAGAGCATCCGGCGGCGGTCGAGGCGGTCGGCCCAGGCTCCGGCGGGGAGGGCGAACAGCAGCGAGGACAGTTGGCCGGCCAGTGCGACCAGGGCGATCATCCGTGCGTCGCCGGTGAGTTCGGCGGCGAGCAGCGGGAGGGCGACGAAGCGCATGCCGTCGCCGAGGCTGGATATGGTGACGGACGCCCAGAGGGTGGGAAAGCCGCGTAAGAACATGAACGAGAATATCGTTCATGTTCTTGTGGCGCGTCAAGGACCCTGCCCGCCCGGCGCCGTACGAGGAGAGTGAGCCAGCCGTGTCCCCCCTGGTCCGCGAGCCGCAGCAGCAGCGCAGCCGCGAGAAGTTCGCCCGCATCCTGGCCACCACGGCCCGGCTGCTGGAGACCGTGCCGTTCGAGCAGCTCAGCACCAAGCAGATCGCGGCCGAGGCCGGGATGTCGGTCGGGGCGCTGTACCGGTTCTTCCCGGACAAGGAGGCGGTGCTGGAGACGCTGGAGCACAGCTGGATGGAGGGCGACCTGCGGCTGCTGGAGGCCGCCACCGCCCCGGAGGCGGTGGCCGCCTGCGGGTCGTCCTCCGAGCGCTTCCTGGCCGGGGTGGTCGAGGCTTACGCGAACCGGCTGCGGGCGCTGCCCGGCTACCGGCAGTCGTGGTTCCACAGCCCGAAGATCCCCTCGCTGGTGGACCCGAGCGACGAGGTGGACGCGCTGATCGCCGCCCGGGTGCACCAGGTGCTGGTGGCCTCGTTCGGCCTCGCCGACACCGCCGGGACCCGCCGCCGGGCGGGCCTGGCGGTGACCGTGGGCATCCACCTGCTCAGCGCGGCGTTCCGCGAGGACCCGGACGGCGATCCGGAAGTCCTCGCGGACGCGGCACTGATGATGGACCGGTACTTCTTCGCCCCGGAACGCGATCCACAGGGGAGTTGACGGGGCGTCAGCCCTTGACGCAGATCACCTGCTTGAGGTGCGCCACCACCTCGACCAAGTCCCGCTGCTGCTCGATCACCTTCTCGATCGACTTGTACGCGCCGGGGATCTCGTCGACCACGCCGGAGTCCTTGCGGCACTCGACGCCCGCCGTCTGCGCGACCAGGTCCGCCGTGGTGAAGCGCTTCTTGGCGGCGTTCCGGCTCATCTTCCGGCCGGCGCCGTGCGAGGCCGAGTTGAACGAGGCGGCGTTCCCCAGGCCCTTCACGATGTACGAGCCGGTGCCCATCGAGCCCGGGATGATCCCGTACTCGCCGGAGCCGGCCCGGATCGCGCCCTTGCGGGTGACCAGCAGGTCGACGCCGTCGTAGCGCTCCTCGGCCACGTAGTTGTGGTGGCAGGAGATCATCTCGCCGAACGTCGGCTCGGCCTTGGGCAGTTCGCGGCGGACCGCGCCCTGGAACAGGGCCATCATCAGCGCCCGGTTGTGCTTGGCGTACTCCTGCGCCCAGAAGAGGTCCGACCGGTAGGCGGCCATCTGCGGGGTGTCGGCGATGAAGACCGCGAGGTCCCGGTCGATCAGGCCCTGGTTGTGCGGCAGCGCCTGGGCGATCGACATGTGGTGCTCGGCGAGTTCCTTGCCGATGTTGCGCGACCCGGAGTGCAGCATCAGCCAGACCGCGCCGTCATCGTCCAGGCAGAGCTCGATGAAGTGGTTCCCGCCGCCGAGGGTGGCCATCTGCTGGGCGGCCCGCTCGCGCCGCCAGCGCACCTCGGGGGCGATGCCGTCGAAGCGCTGCCAGAAGTCGGCCCAGCCGGCGGTGGACCGCCCGTGCAGCTTGCCCGGGTCGACCGGGTCCCCGTGCAGGCCGCGGCCGACCGGGATGGCCTGCTCGATCCGGTGCCGCAGGTGCGACAGGTCGTCGGGGAGGTCCTTCGCGGTCAGCGAGGACTTCACGGCCGTCATCCCGCAGCCGATGTCGACGCCGACCGCGGCCGGGCAGACCGCGCCCTTCATCGCGATGACGGAGCCGACCGTCGCCCCCTTGCCCAGGTGGACGTCCGGCATCACGGCGAGGCCGTGCAGCCAGGGCAGCGTGCTGATGTTGCGCAGCTGCTCCATGGCCTGGCCCTCGACGGTGGCCGGGTCGGTCCACATCCGGATCGGGACGCGGACGCCGGGTACCTCGGTGTACGACATGGGGGTTCGACCTCCTGGGTCGGACGGGTTCGTGGTGCCGCACGGAAGGGCCCGGTGCGGCGGCGGGGAAGATCGGGGGCGGCCCGGTGCTTCGGGGCCGCGGGCAGCGGACGGGCGCTGCGCGGGGAACTGCTCAGGCGGTGCGGAGGGAGCAACGGAAGGGCAGCCTCGGGGAGCGTCGTCGTGGCTCGACCCGCATGGTGACCGCCTCCTTCCGCACTGTGTCCGACCGCGCGGCTGTCGCCCGGTCGGGGATATCTACCCACGTCGCGCCGACGGCGCGCAAGGCATTAAAGACGGGCGGAAACGCCGGGGGTCCGGCGGGGCTGACGCCCCGTCGGACCCCCGTGCGCGGACGGCTAGTTCGCGAGGACCGTGACGTCCCCGATGCCGAGCGCCTTGACCGGTTCGGCGATCACCGAGGCGTCGCCGACCAGCACGGTGACCAGCCGGTCCGGCGGGAACGCGGCGACCACGGCGCGGGTGGCGGCCGCGGTGTCCAGCTCGGCCAGCTTCCGGTAGAAGTCCGCCTGGTAGGTGTCCGGCAGGTACTGCTCGACCTGGTCGGCCAGGGTCGCGGCGACCGAGCCGGCCGTCTCGAACTTCAGCGGGGCGACGCCGACCAGGAACTGCACGGCCTCCTCCCGCTCGGCGTCGGTCAGGCCCTCGGCGGCCAGCGTCCGCAGGATGGTCCAGGTGTCCTGCAGCGCGGGCGCGGTGGATTCGGTGTCCACCGAGCCGCTGATCGCCAGCAGCCCGCGGCCGGTGCCGTCGGCGGACGAGCGCAGCGCCTGGGCGAACGCCCGCACGCCGTAGGTGTAGCCCTTCTCCTCGCGCAGCACGCGGTCCAGCCGGGAGGTGAGGGTGCCGCCGAGGCAGTAGGTGCCGAGCACCTGCGCGGCCCACACCGGGTCGTGCCGGTCCGGGCCGATCCGGCCGATCAGCAGCTGGGTCTGGACCGAGCCGGGCCGGTCGACGATGACCACCCGCCCGGTGTCGTCGCCCGCCACCGGGCCGTGCACGGCCGGCTCCCGGGTCTCCGCGGTCCACCGGCCCAGGGTGGACTCCAGCAGCCCGGCCAGCTCGACGCCGGTGAGGTCGCCGACCACCACGGCGGTGGCGGTGGACGGGCGCAGGTGGGCGTCGTAGAACGCCTTGACCGCGTCCCGGTCGATCCGCTTGACGGTGTCGGCGCTGCCGGAGCGCGGCCGGGACAGCCGGTCGGCGGCCGGGAACAGCTCGGCGTACAGCGCCTTGGCGGCGCGCCGGGCCGGGTTGGCCTGCTCGTGGACGATCTCGTCGAGGCGGTTGGCGACCAGCCGCTCGATCTCGTCGGCGGGCAGCGCGGGGGCGCGCAGCGCGTCGCCGAGCAGGGTCAGGCCGCGCTCCAGCCGGGAGGCCGGGACCTCCAGCGAGACCCGGATCGCCGGGTGGTCGGCGTGGGCGTCCAGGGTGGCGCCGGCCCGCTCCAGCTCGCCCGCGAACTCCTCGGCGCTGAGCGTGTCGGTGCCCTCGGACAGCGCCCGGGACAGGATCGAGGCGACGCCGTCCAGGCCCTCCGGCTCGGCGGCCAGCGGCGCGTCCAGCACCACGTCGACGGCGACCAGCTGCTGGCCGGGGCGGTGCGAGTGCAGCACCGTCAGCCCGTTGGCCAGGGTGAGCCGCTCGGGCGCCGGGAACGCCCACGGGGTGGGGGTGCCGGGCTGCGGCTGCGGGTGGAACTCCATCGCGGGGGTGTAGTCGCTCACGCCGCCGCCTCCTCGTCGCTGTCGTTGCTGTCGTCGGCGTCGCCGCCGGTCGGCTCGTACACCAGCACGGCCCGGTTGTCGGGGCGCAGCCGGGCGGCGGCGACCGCCCGGACCTCCTCGGCGGTGACGTCGAGGACCTTCGGCAGGGCGCTGTTGACCAGCTTCGGGTCGCCGAACAGGACGGCGTAGCGGCAGAGTTCGTCGGCCCGGCCGGCCACCGTGGTGAGCCGGTCCAGCCACTCGCGCTCGATCTGCGCCTGGGCCCGCTCGAGCTCCTCGGCGGTGGGGCCCTCGGCGGCGAACCGGGCCAGTTCCTCGTCGACGGCCGCGTCGATCTGCTCCAGGGTGGCCTCGCCGCCCGCCTTGACGTCCAGCCAGCCGAGCGAGGGCGCGCCGGCCAGCCGCAGCAGGCCGAAGCCGGCCGCGACGGCGGTGCGGTCGCGGCGCACCAGCCGGTTGTAGAGGCGGGAGGACTCGCCGCTGCCCAGGATGGTGAGCGCCAGGTCGGCGGCGTCGGCCTCGCGGGTGCCGTCGTGCGGGAGCCGGTAGGCGGCCATCAGCGCGCGGGACGGGACGTCCTCGCGGATCAGCTCGCGCACCTCGGCGCCGAGGGTCTCCGGCAGGGCGCCGTCGCGCGGCGGCTGCTTGCCGTCGTGGGCCGGGATCGAGCCGAAGTACTTCTCCACCCAGGCGATGGTCTGCTCCGGGTCGAGGTCGCCGACAATCGCCAGCACCGCGTTGTTGGGCGCGTAGTAGGTGCGGAAGAACGACCGGGCGTCCTCCAGCGTGGCGGCGTCCAGGTCGGCCATCGAGCCGATCGGGGTGTGGTGGTAGGGGTGGCCGTCGGGGAAGGACAGCGCGGTGAGCTTCTCGAACGCGGTGCCGTAGGGCACGTTGTCGTAGCGCTGGCGGCGCTCGTTCTTCACCACGTCGCGCTGGTTCTCCATGGACGTCTCGTCCAGCGCGGCCAGCAGCGAGCCCATCCGGTCGGCCTCCAGCCAGAGCGCGAGCTCCAGTTGGTGGGCGGGCATGGTCTCGAAGTAGTTGGTGCGCTCGAAGCTGGTGGTGCCGTTGAGCGAGCCGCCGGCGCCCTGGACCAGTTCGAAGTGGCCGTTGTTGGAGACGTTCGCCGAGCCCTGGAACATCAGGTGCTCGAAGAGGTGGGCGAGGCCGGTGCGCCCCTTGACCTCGTGCCGGGAGCCCACGTCGTACCACAGGCACACCGCCGTGACCGGGGTGAGGTGGTCCTCGGAGAGCACCACCCGGAGGCCGTTGGCCAGGCGGTGTTCGGTGATGGCGAGGCCGCTTGCGGGCGCGGGGTTGGCCATGCGGGGTCCTTCCCGTCGTCGGTTCCGGAGTGTTCCGGGCCGGGGGCGTGTGACGTCCCCATTGTGGTGCAACGCCGGGTGCCGCCGTCAGGTGTCCGGGAGCGGGACGCGTTCGCCAGCGGCGGAAGCGGCCCGGGTGACGGGTGCTGTCCCACCGAGGGTCCACAATGGGGGGCGTTCGCGCCCGCGTCCGCCCACCCCCATGTCCCGCATGTACCGCAAGGGAGCCCCGCAGCGATGGCCCGCCGCAGTTCGCCCACCCCGCCGCCCGGTGACTTCGAGGAGCGGATCCTCGACGTCGATGTCGTGGACGAGATGCAGGGCTCGTTCCTGGAGTACGCCTACTCGGTGATCTACTCCCGGGCCCTGCCGGACGCCCGGGACGGCCTCAAGCCGGTGCACCGCCGGATCCTCTACCAGGCCAACGAGATGGGCCTGCGCCCGGAGCGCGGCCACGTCAAGTGCGCGCGCCTGGTCGGCGAGGTGATGGGCCGGCTGCACCCGCACGGCGACGCCTCGATCTACGACGCCGTGGTGCGCCTGGCGCAGCCGTTCTCGATGCGGCTGCCGCTGATCGACGGCCACGGCAACTTCGGCTCGCTCGGCAACGACGACCCGCCGGCCGCGATGCGCTACACCGAGTCGCGGCTGACCGCGGCCTCGATGTCGCTGGTGGAGTCGATCCACGAGGACACCGTCGACTTCGGCCCGAACTACGACGGCTCCGAGCAGGAGCCCCAGGTGCTCCCCTCGGCCTTCCCGAACCTGCTGGTCAACGGCGCCACCGGGATCGCGGTCGGCATGGCCACCAACATGCCGCCGCACAACCTGTCCGAGGTGGTCGCCGCCGCCCGGCACCTGATCAAGCACCCCTCCGCGGACCTCGACACCCTGATGCGGTTCGTCCCCGGCCCCGACCTGCCCACCGGCGGCCGGATCGTCGGCCTCGCCGGCATCCGGGACGCGTACGAGTCCGGCCGCGGCACCTTCAAGATCCGCGCCACCACCTCGATCGAGAACGTCACCGCCCGCCGCAAGGGCATCGTGGTCACCGAACTGCCGTACTCGGTCGGCCCGGAGAAGGTGATCGGCAAGATCAAGGACCTGGTCAACGCGAAGAAGCTGCAGGGCATCGCCGACGTCAAGGACCTCACCGACCGCGAGCACGGCCTGCGCCTGGTCATCGAGGTGAAGAACGGCTTCGTCCCCGAGGCGCTGCTGGAGCAGCTGTACAAGCTGACGCCGATGGAGGAGACCTTCGGCATCAACAACGTCGCGCTGGTCGACGGCCAGCCGCTGACGCTGGGCCTCAAGGAGCTGCTGGAGGTCTACGTCGACCACCGCTTCACGGTGGTCAAGCGGCGCAGCGACTTCCGCCGCCGCAAGCGCCAGGACCGGCTGCACCTGGTCGAGGGCCTGCTGGTCGCGCTGGTCGACATCGACGAGGTGATCGCGATCATCCGCAGCAGCGACGACGCGGGCCAGGCCAAGGACCGGCTGATGGAGCGCTTCGGCATCTCCGAGATCCAGACCGCGTACATCCTGGACACCCCGCTGCGCCGGCTCACCCGGTTCGACCGGGTCGAGCTGGAGGCCGAGCAGGCCAAGCTGCTCAAGGAGATCGCCGAGCTGACCGAGATCCTGGAGTCCGACACCAAGCTGCGCTCCGTGGTCTCCTCCGAACTCGCGGCCGTCTCCAAGCAGTTCGGCACCGAGCGGCGCACCGTGCTGCTGGAGGCCGGCTCGGTGCCGTCCGCCGCGCTGTCGGTGCCGCTGGAGGTCGCCGACGACCCGTGCCGGGTGCTGCTCTCCTCCACCGGGCTGCTGGCCCGCACCTTCGACCTGGAGCCGGTCGGCGAGCAGGACGCGGCCCGCGCCAGGCACGACGTGCTGGCCTCCGCCGTCCCCGCCACCGCCCGCGGCGACGTCGGCCTGGTCACCACGGCCGGCCGGGTGCTGCGCCTGCCGGTGATCGACCTGCCCGCGCTGCCCCCCGGCACCTCGGCGCTGTCCGGCGGCGCGGCGGTCTCCGAGTTCCTCCGGCTGGAGGACGGCGAGCGGCCGATCGCGCTGACCACCCTGGACGAGGCCTCCCCCGGCCTGGCGCTCGGCACCGTGCAGGGCACGGTCAAGCGGGTGGTGCCCGAATGGCCCGCCAACAAGGACGAGTTCGAGGTGATCGCGCTCAAGGACGGCGACGCCGTGGTCGGCGCGGTCGAACTGCGCACCGGCGAGGAGGACCTGGTCTTCATCACCTCCGACGCCCAGCTGCTGCGCTACCCGGCCGGCCAGGTCCGCCCGCAGGGCCGCCCGGCCGGCGGCATGGCCGGCATCAAGCTGGCCGACGGCGCGAAGGTGCTCTCCTTCGCCGCGGTCGACCCGGCGCAGGACGCGGTGGTGCTGTCGGTCGCGGCCGCCTCCGGCACGCTGGCCGGCGAGGAGCAGACCAGCTGGAAGCTCACCCCGTTCGACCAGTACCCGCGCAAGGGCCGGGCCACCGGCGGCGTCCGCTGCCAGCGCTTCCTGCGCGGCGAGGACGGCCTCGCCTTCGCCTGGGCCGGCCCGCTGCCCGCCCTGGGCGCGACCACCACCGGCCAGCCCGTCGCGCTCCCCGAGCGCGACCCGCGCCGCGACGGCTCCGGCACCCCCGTCCCGTCCCCGATCGGCGCGGTCGGCACCCGCATGTGACCCCCGCCCCGGGCCCCGCGCGGGGCCCGGGGCCCGCCGCCTCCGCCCTGTCCGTGCCGGGTAGCGGTTCGCACTAGGGTGGGGCGGGTGAGCACCTGTACGACGCTGTCGCACGAACTGGCCGAGCCGCTGGCCGCCACCGCGGCCACCGCCACCACCTGGCTGCTGCTCGAGCAGTCCGGCCCGTGGGGGGCGCGGGCGGTGACCGGCAGTCACCTCGACGCCGGCCTCGGGGCCGCCCTGGAGGCCGCCGCGGACGGCACCGGCGTCCGGATCGCGCTGATCCGCCGCCCGGGCCGGCACGCCGACAGCGACGCCACGGCCCGGCACGAGGTGCTGCTCGCGCACACCTCGCCGGCCGACCCCTGGGTCCGCCGCGGGCACGTCGCCGACCCCGCCGAGCTGCTCGGCCTGGACTTCGCCGCGCTCGGCGCGGGCGACCACGGCTCCTTCGGCGCCCCGCACGCCGGCGGCCCGATCGCCCTGGTGTGCACCAACGGCCGCCGCGACCGCTGCTGCGCGCTGCTCGGCCGCCCGCTGGCCGCCGACCTGGCCGCGGCCGGCCACAGCGAGGTCTGGGAGGTCACCCACCTCGGCGGCCACCGCTTCTCGCCGACCGTGCTGGTGCTGCCGCACGGCTACGCGTACGGGCGGCTGACCGCCGAGTCCGCCAAGGAGGTGCTGGCCGCGACGGCGGCCGGCCGCACCGTCCCCGCGCACTCCCGCGGCCGCTCCTACTGGCCGCGTCCGGCCCAGGCCGCCGAGCAGGCCGTCCGCGAGCTGTCCGGCGAGACGGCCGCCGACGCGCTGACCCTGCACCCGTCCCCCGGCGGCTCCCCCTGGACGGTCGAGGTGCGGCACGCCGACGGCCGCCGCTGGCGGGCCACGGTCGCCGAGTCCCGCAGCGAGCCGCCGCGCCCGGAGAGCTGCGGCAAGAGCCCGGGCACCCCGTCCCGGATGGACGTCGTCGCGCTGGAGGCCCTCTCCGGCTGACCGCGCGGAACGGCCGGGGCCGCGGCAGGAGGATCGACTCCCGCCGCGGCCCCGGCCGTTCCGCGCGTCCTACGCGGCGCCCGCCCCGGTCAGGGCGCGCACCTCCAGTTCGGCGAAGCCGTCCTCGTCCGGCGGCTCCCGGTCCAGGACGGTGCCCAGCCAGCCGGCCAGGAAGCCGAGCGGGATGGAGACCAGGCCCGGGTTCTCCAGCGGGAACCAGTGGAAGTCCAGGCCGGGCAGCACGGAGGTCTTCGCGCCGGAGACGACCGGCGAGAACAGCACCAGCACCACCGCCGGGACGAGGCCGCCGTACACCGACCAGACCGCGCCGCGGGTGGTGAACCGCTTCCAGAACAGCGAGTACAGCAGGGTCGGCAGGTTGGCCGAGGCGGCCACCGCGAAGGCCAGGCCGACCAGGAAGGCGACGTTCAGCCGCTGCGCGAACAGGCTGAGCACGATGGCGAGCGCGCCGATCACGACGGCGGAGATCCGGGCCGCGATCACCTCCTCGCGCTCGGAGACCTGCCGCTCCTCGGGGCGGCGCCAGGCCCGCGCGTACAGGTCGTGGGCGAAGGCCGCGGAGGAGGCCAGGGTGAGGCCGGCCACCACGGCGAGGATGGTGGCGAAGGCGATCGCGGAGATCACCGCGAACAGCAGCAGGCCCCAGGTGGAGTCCGGCCCGCCGCCGAGGTCGAGGGCGAGCAGCGGGACGGCGGTGTTGCCGGCCGGGTTCGAGGCCCGGACGGCCTTGGCGCCGACCACCGCGCCGGCCCCGAGGCCGAGCACGATCGCCATCAGGTAGAAGCAGCCGATCAGGCCGATCGCCCACATCGTGGAGCGCCGGGCGGCCCGCGCCGTGGGCACGGTGTAGAAGCGGCTGAGGATGTGCGGCAGGCCCGCGGTGCCGAGCACCAGGGCCAGGCCGAGGCTGACGAAGTCGAGCCGGCTGATCGGGCTGGAGCCGTACCGGAGCCCGGGTTCCAGGTACTTGTCGCCGACGCCGCTGTGCTGTGCGGCGGCGTTCATCAGCGCGCCGAAGTCGCCGTGGAAGCGGGCCACCACCAGCACCGTGAGCAGCACCGAGCCGGCCACCAGCAGGAACGCCTTGACGATCTGGATCCAGGTGGTGGCGCGCATCCCGCCGACCGTCACGTAGACGATCATCAGGCCGCCGACCGCGACGATGGTCCAGCCCTTGGCGGCGCCGCTGTCGGTGCCGAGCAGCAGGGCGACCAGGCTGCCCGCGCCGACCATCTGCGCGATCAGGTACATCAGGGTGACGACCATGGACGCCAGTCCGGCCGCGGCGCGCACCGGCCGCTGGCGCATCCGCAGCGCCAGCACGTCGGCCAGGGTGTAGCGGCCGGCGTTGCGGACGAGCTCGGAGACCAGCATCAGCACGACCAGCCAGGCGACCAGGAAGCCGATGCTGTAGAGCACGCCGTCGTAGCCGTACAGCGCGATCAGGCCGGTGACGCCGAGGAAGGACGCGGCGGACAGGTAGTCGCCGGAGAGCGCGAAGCCGTTCTGCAGCGGCGAGAAGTCGCGGCCGCCGGCGTAGAAGTCCTCGGCGGCGTGGCCGCGGCGGCCGACCCAGACGGTGATGGTGAGGGTGACGGCGACGACGACGGCGAACAGGGCCACCGCCAGGCCGTGGCTGGGGTGTGGGGTCATCGCAGTTGGTCCTGGGTGTCCCAGCGCAGTTCGAGGGCTGCTCGGTCGCGCTTGGTGCGGGCGTTGCGGGCGTAGAGCCAGGTCAGCAGGAAGGTCGAGGCGAACTGGCCGAGGCCGAGCAGCCAGGCCAGGTTGAGCGGCCCGGCGACCCGCTGGCGCATCAGGTCCGGCGCGAACGCCTGGGCCGCGACGAACAGCAGGTACCAGGCCAGGAACCCGGCGCTGGCCGGGAAGACGAACGAGCGGTAGCCGCGCCTGATCTCCTGGAACGCGTCGCTGTCCTGGACGCTGCGGTAGACCTCCCGCCCGACCCGTTCCTCCGGCGGGGCCGGTTCCGCGGTCCGCCGCGGCGCCACCACCCGGGACCGGGAGGCGGCCGCGGCCCACCAGTCGACTCTCTCCTGCTGCGCCACAGCCGACACCTCATCAATTCGGTCACTACGACCGAACCATGATGGAGCGTCACAAACCCCACCACGAAACCCGTGCAGATACGTTCACCCGAACCAGCTACCTGAACGTGGGTTTACGAACCGTCCGAAATTCCATGCTTGAAGGCGTACGCCACGGCCTGGGCCCGGTCCCGCACCGCCGTCTTGGCGAAAAGGTTGTTGATATGTGTTTTCACCGTTGCGGGGCTGACGAACAACCTTCCGGCGATCTCCGCGTTGGACAGACCGGCCGCGATCAGCGCCAGCACCTCGGCCTCCCGCTGGGTCAGCCCGTCCGGCAGCGCCGGGCGCCCGGGCACCGGTGCGGGCCCGGCCGGAGCGGCGGCGGGCTCCGGCGGGGCAGCGGCGGGCGCCGGTGGCGCGGCGGGCCCCGGCCCGCCCGACAGCCGCTCCAGCAACCGCAGTTGGACCTGCGGGGAGAGCCCGGCCGCGCCCGAACGGACGTCCGCGACGGCGCGGGCGATCTCCTCCGCGCCGGCGTCCTTGGTGAGGAAGCCGCGCGCGCCGGCCTGCAGCGCGGAGAACAGCGAGTCGTCGTCGGCGTAGGTGGTGAGCACCACCACCTCGGTGCCGGGGTGCTCGGCCCGGATCCGCCGGGTCGCCTCCACCCCGTCGCAGCGCGGCATCCGCAGGTCCATCAGCACCACGTCGGGGGCGTGTTCGGCGACCAGCCGCAGCGCCTCCTCGCCGTCCGGCGCCGAGCCGACCACCGTGATGCCCGGCAGCAGGCCGAGCAGCATCACGATGCCCTCGCGCACCACGGTCTGGTCGTCGGCGACCACCACCCGGATCGGTCCGTCCGTCACGCCGGCACCCGCAGCAGCACGCGCCACCCTCCCTCCTCGGGGCCCGCCAGCAGTTCGCCGCCGAGCAGTTCCGCGCGTTCGCGCATCCCGAGCAGACCGTACCCGTTCCCGCTGCCGCCCAGCACCGGGTGGGCCCCGCGCGGGGCACCGGAGTTGCGCACCACCAGCTCCACCTCGTCCTCCCGGTAGCCGAGCCGGACGTCCACCCGGCCGCCGGGCGCGTGCTTGCGGGCGTTGGTGAGCGCCTCCTGGGCGACCCGGCGCACCGCCAGCCCGGCCTCGGCGGGCAGCGGCCGGGGCACCCCGTCGACGGCCAGCCCGGCCCCGGCCTCGGCGGCCAGTTGGGCCACGAACTCGGCGACCGGCGCGAACTCGCCGCGCAGCGCGGACAGCGCCTGCCGGGTCTCGGCCAGCCCGTCCTGCGCCATCCGCCGGGCGGCGACCACCCGTTCGCGGACCTCGGCCCGCTCGGCCCCGGCGTCCAGCATCAGCCGGGCCGCCTCCAGGTGCACCAGCTGCGCGGACAGGCTGTGCGCCAGCACGTCGTGGATCTCCCGGGCGATCCTGGCCCGTTCGGCGAGCGCCGCGCTCTCGGCCTGCGCGACCTGCGCGGCCCGTTCCTGGGCGAGCAGGGCGCGCTGCGCGGAGCGGGCCTGGCCGTCCAGCCGCAGCAGGTAGCCGAGCAGGCCCATGCCGCCCGCGACGGCCAGCATCGCCAGCATCGAGTCGTCCGTGCCGAAGCCGTAACCGGCCAGCGCCGCACCGGCGGTGAGCAGTCCGGCGGCCAGCGGCAGCCGGATCACGGCGAGCACCGCGAGTCCGCACCAGATCACCGAGGCCAGCGTCCTGGCGCCGCCCTCGTCGGCCAGCGCGGCGTACCCCAGCAGCCCGGCGGCGCAGGCCAGCGTGGGCCACAGCCGCTGGGCCCGGCAGAAGTAGTGCCAGCCGGTGAACAGCACGGCGGCGGCGGCGATCCAGCCGATCGGGACCAGCACCAGCCAGCCCCGGTAGTGCAGTTCGCCGAAGGTCCCGAACACCACGGCGCCCAGCATGCAGAGCCGGCCGAAGAAGGAGATCGTCATCCGGGCCCGCGAGTCGCGCTCCCGGATCGGGACGTCCCGGGCGGGCCACCTGGTCCACCGGTCCAGCGTGCTCACCTGCGGGTCCTCTCTCGACGGCGGTGCCGCCGGCCCCCGTTGCGGGGGCCGGCGGCGGGGTGGTGACGGTCGGTCAGGCGGCCAGGCCGTGCAGCTTGCCGCCGTCCAGCTGCCGGGACCGCCACTGGACGGCCGCCGAGCGGACCAGCAGCAGCAGGCCCAGCGAGAGCAGCAGCACGCTGCTGGACTGGTGGACGTGCAGCGCGGCGCCCACCCCGTACCAGGCGGCCCGGACCAGGATCGCGCCGACCCAGGCGAACACCGTGGCGGTGGTGCCCTTGGTCCACAGCGTGCCGTCCGTCTCGCGCCAGATCCGCACCGTCCAGCCCCAGGCGCAGCCCATGCCGGCGGTGGTGAGCATCGAGCCGGCCAGCAGGACGGCGGCGGCGACCCGGTGGTGCGGGTCGATCAGCACCGGGTCGCGCAGCGCGACGGCGGCGAGCACCAGCGGCAGCAGCCAGAAGCGGCGCTCGGTGTCCAGCCGGCGGGCCCGCAGCTGCCGGCCCACCACCAGGACGATCACGGCGGCGGCGATCAGGACGTCGGACAGGGCGGTCATTTCGGGTGCCTCCCGGGCGGGGTGGTTTCGACACCCTGAACGCTACGGACCGCGGGCCCGCCGGTCCTCGGAGCGGGGGTTGATCCACAGCGCGGAGGGCTCTCCACCCCAGGGTGGAGAGCCCTCCGCGGACCGGGACCGCTCAGGCGTCGATCCGGGACCGGTCCAGGGTGGCCGCCGAGTCGACGATGAACTCCCGCCGCGGCGCGACGTCGTTGCCCATCAGCAGGTCGAAGGTCTTCTCCGCGGAGTCCAGGTCGCCCAGGTTGATCCGGCGCAGGATCCGGAACCGCGGGTCCATGGTGGTCTCGGCCAGCTGGTCGGCGTCCATCTCGCCCAGGCCCTTGTAGCGCTGCACCGGGTCCTTCCAGCGCAGCCCCTTGCCCTGGAACTGCAGCAGGGTGCGCCGCAGTTCGGCGTCGGAGTAGGTGTAGTGGTACTTCTCCTGGCCGCGCTTGGGGTTGGTCAGCTCGATCCGGTGCAGCGGCGGCACCGCGGCGAACACCCGGCCCTGCTCGACCATCGGCCGCATGTAGCGGTGGAACAGCGTCAGCAGCAGGGTGCGGATGTGCGAGCCGTCGACGTCGGCGTCGGCCATGAAGATGACCTTGCCGTAGCGGGCCTGGTCGATGTCGAACGTCCGGCCCGAGCCCGCTCCTATCACCTGGATGATCGAGGCGCACTCGGCGTTCTTGAGCATGTCGCTCACCGACGCCTTCTGGACGTTCAGGATCTTGCCGCGGATCGGCAGCAGCGCCTGGAACTCGGAGTTCCGGGCCAGCTTGGCGGTGCCGAGCGCGGAGTCTCCCTCGACGATGAACAGCTCGCTGCGGTCCACGTCGTCGCTGCGGCAGTCGGCCAGCTTGGCGGGCAGCGAGGAGGTCTCCAGCGCGGTCTTGCGGCGCTGCGCCTCCTTGTGCTGCCGGGCCGCGACCCGGGTGCGGGCGGCCGCGACGACCTTCTCCAGCACCGCCCGGGCCTGGAGCTTCTCGTCCTTCTTGGCCGAGGTGAGGAAGGCCTTGAGCTCCTTGGCGACCACGGCCGCGACGATCCGGTTGGCCGCCGAGGTGCCGAGCACCTCCTTGGTCTGCCCCTCGAACTGCGGCTCGGCGAGCCGGACGGTGATGACCGCGGTCAGGCCCTCCTGCGCGTCGTCCTTGCTGACGTCGTCCTCGGCGACCCGCAGCAGCTTGCTGGCCCGCAGCACCTCGTTGACGGTCTTGGCGAGCTGCCGCTCGAAGCCGGTGACGTGGGTGCCGCCCTTGGGGGTGGCGATGATGTTGACGAAGGACCGCTGGGTGGTCTCGTAGCCGGCGCCCCAGCGCAGCGCGATGTCCACCCCGAGCTCGCGGGTGACCTCGGTGGGGGTCATGTGCCCGAACTCGTCGAGCACCGGGACGGTCTCCTTGAAGGTGCCCTCGCCGCGCAGCCGCAGGACGTCGGAGACGGCCCGGTCGGGGGCCAGGAACTCGCAGAACTCGCTGATCCCGCCGTCGTAGCGGAAGGTCTCCTCGCCGACCTGCTCGCTCTCGGTGAGCCGCTCGTCGCGCACCACGATGGTCAGCCCGGGCACCAGGAAGGCGGTCTGCCGGGCCCGGCTGTGCAGCGACTCCAGCGAGAGCTTCGCGTCCTTGAGGAAGATCTGCCGGTCCGCCCAGTAGCGGATCCGGGTGCCGGTGCGGCCCCGGGCGACCTTGCCCTTCTTGGTCATGCCGGCGGCGGGCTCGAAGCCGGCGTCCCGCTCGGGACCGGCGAAGCTGCCGGGGACGCCCCGCCGGAAGCTGATCGCGTGGGTGGCCCCGTGCCGGTCCACCTCCACGTCGAGGCGGGCGGACAGCGCGTTCACCACCGAGGCGCCGACGCCGTGCAGACCGCCGGAGGCCGCGTACGAGCCGCCGCCGAACTTTCCGCCCGCGTGCAGCTTGGTGTACGCGATCTCGACGCCGGACAGCCCGGTCTTGGGCTCGATGTCCACCGGGATGCCGCGGCCGTTGTCGCGGACCTCGACCGAGCCGTCCTGGTGCAGCAGCACCTCGATCCGGTCGCAGAAGCCGCCCAGCGCCTCGTCGACCGAGTTGTCGATGATCTCCCAGAGGCAGTGCATCAGGCCGCGGCTGTCGGTCGACCCGATGTACATGCCCGGCCGCTTGCGGACCGCCTCGAGCCCCTCGAGGACGAGCAGATGCCGCGCGGTGTAGTCGGACCCGCCCTCACCGGTCACCAGAGAGGACGGGCCGGTCTTTTCTCCACTCACGCTCTGCACTCCTCCATGACGTTGACGGACACCCCCGCATGCTCTCAGCAACTGAGATCCGGGCCGCTGAGGTCCGCGCGCTTTGTACGCGCTGCGCGAACACGGTTCCCGCCCCGGAGGCGGTTCCCAGCCTGCCATCTCCTGCCGACACCACGGGTCCTGGCGGATCGGGGCGGCCGGGGAGGGCGGCGGAGCTGCTGCGATGCGGTCCAACGGGTTCCAGGACGGGGCTTATGCTCCAACCCAGCGGAGGATTATGCTACGCGGACCTCGCACCCCGACCCGATCGGGCGTTCAAGGTGATCCGCCGGCCACGGGAATCGGTACGCATGAACCACCGTTGCCCTGGGCACGTCCTCATCAAGACGACGGCAGAATCCTCAAAGAGAAAAGCCACGAGCGGGAACGAATTCGACCTGGTTGGATGTTGATCCTGGTACACAGCTCGTCGAGCTAGAGAAGAGGCGACGTGACTACTGTTCTGACCCCTGCGAGCCCGCTCACCGCGGCAGACCGCTGCGACCGTTGCGGCGCTCAGGCTTACCTGCGCGTCGTCCTCTCCAGTGGCGGAGAGCTGCTGTTCTGCGCCCACCACGGGCGCAAGTTCGAGCCCGAACTCAAGAAGATCGCCGTGGAGATACACGACGAGAGCGACCGCCTCTCCGGCACGCCGGCGACGGCCGAGGAGGGGGAGCACTGACGCTCCCGCTGCTCCACCGAGCTGCCTGAACGGCCGGGTGGCCCTCCCCTCGGGGCGGGCCGCCCGGCCGTGGCGTTTCCGGCCACGGCCCGCGGCCCGGTGTGGCTCACAGCACGTTGTGCACGGCCTCCGAGACCGCCGCGATCCGGGTGTACACCCCGGGGTGGTCGGCCTCCGCGCAGCCCGCGCCCCAGGAGACCAGTCCGGCCAGCCGCCCGCCCACCAGCAGCGGCCCGCCGCTGTCGCCCTGGCAGGCGTCCTTGCCGCCCTGCGCCTCCCCCGCGCACACCATGCTGCGGGCGTCGTACGCGCTGTCCGAGCCGCCCGGGTAGGCGTGGCCGCAGGCCTCGTCCGAGATGACCGGCACGGTGACCTGGCGCAGCGTGTTCGAGTAGCTGCCGTTGCCCCGGGTGTCGCCCCAGCCGAACACGGTGGCCGGGGTGCCCGCCGCGTACGGCTCGGTCTCGCCCGGGTTCACCATCTCCAGCACCGGCCGCCCGTCCTGCGGCTCGGCCAGGGTGAGCACCGCCACGTCCCGGGTGTTCGCGGTGAAGCTGTAGCCCGGGTCGATCCACACCCCGCGCACCGCCACCTCCCGCCCCGCGGTGCCCCGCAGGTCGTCCCGGCCGACGATCACCCGCAGCCCGGGCCGGTCGGTGGGGCGGGCGGTGGTCTCGTCGTAGAAGCAGTGCGCCGCCGTGACCACCTTGGTCGGGCTGATCAGCGCCCCGCCGCAGAACTGCCCGGAGCGGGCCGAGCCGAACTGCTGCCGGCTGGCCAGCGCCACCATCCACGGGTGGTCCCCGGTGCTGGCACCGGTACCGCCGATGATCCGCCGCTGCGCGACGGCCGGCCCGGCCGCACCCAGCGCGACCAGCGGGGCGGGCAGGGCGGCCAGGGCGACGAGCGCGACCGCCCGGCGGCGGAGCCGAGGCGCGAACGTGTCCAGGATGGGCACCGGTTCTCCAGGGGTTCGGCGGGGTGCGGGGTTCTGCGCACGGAGCGGGGCGCGGTACGGACCCGGCCGGCGCGCGGACGGGCTGCCGCTCCGTCACGCGACAACCGGCCCAGCGTAGTCATCCGCTCACCTGCCGTGCCCGCACCTCAGCCTGCCGCCACCCCATCGGGCGACCCCCGGACACGCGAACGGGCCCCTCCGCCGGTGGCGGAGGGGCCCGTCCAGGTGACTCGGGCCGACCGGGGTCAGTCCAGGTAGTCGCGCAGCACCTGGGAGCGCGACGGGTGGCGCAGCTTCGACATGGTCTTCGACTCGATCTGGCGGATGCGCTCGCGCGTCACGCCGTAGACCTTGCCGATCTCGTCCAGCGTCTTCGGCTGGCCGTCGGTCAGGCCGAAGCGCATCGAGACCACGCCCGCCTCGCGCTCGGACAGGGTGTCCAGCACGGAGTGCAGCTGCTCCTGGAGCAGGGTGAAGGAGACCGCGTCGGCCGGGACGACCGCCTCGGAGTCCTCGATCAGGTCACCGAACTCGCTGTCGCCGTCCTCGCCGAGCGGGGTGTGCAGCGAGATCGGCTCGCGGCCGTACTTCTGGACCTCGATGACCTTCTCGGGGGTCATGTCGAGTTCCTTGGCCAGCTCCTCCGGGGTGGGCTCGCGGCCCAGGTCCTGGAGCATCTGGCGCTGCACGCGGGCGAGCTTGTTGATGACCTCGACCATGTGCACCGGGATGCGGATGGTGCGGGCCTGGTCGGCCATGGCGCGGGTGATCGCCTGCCGGATCCACCAGGTCGCGTAGGTCGAGAACTTGTAGCCCTTGGTGTAGTCGAACTTCTCGACCGCGCGGATCAGACCGAGGTTGCCCTCCTGGATCAGGTCCAGGAAGAGCATGCCGCGGCCGGTGTAGCGCTTGGCCAGCGAGACCACCAGGCGGAGGTTGGCCTCCAGCAGGTGGTTCTTGGCGCGGCGGCCGTCCTCGGCGATGATCTCCAGCTCGCGCTTGAGCTTCGGGGCGAGCTTGTCGGCCTGGCTCAGCTTGTCCTCGGCGAACAGGCCGGCCTCGATCCGCTTGGCGAGCTCGACCTCCTGCTCGGCGTTGAGCAGCGGGACCTTGCCGATCTGCTTGAGGTAGTCCTTGACCGGGTCGGCGGTGGCACCGGCCACGGCGACCTGCTGGGCCGGGGCGTCGTCCTCGTCGTCGTCCGAGAGCACGAAGCCCTGGTCGGTCTCCTCCTCGGCCTCGCCCTCCTTGCCGTCGCCGGGCAGGGCCACGTCCTCGAGGAGCTCCTCCTCGCCGATGACCTCCTCGTCGCCCTTGGCGCCGGGCTTGCCGGCCGCGGCGGTCTTCTTGGCGGCGGTCTTCTTGGCGGGGGCGGCCTTCTTGGCCGCCGCCTTCTTCGCCGGGGCGGCGGCCTTCTTGACAGCGGCCTTGGCCTCGGCGACCTCGACGACGGTGACCTCGGTGCTGGTCACCGAGGCGGCCACCGACACCGACGGGGCGATGGTCGCCGCGGGGGCGATCCGCACCGGGGGCTTGGTCTGGGCGACCGGCGTGCGGGTGGTGACCGCCTTGGTCGCGGTGCGCTTGGTGGTGCTCTTGGCCGCGACGCTCTTGCGCTTGGCGCCGGCCGGCTCCGCCGCGCTGACCATCAGCTCCACCCCCTCCTCAATCAGCACCTGGTTGAGGCTGCGCATGACGTTCTTCCACTTGGTGACCGGGATCTGGTCCGCCTCGAACGCGTGGCGCACGTCGTCACCGGCGATCTGCCCCTGGGCCTTGCCCCGCTCGATGAGCGCCAGCAGTGCCGCGGACTCGGCGATCTCGGGGGAAGGGAACGGGATGTGCTGGCCGACACGAACAACCTCTCGGACGATGAGTGGACACGAACCCGCACCGACCGGCCCGACTGCTCGGGCTCGGGCGGGTGGACGGTGACCGGGGTCTGCAGGACGGCAGCAGCGCCGCGGACCATCACAGCCGACTGGCTTGTGGTGATATTCCGGAGCTGCTTCCGCTCCGTACACATCGCTGCCGCCCCTCAAGTGTTACGCATGCCCGTCGTGGCGCCCGTCACACCACCCGAGCGCCGGTGCGGGCAGCCCCCGAGCGGCCTATCCGCGGGGCCGAACCGGGGTTCGCGGGAGCGCTCCGGCGGGCGGCCGGGGTGCGGGGCCGGGTCCGGCGGGCGGGCTCCGGTGTGCCGATGGCCCCTCGGCTGCGCGGGTGGGGCAGCAGAAGGGCCATCCGGTCGGAGCGGCGGGCGCGGTCCCGGCCGCTCAGTGCTCGCGCGGCGCGGGGACGGCGTGCTCGACGTCCGGGTGGACGGTGAGCAGCGCGCGGACGGCGGCCTCGGCGGCGGTGCCGTCGCCGGTGCCGAGCGCGTCCACCAGCCGGGCGTGCAGGCTGACCGCCGAGTCGGACGGGCGCTCGCAGGTGGTGCCGGAGCCGCCGGAGACCTGGAGCGCGCCGGCCACGATGCCGGACAGGTGCTCCAGCATCCGGTTCGCGGCCATCTGCAGCACCAGGCCGTGCAGCTCGGCGTCGGCCCGGGAGTAGCTGACCAGGTCGCCCTGGCCGCCGGCCTGGCCCATGATCTCGGTCAGCTCGACCAGCCGGTGCTGGACGTCCTCCCGGCCGTGGCCGGCCGCCAGGCGCGCGGCCAGCGGCTCGATCGCCCAGCGCAGCTCGAACAGCTCGCGGCGCTGCTCGTCGCGCTGCGGGCCGAAGGCGCGCCACTCGATGATGTCGGGGTCCAGCAGGTTCCAGTCGCTCACCGGGCGGACCCGGGTGCCGACGTTCGGCCGGGCCGAGACCAGGCCCTTGGCCTCCAGCACCCGGAGCGACTCGCGCACCACGGTGCGGGAGACCTCGAAGCGCTGGCCGATCTCCTCCGGCACCAGCGGGCGGTCGGCGCCCAGGTCGCCGGAGACGATCATCTGGCCGAGCTGCTGGACCAGCTGGCCGTGCAGGCCGCGGCCGCGGCTGCTGGTGGTCTTCCGACCGACCCGGGCGAGGTCGCTCTCCGCCCCCTCCCAACGGGGTGCGGGCGGGGTCGGGCGGTCGGCGTACGGGAAGCGGTCCAACTCGGAGGCGGAGATCGACTCGGCCTGGCGAGCGGCGGTCACGGTGGGGTGCGCAAGGGTACTCACGCCATCCTTTGTCGGCGATCGGCGGATCCGGCTTGAGCATTCTCGTGAAAAGCACACGAAAGGGTGATCGGCCGTGTCTGGATAATTGACTTCTTATCAGTTGGAAATGCACATACCGGTCATCAGTGGCTGTTTTCCCCTGTGGTTGCTCCCGCCCCGCCTGTCACGCCGTCAGGGCGCTTCCCGCTACCGTCCCCCTGTCGACCGCCGCCGCTTCCCGGGCGGAAACCCCTGGTCACAGGCTCCGGCGGCGCAGCTGGACCAGCACCGCCGCCAGCACCAGCAGGGCGGCCGGGGCCAGCAGCGCGGCGGCCACCGTGCCGTCCAGCGCTCCGGCGGTCCGGTCGGCGGCGCCGCGGACCCAGTCCAGGCCGTACTGGAAGGGCAGCAACTCCCGTACCCAGACCGGCCAGTTACGGCCCGTGCGGTGCAGCAGCAGGCCCGCGGTGGGCTCCAGCAGGGCGGGCAGCGCGCCGGTCAGCAGGACGCCGGCCAGGGCGCTGCGCACCAGCGAGGTGATCAGCAGACCGGCCCAGCCACCGGCCACCGCCAGCGCCGCGTACGCCGCCAGCGGGCGGCCGATCCCGCCCGCCGCGAACGGGCCGACCGGCAGGTCCGACAGGCCGAGCAGCGCCGACGCGTCCACTCCGACGGGCAGCGCGAGCCTCACCGCGACGGCGTTCACGCCGAGAACGGCCACTGCCAGCAGGGCCGCCACCGCGCCCACCACCAGCGACTTCGCCAGCAGCGCGCCCAGCCGGCGCCCCAGGGTCACCCGCGAGGCGGGCAGGCCCGGCCAGCGCGCCTCGTTGCCGTAGGCCAGCGCGCCGAGCACCGCCGCCGCGAGCGCGGTCAGCGGCAGCGGCAGGACCGGCACCACCGCCGCGACCGACCGCACGGCGTCCGGCACCGCCAACTCCCCGGCGGGCAACCGGGTCGCCGAGAACGCCGCCACCGCCGCGTTCACCAGCAGCGCGCCCGCGACCACCACCCACGTGGAGCGCACCCCGCGCAGCCGACGCACCTCACTCGCCACCAACCGCACGGTCACTCACTCCCGTTCTCGTCGCCGACGGCGCCGCGTCGCGCCGCCCCTTGCGGATCCACCACGCCCGCACCACCCGGCCGGACCCCGTCCGCCGACCGCGACCGCTCCGCCGGTTCGGCCCGCCCGGCGGGCCGCAGTTCGGCGGTCGCCGCCGACCAGGGACGCCCCGGGAACGGCCGGACGGGGGCGGCGGGCCGCTGGCCGACTCCCCTGATCCGGGCGGGAGTCAGCAGCTCCGCGTCGGTCGGGTTGGCGGCCAACTGCTCGGTGTCGACCGCGATGGGGCCGGGCTCCGGCTCCACCGCTGCCGGTGCCGGTGCCGGTGCCGGTGCCGGTGCTGTTGCCGGTGCCGTTGCTGGCGCCGTTGTCGCTGCCGGTCGGCCGAGCGCGGAGGCGCCGCGGGGCGTCCGCCGGGTCAGGTCGACGGGGGGCGCCGGCGGTACCGGTGCGGCTTGGGCGGGGGCGGTCGGCGCGGGCACGGACACCGCCGGGGCCGACGGCTCCGCCCGGGTGCGGGGCTCGGCCGAGGCCGGGGCCTGGGGGTTCGGTGCGAGGGCGGCGGCGGCCCAGCGGCCGGCCTGCAGGCCGCGGTGGTCGAGCGGGCGCTCGGGCTCCGGCCCGGCGGGGCGGCCGACGGTCGCGGGGCGCTGCTCGCCGGAACGCTGCTCGCCGGGGACGGCCGCGCCGGGGTGGTCGGCTCCGGGGTGGGCCGCGCCGGGGCCGTCCGCGCGGAGGCCGGACGCGCCGACGGGCGGTGCGGTGCGGCCGGACTGCGACTGCGTTTGCGGCTGCGGGTTCTGACGGGGCGTCCGGATCGACACCTGGCCGGAGCGGCCCGAACTTCCGGGCAGGGCGGCGGGGTAGGAGACCGGCCGCTCCGCCACCCGGTCGGCCAGCTCGTGCAGCAGGATGCCGTTGCGGTAGGCGAGTTCGCCGACCTCGGTGCGGTCGATGCCGCTCACCGCGAGACCGGCGCCGCCGTCCCGCCGGACCTGGCCGCCCTGGGCGACCAGCAGGTCCGCGAGGCGGGCCATCTGCGGCCCCCGGACCAGCACTTCGGGGTGCAGCCTGGTGCGGCGGAACTCCACCACCGGCTGGTCGGCGGCCAGCCGACCCGCGTCCAGGGTGACCACCCGGTCGGCGAGCGCGGCGGCCTCCGCCGGGGAGCGGGTGGTGGTCAGCACGGTGCCGCCCGAGAGGGCGAAGGAACGCAGGAAGGCGCCGAACCACTCCTCGTTGCTCGGGGACAGGCCCTCGGTGGGGGCGTCCAGCAGCAGCGTCGAGGGGGTTCCGAGCAGGGCGGCGGCCAGTGCGAGGCGGCGGTGCATGCCGGGCGAGAAGGTGCCGATCCGGTGGTCGGCGACGGCGGCGAGCCGGGTCTGCTCCAGCAGGTCGTCGGCCCGGCGCGCGGGGACGCCGATCGCACCGGCCAGCATCCGCAGGTGGGCCCGGGCCCGCTGCCCCGGGTGCCCGGCCTCCGGGCGGCCCGCGGCCAGCAGGACGCCGATCTCCCGCTCCGGGCGCCGGATCCGCCGGTACGTCCGGCCGTCGAACAGGGTGAGGCCGTGGCCCCGTTCCAGTTCGACCATCAGCCGGAGCGCGGTCGACTTGCCCGCGCCCTCGTCGCCGAGCAGCGCGGTGACCATCCCGGGGCGGGCGTCGAAGGTCAGGTCCAGCACCGCGGGGGGACGCCCCCGCTGGTACGCCTTGGTCAGTCCGGTGATCTGGATCATCGCCGCCCGCTCCCTCGCCTGCCGACGGACCGGGGATGTCCACCTGGCCCGAGCCTGCACAGTAGGGCGCGGAAGCGGGGAAACCGGGCATTCCGGATGGGTCGTGAGCGGTGTTAGCGCCGACCTCACCCGTACAGGCGACAGCCCTCCCGCCGCGCTGACGCTTTCCTCACGGACCGTCACCACCCGTCGGCAGCAACGGCCCTGGTGCCGGAACCGGCCGTCCTGCCGCAGTTCCGGCGCGGAGGTGGCGGGCGACCGGCCCCCGGGGGTGGGCCCGGATCTGACCCCGGGGTCAGGACTCGGGACGCAGCATCGGGGGGTTGAGGACGGTGGCGCCGCCCGCGGTGAACAGCTGGGCGGGGCGGCCGCCCTGACGGGTCGTGGTGCCGCCGGAGGGCAGCAGGAAGCCCGGGGTGCCGGTGACCTTGCGGTGGAAGTTGCGCGGGTCGAGCACCACGCCCCAGACCGCCTCGTAGACCCGGCGCAGCTCGCCGACGGTGAACTCCGGGGGGCAGAAGGCGGTGGCCAGCGAGGAGTACTCGATCTTGGAGCGGGCGCGCTCCACCCCGGCCGCCAGAATCTGACCGTGGTCGAACGCGAGCAGCACGCCGTCGTTGCGCTCCTCGCCGAGCAGTTCGCTCACCGGCGCCCACCGGGCACTGCTGGCGTCGCCGCCCGCGCGGGGCGGCGGCAGGTCCGGGGCGAGGACCAGGTAGGCGACGCTCACCACCCGCATCCGGGGGTCCCGCTGCGGGTGCCCGTAGGTGGCGAGCTGCTCCAGGTGCGCGCCTGCGGGGGCCTGTCCGGCCGGGAGGCTGCCCGGCAGCGACTGCGCCCGCAGCCCGGTCTCCTCCGCCAGTTCGCGGGACGCCGCCTCGGCCAGGCCCTCGTCCAGCCGGACGAAGCCGCCGGGCAGCGCCCAGTAGCCCTGGAACGGTGCCTCGCCGCGCTTCACCAGTAGGGCGCACAGCTCGTGGTCGCGCACCGTCAGCACCACCAGGTCAACCGTGACTGCGAACGGGGGGAAGGCCGACGGGTCATAGCGCGACATGCCGCCGATCTTAGTCGTCTCTCTGACGATAATCACAGACCACGATGCCTTTCCCCTCTCTCCGGGCCGCCCCGGACCGTCCTTCCCGAGCCGTCCGCCCCGGCGGGGCCGCGTTCAGCCGGCGGCGAGTTGCAGGAACGACGGTGCCTCCTCCACGACCGCGACGCCGATCCGGCTGACCCGGACCGAGAACGGCTCGCCGGCCACCCGCAGGCCGGTCAGTTCCAGTGCGCCCAGCGGGGCGGTGCTCGCCGGGCGGGTGGCCACCCGGCCTGACGGGACGTCGGGGCGGACGCCCGCCAGCGAGAGGACCAGGTGCACGGCGGCGGCCGCGGAGACCCCGGCCGGGCGGCAGGCCGCCGGGTGCGGGACGGGCGGGCAGTCGGCGACCTTCTGCTCGCCGGCGTACATCTCCGGCAGGCGGCCCTCGAAGTGCACGGACGCCTCCAGCAGGCCCTCCAGCAGTATTTCGGCCTCCCGCTCGAACCCGGCGTCCACCAGGCCGCTCACCGCGAGCGCGGTCTCCTGGACCCGCACCGCACCGCTGCGGTGGCCGAGCGGGTTGAAGCGGGGGGACTTCGCGCTCAGGGTGCGCAGGCCCCAGCCGCAGTCGAGCTCCGGCGTCACCAGGCGCTGGGCGAGCACTCTGGTCTGCTCGCGGTCGAGCAGGCCCTCGTGCAGTTCGCCCTCGGCGGCCAGGCCCAGGTCGAAGAGGTGCACCAGGGTGGAGGCGACGGCGGGCACCGGCCGGTCCGGGGCCAGCAGGGCGGCGGCCGGACGGCCGCCGGACAGGTCGTCGATCCAGAACTGTTCGCGGAACCGTTCCCGCAACTCGGCGGCCCAGGACCGCCACTGTGCCCCGCCGGGCCGGTCGAAGGCGTCGAGCAGGTCGGCGCCCTGGAGGGCCGCCCGGTGGGCCTGGGCCTGGACCTCGCAGCGGGCCGGGCCGGGGCGCGCGGCGCGCTCCTCCGCCGGCCGGCCGAAGTCGGCGACGAACCCGACCGGGCCCTCCGGGCCCTCCACCAGCGCGGACCGCAGCGCGCCGAGGGCCCGCTCCGCCGCGGGCAGCAGTTCGGCGACCTCGGCCCGGGGCATGCCCCAGCGCCAGGCCTCCGCCAGCACCGTGACGAACAGCAGGGTGGCCTCCGTCGCGGTGCAGCTGGCCGGGAGTTCGGGGCCGCCGTGCCGCAGCGGGCCGGGGATCACCCCGTCCATGGTCTGCGCCGCCGGACCGGCCTCGCCGCCGGACGGGTTCGGCCCGCCCGCCGGACCGGTGGCGCCCCCCGGCACCGGACCGGCCGCGCCGGTTCCGGCGCTCTCCGGGGCTGACGCACCGTCACCCGACGTGGCGTCGGTGGGCCGGGACGCGGGAGCCGGGGCGGGAGCGGCGGGCGGGGCCGCCTGGTGCTGGCGGCGGGCGACGGCCCGCAGGGTGCCGGCGGCGAGCCGGGTGCCGAGCGGCAGGGTCATCCTGGCGGCCCAGAGCGCGTCGGCGGCGGTGAGGCCGAAGCGCCAGGGTGCGCCCGAGGCGGTGTAGAGGTCGGTGGGGCGGTCCGCGTCGGCGAGCAGCAGGCCGCCCAGCGAATCCAGGGCGCGGGAGACCAGGCGGCCGGCCCGGCGGTCGTCGGCCCGGACCTCGGGCTCGGACCAGGGCAGCGGCACCCCGGGGCCGCGCCCGGTCGGCGGCCGGCCCGTCGACGGGGTCTCCAGTTCGGCGCGGAGCTCGACCGACCAGCGGGCGCCGGGCTGGATCTCCAAGTCCCAGCGCAGGACGCCCGCACCGGCCAGCACCGCGTGCGGCGAGGGCCGCGCGCTGACGGTCGCCGCCCGGCCCTGGCCGACCCAGCGCAGGCCGGACGACTGGACCTGGCCCGGCAGGTCGGCCGAGCGGCGGCCCGCCGCGATGTCGGTGAGCAGGCCGAGGTCGGTGCCGAGCGCGATCTCCAGCGGGAGCCTGGCCGGCCGGGCGCCCGTGTTGCGGACCGTCACGGTCTCCGCGCCGTCGGCGTGCCGCAGCCGCTCGACCGTCAGCGCCGGGTCCGGGTCGAGGTCTCCCGGCACCCGGACCGAGCCGACGAACCGGGCCGCCGCCGTGGACGTCAGGGTGCCCTGGAGCGGGAGCGGCTCCATGCCGCCGAGCCGCAGCTCCATCCGGGCCAGGGTGCGCACCCCGTGCCGGAAGAAGCCGTGCATGCCCTGGCCCCGCAGCTGGCCGTCCGGCCCGGAGGAGGCCATGCCGGGGGCGTTGACGCACAGCACGTCGTGCGCGGCGGAGGGCTGCGGCCGGGGCGGAGCCGCCTGGCCGGACGGCCGGGCCGGACCGGCCGCGGACACGCCCGCCACCTGCTCGGACCGGCCCGCGGGCGCCCCGCTCGGCGCCCCCGGCTGATCGGCGCGCGGGACCGGCCCGCCCCGCCCGGCCGCCGGGTGCCCCGGCCCCTGCCGCGTCACGGTGCCGTACGGCGGAGTGCCGCCCCCGTACGGCGCACCGCCGGCGGGGGTGCCGTACGGGGGCGTGGCGGCCGGGGGTGCGTACGGGTGGGCCGCCGGGTGGGCGGCGCCCGACGGCGTGCCGTGCGGGGGCGTGCCGTAGGCGGGGGTGTTGTGGGCCGGAGTGCCGTACGCGGGGACGCCGTAGGCGGGGGTGCCGTACGCGGCGGTGCCGTGGGCCGGAACTCCGTGGGCCGGGGTGCCGGGAACCGCCGGGCCTGCTCCGGGCGTTCCAGGAGCAGGGCCGTTGGGCGTGCCGCGGGGAGGCGTGGCCTGACGGGGCGTCGGAGGGCCGACCGGCCGGGCCGGTGGCGCGGTGGCGGCACCGGACGTCGGCGGGTTGACGGGCGGCAGCGGTTGGGGCGCTGCGTGGGGTGGCCTTGAGTCGGTCACCGGGCTCTCCTCCCCCCGACCGGCCGAGGGCTGCGGGCTCGGTCGGCCGCGAGCGTGCTCGATCGCGGACTGTGCTGCTCTGCCGCCGGAACACGCGGCTCCGACTCGGATCTGACCGGACCGCCGGTGCTCCGTCCCGGCCGGGGTGGTGTCCCGGACCGGACGCCAGGGCCGTCCGGGGGCCGGCCGCGCCGGGTCGAACGACGCGTGACCGGTGCCCGACACGGTCGGCCCGGCCGCAGTCGGCCCGGCGGTGCCGGTTCGGGTGGTGACGTTCTGCAGATTGAACGCACCACACCTGCCCCAGGTCACGCCCGTCCGGCGGACGTCCGGTCGGAGGCGGCCGCGAGCCGTGGGTGGTTCGGTGCTCCGCGACCGACACCCGGGGCGCCCGCTGTGTCGTGGTGCCGTTCGAGGGTCTCCGCACGTGGCGGCCGCCCCCCGGCGGCTCCTGTCCGCCGTCAGGATACGGTGCGAGGACGGCGACGGACGCACCGGTGACCCCGGCGTCCGACGCCGCGACCAGCCTGTGACCAGCTCGCACCTAGGAGTTGCATGTCCTCCCGCAGCCGCATCCCCGGAATCGTCACCACCGACCACGTCTTCCGGGTGCCGCTGGACCACGGTGCCCCCGGTGGCGAGTCGATCGAGGTCTACGCCCGCGAGGTGGTGGCCGCCGGACGCGAGCACGACGAGCTGCCGTGGCTGGTGTACCTGCAGGGCGGCCCCGGTGGGAAGGCGAACCGCCCGACGGGCCGGGACGGCTGGCTGGACCGGGCGCTCGACGACTACCGGGTGCTGCTGCTGGACCAGCGCGGCACCGGCCGCTCCACCCCCGCCAACCGGCAGACCCTGGCCCGGCGCGGCGACGCCCGACAGCAGGCCGAGTACCTGGCGCACTTCCGGGCCGACTCGATCGTCCGGGACGCCGAGCTGATCCGCCGTCAGCTGCTCGGTGAGGACGGCGAGTGGAGCCTGCTGGGGCAGAGCTTCGGCGGCTTCTGCACCCTGACCTACCTCTCGCTGGCCCCGGAGCACCTGCGCGAGGCCTTCGTCACCGGCGGCCTGGCCGGCCTGCGCCGCTCGGCGGACGAGGTCTACCGCGCGGCCTACCCGCGCGTCGCCCGCAAGAACGCCGGCCACTACGCCCGCTTCCCCCAGGACGTGGCGGCGGTACGGCGAATCGCGGCGCACCTGGTCGAGCGGCCCGCGGCCCTGCCGGGCAACGGCACGCTGACCGTGCAGGCGTTCCAGGCGCTGGGCATCCTGCTGGGCGGCGGCTCCGGCTCCTGCGTCCTGCACTACCTGCTGGAGGAGGCCTGGGTGGAGGGCGCGGACGGACCCGAGCTCTCCGACACCTTCCTGGCCGGGGCGCAGTCGCACCTGTCCTTCGCCCAGAACCCCCTGTACGCCGTCCTGCACGAGTCGATCTACGGGCAGCGCTCGGTCGACGCCGGGGCCACCGACTGGGCGGCGGAACGGGTGCGCAAGGAGTTCCCCGGGTTCGACGCCGAGGCGGCGCTGGCCGGGGACGGGCCGGTGCTGCTGACCGGCGAGATGATCCACCCCTGGATGTTCGAGACCGACCCGGCGCTGCGGCCGCTGCGCGAGACGGCGCAGCTGCTGGCGGAGCGCACCGACTGGCCCGACCTGTACGACCTGCCGCGCCTGGCGTCGAACCAGGTGCCGGTGTACGCGGCGGTGTACCACGACGACATGTACGTGGACACGGCGCACTCGCTGGAGACCGCGGACGCGGTGGCCGGTACCCGGGTCTGGGTCACCAACGAGTGGGAGCACGACGGTGTGCGGACCAGTGGCCGGACGGTGCTGGACCGGCTGATCCGGATGGCGCGCGGCGAGGTCTAGCCGACCGCCCCGCAGCCGCGGGTCGAGGGTTCGCATGTCAGTCTCCGATCGTGTGTCGGCCCCGGCGCGCCCGGACCTGCCGGATGCGGATGCCCGTCGGCACGAACCGGTGGGGGCGCGGACGCCGCCCCGGATCGGGTCGGCAGGCCACCGCCGGGGGCCCGTCGGCAGGGGTGGACGGGGCGGGCGGGGCGGTCGGACGGCCGTCGCCCGGCTCGTCGGCCTCCGCCGGCCCGGGCCCGTCCGGCGCCTCTCCCGGCTCCGGCGGCGGAGCCGGTTCCGCCCTCGGCCCGGGCACGGGGGTGCGGGCGGGCCCGGGTGCGGGGCGCTCCGGAGCGGGGCCGGTTCCGGTGGGCGGCAGGGCCGGCCCGGAGTCCGGATCCTGGTGCCCGAAGCCCTGGCCCGGACCGTCCGGGACGGTTCCTCCGGTGTCGGCACCAGCGTCGACCGGCGGCGGGGGTGCCGCCGGGCGCGGGGCGGGTGCGTCCCGCAGGCGGGCGGTGCGTTCGCGGCGGACCACCCGGAGCAGGGACTCCGGGGCGATGCCGGAGTTCAGTGACTCGTAGAGGAGTTGGGCCAGGGTGTAGTCGGGGTCCAGCTCCAGTGCCCTGGCCAGCACGATCCGGGCCGTGGCCGAGTCCCCCGCCAGCCAGGACGTCCAGGCCAGCAGGGTCATCGGCGGGGCGGCGAGGTGTTCGAACGGGTCGACGCAGCGTTGGACCAGGAACCGCCACAGCCGCTGGGCGGTGCCGAGCTCGTCCGGTTCGGCGTACTCGGCGGCGCGGTCCCGGCCGAGCTTGTCCTGCATGCCGATCAGCAGCCTGGCGGTGCGCGCGGCGTCCAACTCGCGGGCCCCGGAATGGAATTCGGCCATCGCCTCGGCGATCAGCCCGGCGGTGCGCCCGACCGCCGCGGTCCGGCCGCCGGGGCCGGCCAGTTCGCGGACGAAGGGCGGACCGGCGTCCTCCAGGGCGCGGCGCTGCACCTCGGAGAGCGGGGGGCCGACCGGGGCCAGCCCGGCCACGATCGCCTTGCGGCTGCCCCGCGGGGCGAGCCCCGCGTAGGTGGCCGCCACGGCGAGCGGGCTGGGGTGGCGGGCCTCCCGGACCGGAGTGCCGCCCGGCGGGCAGCAGTCGGATCCGGCGCACAGGAAGGACCACCAGCGGCCGGCGGAGACGCACAGCGACTCCTTGACGGCCACCTGCTCGCCGCGGAAGGCCCGGGCGAGCGCGTCGGCCAGCGGGCGGAGCCGCGTCAGCACGGCGTGCCCGCCCTCGGGCGTGCGGGCGCCCCGGTCGGGATCCCGGCACAGGTACAGCAGGACTTGGACGGGGCGGCGGTCGCGCTGTTCGGACAGCTCGACCAGGAGCCGGGCGGCCTCCGCGGCGGTGCGCTCCCAGTGGGCCGGGTCGTCCGGGATGTCGATCCGGATCACGCCGCCCTGGTCGAGCCCGCTGCCCTGCAGGCCCACCGCGACGATGCTGTCGTCGGGGAAGAAGCCCAGCAGGTAGGGGAGCATCTCCGCCATGTCGGCGGGGCCGCGCAGCCGGACCGGGAGGTGGCCGGGGCGCGGGGCGGGGGTGGTGGTGCGGTCGTCTGCGGTCATGGCGGAAAGCTTGGACCCGATCGCGCCCGGTTGCGGATAATTCGCCCGACCCTGTGGATAAGTCGGGGGGTTCAGCATCACCTCCCCCGAACGGCCCGGTTTTCTGGGCGATCACCGCGATCTGACGGCTTATCAGCCGATGAACGCCACTCTGTCCACAGCCTGTCATTCGCGGTCCGTCCGTGCCGCACGGTATCCATGACCCCATGCAGACGCGCGAGCTCCACCCGACCACCCCCGCCGACCGCGCCGCCGTCCGGGCCGCCGCGGAAGCCGTGCTGCGCGACCTCGCCGGCCCCGGCGCGGCCCTGCGCGAGGACCAGTGGAAGGCCATCGAGGCGCTGGTGGTGGACAGCCGCCGCGCCCTGGTCGTGCAGCGCACCGGCTGGGGCAAGTCCGCCGTCTACTTCATCGCCACGGCGCTGCTGCGCGCCCGCGGTGCCGGGCCGACGGTGATCGTCTCCCCGCTGCTCGCCCTGATGCGCAACCAGGTCGACTCGGCCGCCCGGGCCGGCATCCGCGCCCGGACGATCAACTCGGCCAACCCGGAGGAGTGGTCGGAGATCCAGCAGGAGGTCGCCGACGGCCTGGTCGACGTCCTCCTGGTCAGCCCGGAGCGGTTGAACAACCCGGACTTCCGCGACCACGTGCTGCCCAAGCTCGCCGCCTCCACCGGCCTGCTGGTGGTGGACGAGGCCCACTGCATCTCCGACTGGGGCCACGACTTCCGGCCCGACTACCGGCGGCTGCGCACCATGCTGGCCGAGCTCTCCCCCGGCGTCCCGGTGCTGGCGACCACGGCGACCGCGAACGCCCGGGTCACCGCGGACGTCGCGGAGCAGCTCGGCACCGGCGCGGGCGACGAGCAGGCGCTGGTGCTGCGCGGTCCGCTGGACCGGGAGAGCCTCAGCCTGGCGGTGCTGCCGCTGCCCGACCCGGCGCACCGGCTGGCCTGGCTCGCCGACCACCTGCCCGACCTCCCGGGCTCCGGCATCGTGTACACCCTGACGGTGGCCGCCGCCGAGGAGGTCACCGAGTTCCTGCGCGGGCGCGGGTACCAGGTCGCCTCCTACTCGGGGCGGACCGAGGACGCCGAGCGCCGCGAGGCCGAGTCGGCACTGCTGGCCAACCGGGTCAAGGCGCTGGTCGCCACCTCCGCGCTCGGCATGGGCTTCGACAAGCCGGACCTGGGCTTCGTGGTGCACCTCGGCTCGCCGAGCTCCCCGATCGCCTACTACCAGCAGGTCGGCCGGGCCGGCCGCGGGGTGGACCGGGCCGAGGTGCTGCTGCTCCCCGGCCGGGAGGACGAGGCGATCTGGCGGTACTTCGCCTCGATCGGCTTCCCCGCCGAGGAGCAGGTCCGCCGCACGCTGGACGCGCTGTCCGAGGCGGGCCGCCCGCTCTCCACCGCAGCCCTGGAGACCTCGGTCGACCTCCGCCGCACCAGGCTGGAGACCATGCTCAAGGTGCTCGACGTGGACGGCGCGGTCCGCCGGGTGCGCGGCGGCTGGGAGGCCACCGGCGAGCCCTGGCAGTACGACGCCGCGCGGTACGCCAAGGTCGCCCGGGCCCGGGAGGCCGAGCAGCAGGCGATGCGGGAGTACGTGGCCACCGAGGGCTGCCGGATGGAGTTCCTGCGCCGCCAGCTCGACGACCCCGAGGCGGCCCCGTGCGGCCGGTGCGACCGCTGCACCCCGCCCCGGCACTCCGCCGAGGTCTCCGCCGGGGCGCTGGACGCGGCCCGGGCCGCCCTCGGCCGCCCCGGCGTCTCCTTCGAGACCCGGCGGATGTGGCCCACCGGCATGGAGTCCCTGGGCATCCCGCTCAAGGGCCGGATCCCCGCCACCCAGCAGGCCGAGCCGGGGCGCGCCCTGGGCCGGCTGTCCGACATCGGCTGGGGCGGCCGGCTGCGCTCGCTGCTGGACGAGCGCTCCCCGGACGGGCCGCTGCCGCGCGAGGTGCTGGACGCGATGGTCGGGGTGGTGGCGGACTGGGCCCGCGGCCCCGGCGGCTGGGCCGGGCCGGCCGGGTCGGACGGCCAGCGGCTCGACCGCCCGGTCGGGGTCGTCGCGCTCGACTCCGCCGGCCGCCCCCGGCTGCTCTCCGACCTGGCGGGCGGGCTGGCCTCGATCGGGCGGATGCCGCTGCTCGGCCGGGTCGAGTACGCGACCGGGGAGCCGCCGCACGGCCCGCGCAGCAACAGCGCCCAGCGGCTGCGCTCGGTCGCCGGGGCGCTCGCCCTCTCCCCCGGCCTGGCCGACGCGCTGGCCGCCGCGCCCGGCCCGGTCCTGCTGGTCGACGACCTGGTGGATTCGGGCTGGACGCTGACGGTCGCAGCCCGCCTGCTCCGCCAGGCCGGCGCCACCGCGGTGCTCCCGCTCGTCCTCGCCGTCCGGGGGTGAGGCCCCGCCCCGGAAGCACCGGCCCCGGAGGCACCAGCCCCGGAGGTGCCGACCCTGGCGGCACCCACCCCTGAGGCACCGCCCTCGGAGCCACCACCCCCCTGAACCACCGCCCTCGGAGCCACCGCCCCGGCCGCTTCCGCCCCCGGCCGTCCGGGCCGGGGCGGCGTGCCCGGGCGCGCAAGAAGGCGTACACCGGAACGTTTCAGGCCGTACACCCGGTGCTCACCGGACCGTCAGTCGAATGGCCCCGTGGGGAGCGTGGAACATATCCGGCAGAAGCGCGGTTTTCGGGCCGCGTTCGTCATTTCATCATTGCCGCTCGGAGTGCTCTCGTCCGAGAATTGGAAGGTATCCAGTGCCCGGTCCGTCGGACCCGGCCTTCGGCGTACGCTCGCGCGCTCCAGGGGGCGCGGGCTCGGGAAGGAGGATCGTGATCAACGGCATCGACCGAGGTCCTTCCCGCCACGACAGCCACCGGACCATCACCCTGCCGGAGTGGGAGAGCTACGGCGTGCCGCTGCTGCGGGCGCCCCGGGAGTTCGTCACCGAGCTCCACCTGCGGCACCTCCCGCAGCCGGGAACCACGGTGGTCGCGGTGCTGAGCGCCGAGAACCGGGTGGTGGCCTCCGCCTCGTTCGGGGTCCGGCCGCAGTTCGACGACGGGTGGGACCACCGCAACGCGCTGCTCGGCCACCTACGCCGGGTCACCCCGCACGACCTGAAGCGGTCCCGCCCCAGCCGCACCGCCGTGCTGCTGCGCTGCCGCGAGGGCGGCCCGGACTGGACCGAGCAGGACGGCGCCTGGATGTGGGCGCTGCGCGCCGCCGCCGAACTGCACGGGCTGCGCTGCGGCCCGTACCTGACGCTCACGCCGGCCGGCTGGCAGTCGCTCGGCGACGGCCGGCGCGGGCGCAACCCGCACTCCGGTTCGTGGGAGCTCGGCCCGGTCCACACCGTCACCGAACTGCCGCCGCGCCTGCCGCGCGGGGTGCCGACCGCGGCGGACGGACCACCGCTCCCCCAGCAGCCCACGGTCGCCCCGGTCACCTCGCTGAGCGCGATCCGCGCGCTGGAGGGCGTCAACGACGGCCGGAGCGCCCGCCGCACCGCCGCCCGCTGAAGCGGACGGCGCGCACCGGACGCGGGGAACCCGGACGGCGTCACGGGAAAGCGGACGCGCCCGTCCGACCGGGCCCGCCCGCCGTGCCGGAAGGCACCGCGGACAGACCCGGCCGGGCGGGCGACAGCGAAGGGACGGGCGTCGGCAGGAGGGGCGCTCAGGCGAACAGCGGGGCGACGGTGTCCGTCTCGCCGCAGACCACCAGGAGCTTCGCGGCCCGCTCCAGCGCCTTGCGCGCCGCAGCGGCCACCCGCTCCGAGCGGCCCTCGTTCACCACCAGGACCACCACGTCCCGGCGGAGCGGGCGCGTCGCGGCGGCGTCGGCGTAGAACACGTCGCCGCCGTCGGCGAGCTGCGCCCAGTAGCGCTCCTCACCGAAGCTGAGCTCGTGCTCCTGCCAGGGGTGCGCCTCGCCGACCGTGAGGACCAGCACGTCGCCGGGGCGGCGGCCGGACTCCAGCAGGGCGTCGACGGCCTCGTCGGCACGGTCGATCGCCTCGGCTGCGGCGGCGGGCAGGAGTTGGACGTCCGGCCGGCCGGGGCGCGGCGCGGGGGCGGACTTGGGGCGGGCCGGGGGCCGCGGTCCGGGAACCGGACGGTCGGCACGGGGCGGGGCGGGGCGCGGCGGACCGGGGCGGGGGCCCGGGACCGGAGCGGCGACGGCGGTGGAGGAAGGCATACGGGGGGCAGGTGCGTCCGACTTGTGGGGAAGGGGAACGCCGGGGCCCGGGATCGTCTCGTGAATCTCCGGCTCCTCGGGGAAGACAGGCATACCCGGATTCCTATCAAATGCCGGTCGGATGCGCACGGGCACCCCACCACTTGGAAGCCTGGCGCACCGTGCGGGCCCCCGCGGCGACGCTGGGGTGACCGGTGGGTGAATCCTGACGAACCGTCAGGATTCCGGCGGTGCCGGCGGTGCCGGCGGTGTTCAGAAGCCCAGGGAGAGTTGCTCGCCGGTGTCGACCGGGACGCGCGAGCGCTTGAGGTGGCTCCAGCGCGGCAGCGCGTCCAGGTAGGACCAGGAGAGCCGGTGGTGCTCGGTGGGGCCGAGTTCCTCCAGGGCGGCGCGGTGCGTGGGCGAGGGGTAGCCGGCGTTCTCCCCGAAGGCGAACTCCGGGTGGTCCGCCCCGAGTTCGGCCATCAGCGCGTCCCGCCGGACCTTCGCCAGCACCGAGGCGGCGGAGACGCAGACGCAGGACTGGTCGCCCTTGATCACGGTGCGGACCTTCCAGGGGCCGCCCAGGTAGTCGTGCTTGCCGTCCAGGATCACCGCGTCGGGCCGCACCGGGAGCGCCTCCAGGGCGCGGACGGCGGCCAGCCGGAGCGCGGCGGTCATGCCGAGGTCGTCGCACTCCCGGGCGGAGGCGGCGCCGATCGCGTGCGCCGTCACCCACTCCGCCAGGACCGGGGCGAGCGCGGTCCGGCGCCGCTCGGTGAGCAGCTTGGAGTCGGTCAGCCCCTCGGGCGGGCGGCGCAGTCCGGTGACGGCCGCGCCGACCATGACCGGCCCGGCCCAGGCGCCCCGGCCGACCTCGTCCAACCCGACCACCAGGCGGGCCCCGGCCTGGTGCAGGGAGCGCTCGACCGTGTGCGTCGGGGGGTCGTAGGGCATCGGTGGTTCCGTTCACTGGAGCAGCGTGGGGCGGCCGGGAGGGCGCCGGCGGCCGCTCCCGGTTCCCCTTCAGCGTACGCCGCCGCCCGCCCGGACCGCCGGGACGGCCCGGGCCGCGCGACCGCGGTCCGGACCGCCCCGGCGGCGCCCGCTTGACGGCCGGGGAGCACGAGGCAACCGGCTTCCGAGCAGGGCGGGGTGACGACCGGTCAGGGAAGGTCGCCACCCCGCCCGCGGGCTCAGTAGGTGCCGTACAGCGAGTACACCAGGTTGTCCTTCACGGCGGTGCCGAAGGCGGCCGGGAAGGTCCCGAACGGGACCGAGGCGCTGCTGTAGACGCCCGAGCCGGCCGGGCCCGAGCTGTAGTGCATGTTGTTGACGGTGGAGCTGGTGCCGTTGGAGTTGTAGACCAGCCAGTAGGTGGTGTTGGGGGCCAGCGTGTAGGTGATCGGCGCGCTGCTCCAGGCGTTGGCGTTCAGCGTGCCGGCCGAACTGGTGGCCAGCAGGGCGTCGGGCGAGCCGGCGTTGTCGCTGTAGACGGCGATCTGGAACTGGTTGTTGGGCGCCGCGCTGGCCTGCCCGGTGTGCACGTTGAGCGAGGTCAGCGCGATGGCGGCGGCCCCGGTGGTGATCTTTGATCCGTTGAGGTGGTTGGAGTCGGTGTCGTCGAGCTGGGTGCCGACCGCGTTGTTGCCGATGGTCTGCGGTGGCGCGCCGGCGGTGGTGAAGGCGGCGGTGTAGGCCGCGGCCTGGGTGTTGCCGGCCAGGTCCTTCACGTTGGCGACGCTCAGCGTGTAGCCGGTGCTGAGCGAGAGCGCGGCGGTCGGGGTGAAGGTGACGGTGTTGGTGGCCGCGTCCAGGGCGACGGTGCCGGGCACCGCGGTGGCGCCGGCGGTGGTCTTCAGGGTGACGTTGGTGCCGTTGACGGTGCTCGCCTGGACGGGCTCGCTGAACGAGGCCTTCACCGGGGCGGTGGCCGCGACGCCGGTGGCGCCGTTGGCGGGCACCGAGCCGGTGACGGTCGGCGGGGTGGTGTCCATGCCGTACGTCGCGGTGTAGGAGCCGACGTTGCCGTCGAAGAAGGCGTAGGCGATGCCGTGGATGGTCTCGATGCGGTAGTTGACGGCGGTGGCGCCCTGCTTGATGCCGGTCAGCGTGCCGACCGAGGAGGTGAGCGGGACCATGGCGCGCAGGCCGTTGGCGCCGCCGGTGATGCTGAAGCTCAGCGCGTTGCTGTTCCAGGCCATGCCGGAGAACGCGGAGCCGTTGCGGGCGTCCAGCCAGTTCAGCAGCTGGCGGCCGGAGACCACCGGGGTGCCGTGCGCCTTGGCCGAGGCGACGACCTGGTCGGAGGCGGTGGAGGCGGCGTAGTCGGTGTGGATGTTGGCGGTCAGGACGGTGTAGTAGCCCTTGGTGTTGTAGGCGTTGTCCAGCAGCGTGTTGACGGTGGCCGGCATGGACTGGCCGGACTCGTCGGTGAGCTGGGTGGTGGCCTGGTACTCGTTGATGGTGCTGCCGTCACTGTCCGCGTACTTCATCGGCAGGCCGGTGCCGTTGAAGTAGCCGGGCCGGTCCTGCACGAAGCTGGACGGGTAGTAGTAGTAGTCGGTGTCCAGCCGGATGCCGTTGGCGAGCTTGGTCTTGGCCTGGGTCGCCCAGTCGTCCCACTCGACGCAGTGGGTGCGGGTGCTGTCCGGGTTGGGCAGCGAGGGATACTTGGCCTTCCAGGCGCCGATCTGGGTGGTGTAGATGTTCTGCAGGTCGGCGGGGGTGCCCCAGGGGGTGCAGTTGGTGGTGACGTGCGTGCCGATCTCGAAGCCCTGGTCGGAGTAGGCCTTGGCCTGGGCGTCGGTCATCGGGTCGTCGGTGTAGACGTAGGACGAGGCGCGCACGCACTCCCAGTTGGCGACGTTGCAGCCGGTCGGGCTCTGCGCGACGTAGCCGTCGAAGCGGCCCGTGGTGCCGCCGATGCCGTGGTCGTCGCCGGTCATCACCACGACGGCCTTGACGTCCCGCGGGAAGTACCAGAACTTCGGCAGCGGCTTCTTGGCCGCGTCCATGGTGGTGATCAGGTTGGCGAGCAGGCGCTGCTGCTCGTCGGCGATCGGGATCTGCGCCTTGTCGAGGTTGTTCCAGTTGAGCTGTCCGCCGGTGCCGAAGAACATCTCGCTGGCCTCGATGCCGTCGACGTTGTCGCGCTGCTGGCCGCCCCAGGCGATGTTGCCCTGGCGGGTCTGCACGACGGACTTGGCGAGGTCGAAGGTGAACGCGGCGGCCTGGCCGGCGCCGACGGTGCGCAGCGTGACGGCCGGGTTGGTGGTGGCCACCGCGGTGTCGCTGTACAGGGTGGCGACGGCGGTGGCGCCGTTGAGCGCGTACTTGTCGGCGGCGCCGTGGAAGCCCATGGTGTCGGAGGTCAGCCCGGCGCCGGGCGCCGCGGTGGTGTCGATCTTCAGGTAGCTGTCGGCGAGCGTGTCGGTGCTCGCGGTGAGGCCGAGCAGCCCGGCGAGCTGCTTGTCGGGCCGCATCGCCACCAGTCGTCCGCCGCCGTTCACCCAGGTGCCGAACATGGTGCTCTGGGCGGCCGTCAGCTGGTTCTCCGCCAGCAGTACCACGTCGTACGAGTTGAGGGTGGCGGCGGTGACGGTGCTCAGGTCGGCGGTCTTGTAGTAGTTCAGGCCCTCGGCCTTGAGGATCTCGCCGTAGTACGTGGTGTACGGGTTCGCCGAGTTGGTGACCAGCAGGATCGGGCCCTCGTTGCCGGGACCGCTGCCGGGGGTGCCGGTGCCGCCGCCGGACGGCGTGTAGGTGGCGTAGACCGAGTAGTTGAGCGAGCCGGTGGAGACGGCGCCGAAGCTGCTGGGCCAGGTGCCGAAGGCGGCACCGCCGGTGGAGTAGCCGCTCTGGCCGCCGGTGGAGTAGTTCAGGTTGTTGACCGCGGCGGAGACGCCGTTGGAGTTGTACGCCAGCCAGTACGGCGTGTTCGGGGCGAGCGTCGCGGTGACCGGCAGGGTGTTCCAGGCGTGCGCGGTGAGCGTGCCGGAGGCGGAGGAGCCGAGCAGCGGGCCGGGCTTGCCGGCCACGTCGCCGTAGACCGCGACCTGGTACTGGTCGTTGGGCGTGGCGCCGACGGCGCCGACGTACACGCTGACGCTGTTGACGGTGCCGCCGTTGGCGCCGGTCACGAAGCGGGACGTGTTGATGTAGTTCGAGTCACCGGAGTCGGTGGCGGTGCCGGTGGTGTTGTTGCCGAGGACGGCGGTGGTGTCCGCGTGCGCCGCGGGCGCCACCAGCAGTCCGCTCGCCGCGAGCAGGCCCACGAGCAACCCGGCGATTCGTTTTCTGATCCTCACGCCAACCCCCCAAGGTCGGATGACCGGATGAACGGCAGAAGTGCCGTCCTCCGTCCTACCGGCTCCACACCCGCCTCGTCCGCAGAACCCTCACATCACAGCCACGAGTTCCGGCCAACTAGGAGCGGGACGCTCCGCATCCGATCGGTCCGGCCGCCCGCGTTCGACGGCGGTGGCGGAAGGGGCGCGGGGGACGGGAGGGGCGCGGAGGAACGGCGGGGCCGCCGGGGGGGAACGCCGGAGGGCCCCCGGCGCGCCAGGGGCCCTCCGCGTGCGTTCAACACTTGTCCGCAACCGGGCGGTCCGCCCGCCGGTTCAGCCCTTGACCGACCCCGCCAGCAGGCCGCGGACGAAGTACCGCTGGAGGGCGAAGAACACCGCCAGCGGGACGATCATCGACAGGAAGGCGCCCGCGCTGAGCAGTTCCCAGTGGCTGCTGTCGGAGCCGGACAGCTGGGCCAGCCGGGAGGTGATCGGGGCGACGGTCGGGTTGCCGCCGGCGAAGGTGAGCGCCACCAGCAGGTCGTTCCACACCCACAGGAACTGGAAGATGGCGAACGAGGCCAGCGCCGGGGCGCTCAGCGGCAGCACGATCGACCGGAAGATCTTGAAGTGCGAGGCCCCGTCCACCACCGCCGCCTCCATCAGGTCGCGCGGCAGCTGGGCGATGAAGTTGTGCAGCAGGAAGATCGCCAGCGGCAGCGCGAACATGGTGTGGGTCAGCCAGACCGGCAGGTAGCTGTCCTTCAGGTTGAGCGCCGGGATCACCGTCACCGACCCGAGGTGCGCGCCGCCGGAGAACAGCCGCAGCAGCGGCACCAGCGACATCTGCAACGGCACCACCTGGAGCGCGAAGACCACGAAGAAGATCGTGTCGCTGCCCTTGAACCGCACCCAGGCCAGCGCGTACGCGGCCATCGCCGCCAGCACCAGCGGGAAGACCGTCGCGGGGACGGCGATCGCCACCGAGTTGACCAGGTACGGCATCAGGCCGCCGGAGGTGCCGAAGGAGTTGTCGAACAGCACCGAGCGGTAGTTCTCCAGCCCGAGGTCGGGGTGGACGAACGCCTCCCACCAGCCGCTGGAGACCACGTCCCCCTTCGGGCGCAGCGAGGTGACCAGCAGGCCGACGGTCGGGATGGTCCACAGCACGGTGACGGCGATCACCAGGGCGGTGGCCAGCGGGGAGCTGAACGCCCGGCGGACGGCCTTGGCGGGCGGCAGGTCGGGGCGGGGCGCCCCGCCGGAACCGGGCCCGGGGGCCTTGTCGAGGGTGGGCTCGGCACTCATCGGGTCGCACGCTCCTTGCGCAGCAGGGCGATGTTGTAGACCACCAGGGGGGCCACCGCGAGGAAGAGGATCACCGCGAGGGCGCTGCCGCGGCCGATGTTGTACTGCTCGAAGCTCTGCGAGTACATCTCGTTGGCCAGCACCTGGGTGCCGAAGTTGCCGCCGGTCATGGTGCGGACGATGTCGAAGGCCTTCAGCGTGATGATCATGATGGTGGTGAGCACCACCACCAGCGTGGTGCGGATCATCGGCACCGTGACGTGCAGGAACAGCCGCACCCCGGAGGCGCCGTCGAGCCGGGCGGCCTCGGTGATCTCGTCCGGGATGGCCTTGATCGCGGCGGACAGCACCACCATGGCGAAGCCGGTCTGCACCCAGACCATGACGCCCATCAGCAGGAAGTTGTTCAGCGGCTGGCTCAGGATCCAGTTCGGCGGGTCGTCCCAGCCGACCGCGACGGCGAGTTGGCTGAGCAGGCCGACCTGGTTCTGCCCGCTGCCGCGCGACTCGTACACCAGCTTGAAGATGATCGAGGCGGCCACCAGCGAGACCGCCATCGGCATGAAGACCAGCGACTTGTAGACCGCCTGGCCGCGCATCCGGTCGACCAGCAGGGCCAGCAGCAGGCCGAGCCCGGTGGCCGCGATCGGTGCGACGACCAGCCAGAGCAGGGTGTTCAGCAGCACGTCGTGGATCGGCGAACTGGTCGCCGCCCAGCCGTAGTTCTTCCCGCCGACGAACTTCGCGGAGTCGGCGTCGTAGAAGCTCAGGTAGACGGTGCGCAGCAGCGGCACCACCAGGCCGGTGAGCAGCAGGACGGCCGCCGGGCCGAGCATCAGGGCGACGGCCAGCGGCCGGGAGAAGCGTCCGGTGGCGCGGCCGGCCGCGAAGAACACGGCGAGCAGCACGCCGAGGAAGCCCAGGACGGCGCCCGCGGTGTTGCCGAACTTGATCGCCGCGTCCTGCCACAGCGAGTCGGCGAGGTGGAGCGCCGGCCCGGCGAGCCGGGGATCGGTGGGCATGCGGAGGATCCTTCCTCGGGGCACGGGAAGGGCAGCGCGGGCGGGCCCGCGCTGCCCGTTGGCGTCCGGTTACTGCGGCCAGGCGGCGTCGATGTCGGCGGCCGTCTTCTGGATCGACTGGCCCTCGGCGAACCAGGCGGTCAGCGCCTTCCACTCGGCGCCCGAGCCGACGGCGGCGGGCATCAGGTCGGAGGCGTCGAACCGGAAGGTGGCCGAGGGGTCGGTCAGCGACTCGGCGGAGAGCTTGTCGATCGGGTCGGTGTACAGGCTCTTGTCCACGCCCTGGTTGGCGGAGACCCAGCCCGGGGAGACCTTGACCCGGCTGCCGGCCCACTCGGAGGTGGAGAGGTAGTTCTGCACGGCCTGCACCTCGGGCCGGTCGGAGAACGCGGCCAGGAACTCGCCGCCGCCCTCGACCGGGTTGGTGACCTGCGGGTTCACCGCGGGCAGGTGGAAGGCGAAGACGTCGCCGTCCGGCCCGATGCTGGTGCCCTTGGGCCACTGGGCGCGGTAGAAGGACGCCTGCTGGAGCATCGCGCACTTGTTGCTGAGGATCGGGGTGCCGGCGTCCTGGAAGGTGGTGGTGGCGATGGTCTTGACGTCGCCGAAGCCGGCGTTCACCCAGGCCGGGTTCTGCATCCAGTCGGCGACGGTCTTCATCGCGGTGGTGATCTTCTCGTCGGAGAACTTCACCTTGTGACTGATCCACTGGTCGTAGACGTCGCCGCCGTAGGAGCCGAGGACGACCTCCTCCAGCCAGTCGGTGGCCGGCCAGCCGGTGGCGGTGCCGGAGCCGATGCCGCCGCACCAGGGCTTCGTCTCGCCGCCGGCCCGGGCGATCTTGTCGCTGAGCGCGATCAGGTCCTGCCAGGTCTTCGGGACTTCGTACCCGGCGGCCTTGAACGCCTTGGGCGAGTACCAGACCAGGGACTTCATGTTGGCGCTCATCGGCGCCGCGTAGAAGGTGCCGTTGACCGAGCCGTACTCCTTCCAGACCGGCGACCACTTGTTCTCGTTGTCGACGGTCTGCTGCGGCGGCTTGACCACCTTGCCGGACTTCACCATCTGGGCGAGCAGGCCCGGCTGCGGGATGATCGCCAGGTCGGGGGCGTTGCCGCCGGCCACCCGGACCGGGAGCTGGGACTCGAAGTCGTTGGAGCCCTCGTAGACGATCTTGATGCCGGTGCAGTTGCTGAACTCGGCCCAGGACTTCTCGAGCGAGTCCGACTCCGGCGAGAGGATCGAGGCGTACATCGACACCTTGGTGCCGGAGTGGCCCGCGTACGCCTGGTACTTGGCGCAGTCACCGGTCAGCGCGGCGGCGGAGCCGCCCCCGCCACCGCCGTCGGAGGAGCTGTTCGAGCAGGCGGCTGTCAGTGCCAGTGCCAGAACTGCCGGTACGGCGAGCAGCCGACGGCGTCCAGTGGTCACGGGGGTGGTCAATGCGGTCCTCCTTGCCAGGGCATGGACATGCCAGCCGTAAGACAGAACAACACTGCGCTGTACCGGAGATGTGGATCTGTACCCAGCGATCGCTGGCTCAAAGACGTTAACTCACCGGTACCCCCAGGCCAAGGAGCGCGTTCGACCTTCATCGGCCAGCGCCCCAGTTGTGACCACCCCGTGTTATGAGGCCTCCCGCAGCCCGCCCACCAGCGACGCCTCGGTCCGCCGCTCCAGTTCGGCCAGGTCGACCCCCTGGTCGCGCAGCACCCGGACGGCCACCCCGCCGCCCTCCCGGATCAGACCGAGCAGCAGGTGGCCGGTCTCGATCCGGCGGGCCCGCTGCCCGGTGGCCGCACGCAGCGCCAGCACCATCGTCCGCCGGCCGCGGTCGGTGAACCGGGGCCCGCCCCGGCGGGGGCGGCGGGCCGCCGGGGGCGGGGCGTCCAGCGCGCCCGCGCCGAAGGTGTGCTCGACGGCCGCGCGGACCGCGTCGAGGTCGATGCCGATCGCGGCCAGCGCGGCGGCGTCGCGCTCCGGCCCGGGGCCGCCCAGCGCGCGGAGCACCGCGTGCCGCCCGCCGGCCAGGTCGAGGCCGAAGCCGCCGAGCACCCGGGCCGCCGGGTCCTGCGGCTGGGCGAGCAGGCCGAGCAGCAGGTGCTCGGTGCCCAGGTGGTCGTGGCGCATCCGCCGCGCCTCGGCGCCGGCCAGCGCGACCGCCCGGCGGGCCTCCTCCGCGAACCGTTCGAACATGTCAGTCCCCTCCCTGTCCGGCCGCCCGTCGGGCGTGCTTCTTGTGCACGGCCTGCCGGGTGACCCCCAGGCAGACCGCGATCTCGTGCCAGGACCAGCCCTTGTTCCGGGCGTTGCCGACCTGCAGGTCCTCCAGCCGGTCGGCCAGGTCGCGCAGGGCCCGGACGGCGCGCAGGCCGGTGGCCGGGTCGCCGCTGCTCGCGTCGGCCGCGAGCCGTGTCGTCTCGCTCATGATGTCAACATAGGTTGACACTGGCGGGCGCGTCAACCATGGTTGACACCCGGGGAGGGTCAGGACGGGCGGCGCTCCGCCAGGAACTCCGCGAAGGTGATCCGGCCCGCCGCGCACCCCGGCACCAGGTTCCCGCCCGCCCGCAGCGCCTTCACCGCCCGACCCGGCACCGGCGCCCGCAGCACCGGCCGCCGCCGGCCCCGGGCCCGCAGGAACTCCACCGCCAGCGCCTCCACCGCACGCACCTCCGGCCCGCCGAAGTCGGCCGCCCGCCCCGCCGGAGCCCCCTCGGCCAGCTGCGCCAACCGCTCCGCGACGTCCCGCACGTCCACCGTCTGGAACGCCACCCCGCGCGGCACCACCAGCACCGGGGCCTTCGACAGGCCCTCCAGCAGCCGCAGCAACAGGTCGTGGAACTGGGTGGCCCGCAGCACCGTCCACCCCAGGCCGGACTCCGCCACCAGCCGCTCGCACTCCGCCTTCGTCCGGTAGTAGCCGAGCGGCACCCGGTCCACCCCGACGATCGACACGTACAGCAGGTGCGAGACCCCGGCGCCGCCCGCCGCCTCCACCAGCCGCCGGGTGGCCGCGACGTCCCGCTTCCCGTTGGTGGTCGCGCAGTGCACCACCGTCCCCGCACCGGACAGTGCCGCCTCCAGGCCGCGACCGGTCACCAGGTCGCCCACCGCCCAGCCGTGCTCCCCCGGCGTGTGCGCCTGCCGGCTCAGCACCCGCACCGGACAGCCCCGCGCCAGCAGCCGGCGCACCACCGCGCGCCCCAGGGTCCCCGTCCCGCCCGTCACGAGTATCGGCCGCATCGCGTCACCCCTCTGCTCCGCCACTCCCCCAGCCTGCCCGCCACCGGCGCCACCGGCAGCCCGGCCCGCGCGGCCGGGGGAAGGACGGCTCAGTGCCCGCGGTCCGCGGCCGGCTCCTCCCGGGGCGGCCCGGCCGGCCCCGGCACGCTCTCCACCAGCCCGGACGGCTCCGGGCCCGGCCGGTACCAGGCCACCACCGGCTGCGAGAAGTGAGCGGGCGCCCGGCCGGCGACCGGGTGGCTGCTGAACAGGCCGACGCACCGCACCGCGGGCAGCCGCTCCTCCGGCCCCGGCCCTCCCCGGACCCCGTCCTCCGGGTGCTCCCGCACCGGCTCCCCCAGGTGCACCGGCAGCGACGGTTACTGCCGCGCGGCGGCGCCCCGCAGGTTCCCGACGCTCCGGTCGTCGACCCGGCGGCACGGGTGGCGCTCCGGCACGCCCCCGCACGTGGCGGACGTCCTCACCTCGTCGAGGCGGATCGAACGGCCGGAGGACGGCAGCACTTCGGTCAGCGGCATGCCCGGAGACTGCCGGCCCGCGGCCCGCCGTCCGGGACCGGCGGTCCGGGCCCCGCGCACCGCACGGCGCGGGGCGCCCACCGGGATCCCGGTGGGCGCCCCGCGCCGTGGAGCGGTGCCGACGGTGCGTACTGGCGGAGCGTACTTATTCCTGGCCTGCGCTAATCCTGTGCCGCCAGGGCCTCCCAGCGTTCGCGTGCTGCCGCCACAGGGCGCTGTCCGCGGCTCCTGGCATGATCAGCCGCACGTTCGATCCGTTCCTTCAGCGTCACTGCGTCGGCCGGAGGAACTGCCGTGGAGGTTGTTGGGGTGCACTGGTGGGAGAACGACCCGGCATACCGGGCGGTGGTGCGGGCGTTCGTGGACGGGGATCCGCTGGACCAGGTGGGAGGACCCCTCGACGTCCGTGCGGTGGTGGCCGGTATCCGGCCCGAGGCCAAGGACGGGTTCCTGCTGGAGGAGGTGCCATGGGACCGCTTCCCGGACGGCATCCGTGTTCGAGAGGACCTGGAGCGGCTGCGCTCGGGCGACCCTGCCGCTGTCCAAGGCGCCCTCGGCATGCTCATCGGCATGTGTGCCAACGACATGAGGGCGGCGGTGGCGCCAGCGGTGCCCTTCCTGATCCGGGTTGGAGTCGGCGCGGAGGCCGGCCGCGCCGAGGCTCTGGCCGTGGTGGCCGAAGGGGCGCGCATGCGGCACCAGGGTGTGTGCACGCGTGCTGACATGTTGCGGTTCCGCGGCGATGACGAATGGTCGTTCGAGGTCACCGGATACCTGCAGAACTGGTCAGTGCAGGCCGCCCGCTACGCGATCGCCGCGGACACCGACCTCCTTCTGCCTCTCCTCGACGATCCCGAGATCACGGTGCGTATCGCCAGTGCCTACGTACTGGCGGCCGCCGCCGACCGCGCGCAGGACATTCTCATCGCGTTCCACACCCGCATGCTCGCCGAGCACGACCCGGCCGTACGCGCGGGCCTGGTACTGGCAATCGCGGAGCTGGCCCGGGCACACCCGGATTCGCAGACGATGGCGTGGATTCAGGCCAGCTGGTCCGATCCCGCACGGCCGCCCGAGGTACGCGTGTGCGCCGCGCTGGGGTGGATGTGCCTCACCGGCGAGCCGATCCCGGACGAACTGCGCGCCATGCTGGACGACCTCGCGACCGACGAGACAGTTCAGCTGATGGCACCGCTGCCGTGGATGCGCGCAGTCGAGAATGGCAGAAGCAGCGGCCTGCACCGCTGCCTGCGCGCCATGCTGCACCCCGACACGCCTGACACCGAAGTTGGCTGCGACGACCCGTGGTCCTGACCGCGCCCAACTCGGCCAAATACCGCTGCCCGCAGGCTCCGCGAACAGGATTTAGCTTCCCACCTGCGTCGAAGAGTCACGAGAGGCGAGATAGCTGGTCCAGTCACGCTTGACCAGTCTGACCCAGCGGACGGCGGTAGTGATGTGGATACCAAGGAGGTCGGCAAGAACGGCAGCGGGTAGGTCGCTGGCCAGTGCGCACAAGGCGCCGTTGCGCGCCGGACGTACCCGGATGCCGAGTTGGTTGAGCTTGAGTGTGAGTCGTCCGTGGTCCATTCCTCCTCCTGGGCCGGTGCCGGGGAAGAGCAGGTGACTGTCCTTGACCAGTCCGCGCAGGGCGGAGCGGCTGGTGACCGGCGCGGCGGCGAGTCGCTGGAATAGGTCGGCCAGCGGCGGCGGGAGAAGCATGGGGCTCTCCTCAAGGGTCAGGTAGGTATGCGCCCCCTTCGTGGTGAGCTGCGAACGAGTGATCCTGACGATGTGCTGAGGAACTTGGCCGTAGAGGAGGACGAGGCTCCCAGCGACCCGCAGTTGCAGCGGGATCTCGTCGTTGCTCAGGCATTGCCGTAGCAGTTGCCAGCGGTGGTCGTCGGTGAGGATTTCGTCGGGATCTTCTCGGCTTCCAAGCCAAGGAACGGTGAGTTCGGCGGCGAGCCGCCGACTGTGGGCCCAAAGGAGGAAGTCCCGAAGGCGGTAATGCGTGGTGGTTCCGCCGTCCAGCCAGGCGTCAACGTGTGCTTGGGTTGCTGTCCCCAGAGTGAGGTTGCACCCGTCGAGCCAGGTCAGGAAGTTGATCGCGATGAGGATGCGGGCCCGTGCGTATTTTCGAACGCTCGGGGTGGATTCGTGATGCTGGCTGCGGCTGCGTGCCCGCCTCAGTACAGACCATGAGGCGTAGGGACGGATGAGCCGGGCGATGTGCGCGGGTTGCTTGGCCAGCATGGCTTCCAGCCAGGAGGGAACACTGTCGAGATACTCGTCGCGGTCGGGGAGAATCTCAGAGGCCATCAAGGCGCGTCGCAGATAGTGGACGTGTTGTCGGGCCGGAAGTTCGTCGAGGACGGCGTGGGTGATCTCCTCGTGCTCGCGGGCGAGGCGGCCCAGAAGGCTCAGCCACTCGGCGCGATAGAGCAGTAGCAAGACCTGGTAGGCGTCGGGCCCAGTGCTCAGGAGAGCGAGAAGGGGTTCGAGCTGGGCCCGGACCTGCCCGTTCTGGTCGGACAGAAGGCTCCGCAGGCGCCGCTCGACAACGCATCGCGGGCACTGTTTGTCGGAGAAAAGGGCGTCGAAGCGGCCACAGCGCGTGCAGATCCACTCGCGGGCGTCGCCGGCGCACGGACCGCAGATTTTCTGTCCGGAGGCGTCGAGGCCGATGAGCGGGCGGCGTTCCGCGCACTGGGCACAGGCCGCCGGGCGGTGGCGGATCTTGGTGTGGCACGGGCCGCAGACATTGCCGAGAGGAAGGCGGGAATGGATCCGCCGTTCCTTGTTGCACGATGCGCAGAGCTTTCGGGGTCGACCGCGCCCGCGGCAAGACCCACAGCGCGGCTGGCCCGTCGCCAGCCCGTCTCGGCAACGCCGCTGCTGTCCGCAGTCGATGCAGACGAGCACAAGTGGAACCCAACAGCGGCCGCACAGCCTGGCGCCTGTCGCCCTGTCTCGGCGGACACTCGATTGGATCCGACCGCAGTGTTCACACTCGGCTACACGCGCGAGGTGGTAGCAACGTGAGCACAGGGGTCCGTTGTCAGTGACTGCGTGGACGGGCATGTCGCGGCCGCACGAGCAGCATGGCCGAGGGCGACGCGGCAGACAGGCTTGGCACATTGGGCTTCCGTCCCGTCATGCAGCCACTCGTCTTGTCCTGCCGCAGACGGAGCATTCTTCCCAGAAGGAGGTGTCTCGCTGGAGGCACGTCTGGCAGACCGGTTGCCCATCGGTATCTCGCCGGGCGACTTGCCGGAGTTCGCCGCAGCGTGTGCACGGGCGAAGGTGCTGTTGGCAGTAGCAGTAGGTGCAGAAGCGGCCCTCCTTCGCTAGATGTCGGAGGGCCTTCTCCCGGGCACAGGCGACACAGCGGGCGCGTCGGACACTTGGATGGTCAGCGGCCAAGGAGTCCAGCAACCGTAGCCGAGAGGCCGGGCCATCCGACTTCCCCGAAATGAGGGCGTCAGGATGCGTCTGGAGGTAGACCAACAACTCACTGGCGCCTGCGCGACGGACCCGCAATTCGTCCAACCGCGCCGCGAGATAGCCGGTGTCAGCCGCAGGCAGGAGGGTGTGCAGGGTGTCGACAAGGGCGGTCCGGATCTCCACCGGAATGCTCACAGTCCCTCCGGACGCCGGATGGAGGTTCGACGGATCTCCGGTGCTGCATTGGTCGGCGCGGCGGTACCCGTCTTCCGCAACTGCTGGTGGACCACGGTGATTTCGATCAAGTCCTGCACCTGGCAGTCCAGGATGTCGCAGAGCGCCGCAAGAGTATCCATGGACATCCTCTGTGGTGCCTGGGTGACCATGCGGAAGACCTGCTCCCGGGAAAGGTGCACACCGCGCTCGGCGAGCAGGGGCACCAGGTCCGTAGTGGCGAACATGCCGCGCTCGGCCATGACCTGACGCAGGTGCCAGTGGTAACCCATCTTGCGGATCACGATGCACCCCACAGATTGCCCTGCCGCTCCAGCGAACGCTTCAGCAGACGGTTTCTGTACTCATCGCCGACCCCGGCGTAGAGCGCAGTCGTGGAGGCATACTCATGGCCTACCTGGTCCTGGACGAATCGCTCGGGGTAGTCGAACTCGATCAAGTGCGTGACGTACGAGTGGCGCAGAAAATGCAGGTCCAGCTCTACTGGAAGGCCAGCGGCGTCTCGCGCATCTACGGACGCCTCATTGACCGACCGGCGTGAGAGGCGATCACAGCGCTCGGTCACCCACAGGGCCGGCAGCTTCCCTGGATTGAACAGTGGGCGGGCCTCGTCCAGCCACTGGTCAAGGACCGGAACAATCCAGTCCATCTCCGGCACTGTCAGCACGGTCCGCCGCTTCGGCTGGCTCCCCCGAGACGACTTGCCCCAGCGCACGAACAACGCCCCGAAGCGGCCGTACTGAGCGGCCTTTGGGTTGTGTCGAAGGTCCGTCAGGTCCAGCCCCCATGCCTCCCGCCGCCGCAGCCCGAACGCATAGACCGCCTTGAGCAGCGCGGCGTCTCTCATCGCGGCGAGGGCCCCCTTGCGGCCGCGGTCTCGAATCTCCTGCACCCGTCCGTCCGCCGCATCGAACAGCGCCTGGACCTCGTCGTAGGTCAACGGGCGCCGACGTGGGTCTCCCTCGTAGTCCGTGACGTGCGCGACGGTGTTCCACTCATGCAGGATCTGCGTCGGAATCTGACCGAACTCCCCTTCGCAGACGCGCTGCCACCCGTAACGGGCGTCGGTGACGTACTCCATGAACAACCGCAGCGTGTTCTGGTAGCCACGCGCCGTCGAGACCACGATCGGGTGCGGCTGAGAGCGCAGGTGATCAATGAAGGCCTCTACCTCGGCCGCCTGCCACTGCCACGGGTACTCGTTGGTGTAAGCCGCGAATCGCTTCACCAGTTCGATTCGCGCCTGAATAGTCGTCGCCTTCAGGAACCGGGTCCGCTGCTGCACCGCCCAGCCTTCAAGCATCGCTCTGAACACAGCCGGCGGCGGGTCGAGGTGTACGACACCCGAGACCATCACCAACGACGCTGCCCCAGGCAGGTTTGCCGTTCTCGTCACGATGCATTCAACGCAACATCGATGCATCGGTTACGCCTGAACTCATAGCGATGCAGGCCAGAAACGACGGAGAGGGGACCGCTCAGTGGGCGGTCCCCTCTCCTACCTGCAGGTCAGCGACCTCAGCGACTGATGCTCAGTGATGCATCAGACGCAATTCCGCTCGTTTTCAGCTGCAGCCGCTGGTGGAGCCGCAGCCCTCGCAGAGGTAGCAGCTGCCGGCGCGGCGCATCTTGGTGCCGCAGGAGAAGCAGAGCGGGGCGTCGGCGTTCAGGCCGAGGCGGATCTCGGCGAGTTCGGTCGAGTTGTGGGCGGCCGGGGCGGGCTTGGGCTGCTCGACGACCGGGAGGGCGACGTGCGGCTTCTCCGGGGCGAGCGGGGCGGACTGGGCCAGCGACTCGATGTCGAGGTCGTCCTCGGTCGGCTCGTAGGAGCCGGTCTCCAGGTGCCGGGTGCGCTCCTCGACGGAGTGGATGCCCAGCGCGGAGCGGGTCTCGAAGGGCAGGAAGTCGAGGGCCAGGCGGCGGAAGATGTAGTCCACGATGGACTGCGCCATCCGCACGTCGGGGTCGTCGGTCAGGCCGGCCGGCTCGAAGCGCATGTTGGTGAACTTGGCGACGTACGTCTCCAGCGGGACGCCGTACTGCAGGCCGACCGAGACCGCGATGGAGAAGGCGTCCATCATGCCCGCGAGGGTCGAGCCCTGCTTGGACATCTTGAGGAAGACCTCGCCGAGGCCGTCGTCCGGGTAGGAGTTGGCGGTCATGTAGCCCTCGGCGCCGCCGACCGTGAAGGAGGTGGTGATGCCGGGGCGGCCCTTGGGCAGGCGCTTGCGGGTCGGCCGGTACTCGACGACCTTCTCCACCGCAGGGGCTGGGGCGGGGACCGAAGCGGCCGCCGGGGCCTTGGTCTTGGCCGAGAGCGGCTGGCCGACCTTGCAGTTGTCGCGGTAGATCGCCAGCGCCTTGACGCCGAGCTTCCACGCCTCGAAGTAGATCTCCTCGACGTCCTCGACGGTGGCGTTCTCCGGCATGTTGACGGTCTTGGAGATGGCGCCGGAGATCCACGGCTGGATCGCGGCCATCATCCGGACGTGGCCCATCGGGGAGATCGACCGCTCGCCCATCGCGCAGTCGAACACCTCGTAGTGGGCGCTCTTAAGGCCGGGCGCGTCGATGACGTTCCCGTGCTCGGCGATGTGCGCGACGATCGCCTCGACCTGCTCGTCCTGGTAGCCCAGGCGCTTCAGGGCGCGCGGGACGGTGCCGTTGACGATCTGCATCGAGCCGCCGCCGACCAGCTTCTTGAACTTGACCAGGGCCAGGTCGGGTTCGACGCCGGTGGTGTCGCAGTCCATCATCAGGCCGATGGTGCCGGTCGGGGCCAGCACCGAGGCCTGCGCGTTGCGGAAGCCGTTCCGCTCGCCGAGCCGGACCACGTCGGCCCAGGTGTCGTTGGCGACCGCCCAGACCGGGGCGTCCAGGTCGTCCAGCGGGGCGACGGCGGCCGAGGCGTCGGCGTGCTGCTGCATGACCCGGCGGTGCGGGGCGGCGTTGCGGGCGTAGCCGTCGTACGGGCCGACCACGCCGGCGAGTTCGGCGGAGCGGCGGTAGGCGGTGCCGGTCATCAGCGAGGTGATCGCGCCGGCCAGGGCGCGGCCGCCGGTGGAGTCGTAGGCGTGGCCGGTGGCCATCAGCAGGGCGCCGAGGTTGGCGTAGCCGATGCCGAGCTGGCGGTAGGCGCGGGTGGTCTCGCCGATCTTCTCGGTCGGGAAGTCGGCGAAGCAGATCGAGATGTCCATCGCGGTGATGACCAGCTCGACGACCTTGGCGAAGGCGGCCGCGTCGAAGGAGTCGTCGTCGCGGAGGAACTTCATCAGGTTCAGCGAGGCGAGGTTGCAGCTGGAGTTGTCCAGGTGCATGTACTCGGAGCACGGGTTGGAGGCGTTGATCCGGCCGGACTCGGGGCAGGTGTGCCAGTGGTTGATCACCGAGTCGTACTGGATGCCCGGGTCGGCGCAGGCCCACGCGGCCTCGGCCATCTTGCGGAACAGGCCCTTGGCGTCGACGGTCTCGATGACCTCGCCGGTCTTGCGGCCGCGCAGGCCGAAGGGGGTGCCGTTCTCCACCGCGGTCATGAACTCGTCGTTCACGCGGACCGAGTTGTTGGCGTTCTGGTACTGGACGGAGGTGATGTCGTCGCCGCCCAGGTCCATGTCGAACCCGGCGTCGCGCAGCGCGCGGATCTTCTCCTCCTCCTTCACCTTGGTCTCGATGAAGGCCTCGACGTCCGGGTGGTCGACGTCCAGCACGACCATCTTGGCGGCCCGGCGGGTCGCGCCGCCGGACTTGATGGTGCCGGCCGAGGCGTCGGCGCCGCGCATGAAGGAGACCGGGCCGGAGGCGTTGCCGCCGGAGGAGAGCAGTTCCTTGGAGGAGCGGATCCGGGAGAGGTTCAGGCCGGCGCCGGAGCCGCCCTTGAAGATCATCCCCTCCTCCTTGTACCAGTCGAGGATCGACTCCATGGAGTCGTCGACGGACAGGATGAAGCAGGCCGAGACCTGCTGGGGCTGCTGGGTGCCGACGTTGAACCAGACCGGCGAGTTGAAGCTGAACACCTGGTGGAGGAGGGCGTGGGTCAGCTCGTGCTCGAACACCTCGGCGTCGTCCGGGGACGCGAAGTAGCCGTGCTTCTCGCCGGCGGCGCGGTAGGTCAGCACCACCCGGTCGATGATCTGCTTCAGGCTCCACTCGCGCTGCGGGGTGCCGACCGCGCCGCGGAAGTACTTGCTGGTGACGATGTTGACCGCGTTGACCGACCAGAAGTCGGGGAACTCGACGCCGCGCTGCTCGAAGTTGATCGATCCGTCGCGCCAGTTGGTCATCACGACGTCACGGCGCTGCCAGGTGACGGCGTCGTACGGGTGGACCCCGGGGGTGGTGTAGATGCGCTCCAGCCGCAGCCCGGCCTTGGGGGCCTTGGCTCCCTTCGCGGCCTTGTCCGACTTCGACCCTCGTGCGGACCCGCTCGTGGTGTCTGTCACTGCTCCTGCTCCTCCTCCTGGGCAAACGCCCGAAGTGCCCGAAAAAGTCCGGGCACGACTGGTTCGTTCCGCCCGCACGCGGGCAGGGGGGAACCCCGCCACGGCGCACGGGCACGACCGGCACGGCCGGTGACTACTGCTGGCTGCTGCTGACTGCTGGAAACGCGAAAACGTGGAAACGGGAAAAAAGGGGGTGGCCGGTGCGGGCCGCTAGGGCACGGGCACCGGCTCGGGGACCGCGGGCCGGCCGGAACGCAGCTCCGCGATCGCTGCCTCGAAGTCCTCGAGGTTGTCGAACGCACGGTAGACGGAGGCGAACCTCAGGTACGCCACCACGTCCAGCTCCTTCAGGGGCCCGAGTATGGCCAATCCGACGTCGTGCGTCGAGAGTTCGGCGCTGCCGCTGGCCCGGACGCACTCCTCGACCCGCTGGCCGAGCTGGGCCAGCGCGTCCTCGGTGACCGGGCGGCCCTGGCAGGCCTTGCGGACGCCGGAGATCACCTTCTCGCGGGAGAAGGGCTCGGTGACGCCGCTGCGCTTGATCACCATCAGGGTGGCGGTCTCGACGGTGGTGAACCGCCGGCCGCAGTCGGGGCACTGCCGGCGGCGGCGGATCGAGCACCCGTCGTCGCTGGCCCGACTGTCCACGACTCTGCTGTCCTGATGCCGGCAGAAGGGGCAGTGCACCTGGAACTCCCTCCCTGCAACCCGACGGCGAACAACTCGCAACACTCTACCCGAACACAACACCTGTGCCCGATCGAGGAGACTAGCCACTAGATCTAGTGGCTGGCACGCCGCCACGCCGAATGAACCCACCGGTTCCGGGGACAGGCCGCAGGGCCGCGCCATAGACTGTTCGAGTCGAACATGCAATCGACTTACACCCGGAGGCTTGATCAAGTCAGCCAACCTCGAATAAGTTCACTCGAACGTGTGTTTGGCGCAACCTTTCGATAGAGGGGCCAGTTGAGCTGGGCAGATGGAGCACCAGCCCGACGAGAGGGTCCGCCGCGATGTCCACCCCCAGCGCCACCGGCGTCATGCACACCGCCGAAGCCAAGACCGCCATCCCGGTGCAGGAGCGTTCCGCGCGCACCGCTGACCAGGAGAGCATGGACCAGGCCATGAGCCGTAGTCAGCCGATCGAGGAGTCCCCGCTCGGTGCGCCCGTTCCCGTCGTCCGCTCCCTCCCCGGCCGCCCGCCCGGCATCCGCACCGACGAGGCCGGCCTGACCGAGCGTCAGCGCCGGGTCATCGAAGTGATCAGGGACTCCGTCCAGCGCCGCGGCTACCCGCCGTCCATGCGCGAGATCGGCCAGGCCGTCGGCCTGTCCTCCACCTCCTCGGTCGCGCACCAGCTGATGGCGCTGGAGCGCAAGGGCTTCCTGCGGCGCGACCCGCACCGTCCGCGCGCCTACGAGGTCCGCGGCGTCGAGGTGGCCCGCCCGGCCGCGGCGGAGACCTCCGGCCGGCCGTCCACCTCCTACGTGCCGCTGGTCGGCCGGATCGCGGCCGGCGGCCCGATCCTGGCCGAGCAGACCGTCGAGGACGTGTTCCCGCTGCCCCGCCAACTGGTCGGCGAGGGCGAGCTGTTCGCGCTGACGGTGAAGGGCGACTCGATGGTCGACGCGGCGATCTGCGACGGCGACTGGGTGACGGTCCGCAAGCAGCCGGTGGCCGAGAACGGCGACATCGTCGCGGCGATGATCGACGGCGAGGCGACGGTGAAGCGGCTCAAGCGCGAGGACGGCAAGATCTGGCTGATGCCGCACAACGCGGCGTACGAGCCGATCCCGGGCGACAACGCGACGATCCTCGGCAAGGTGGTGGCGGTGCTGCGCCGCCTCTGAACGCGGCAGCACGCGAAGGGGCCGGACCCGCTCGGCGGGTCCGGCCCCTTCGCGTGCGCTCAGCGCTGCTTGACCGGCGGGGCCGCGGCGTCGATCGCGGCCAGCGAGCGGCGGACCTGGTTGCGGTCGGTGGTGTACCAGAAGTCCGGCATGGAGGAGCGGAAGAAGCCGCCGTAGCGGGCGGTGGCCAGCCGCGGGTCGAGGACCGCGACGATGCCCTTGTCGTCGGCGGCCCGGACCAGCCGGCCCGCGCCCTGCGCCATCAGCAGCGCGGCGTGCGTCGCCGCGACGGCCATGAAGCCGTTGCCGCCGTGCGCCTCGACGTCCTTCTGCCGGGCGCTCATCAGCGGGTCGTCGGGCCGCGGGAAGGGGATCCGGTCCATCACGACGAGCTGGCAGGCGGAGCCGGGCACGTCGACGCCCTGCCAGAGCGACAGGGTGCCGAACAGGCAGGTCCGCGCGTCGGCGGCGAAGCCCTTGATCAGCTCGCCCAGGGTGTCCTCGCCCTGGAGCAGGATCGGCACGTCGAGGCGTTCGCGGAGCTGCTCGGCGGCGGTCTGGGCGGCCCGCATCGAGGAGAACAGGCCGAGCGTGCGGCCGCCGGCCGCGCCGATCAGCTCGGTGAGCTCGTCCAGCATCTCGGGCCGGTCGGGCTCCCGGCCGGGCGGCGGGAGGTGCTTGGCGACGTAGAGGATGCCCTGCTTGGGGTAGGTGAACGGGGAGCCGACGTCCAGGCCGCGCCAGTACGGCGGGGCGTCCTCGCCCGTCTCGGCGGCGGGCCCGTCGGGGGTGCGGTGGTCGGGGAGCCTGGTCTCGCCGGGCAGGCCGAGCGAGGCGGCGACGCCGTTGAAGTCCCCGCCGAGCTTGAGGGTCGCCGAGGTCAGGACGACCGAGCGGTCCCGGTACAGGTTCTCCCGGAGCAGGCCGGAGACCGACAGCGGGGCGACCCGCAGCGAGGCGGTGCCCAGGCCGTAGCGGTCGGAGCGCTCGATCCAGATCACGTCGTACTCGGAGCCGGTGAGCAGCCGGTCCACGGTCTCGTGCAGGGTCTCGGCGGAGGCCATCGCCTGCTTGCGGACGGCGTCCTCGTCGGTGAGGCCCTTGTCGCGGGTCTCGCCGAGCGAGGTGATCACCTGGCGGCAGGCGTCCCGGATGCCGGCCACCGCGTAGCCGAGGTACTCGGGGAGCTCGTCGACCTGGCCGGGCTGGGCTGTCTCCATCAGGCCGTGGAAGTTCTCGGCGGCGGCCTGGAGGGCGTCCACCGCCTTCTCGTTGGCGAGCTTGGCGGCGCGCTTGACCGCCCGGTTGACGGCGCCGACGGTGAGCTCGGCGGTGGCCGCGCCGGTGACCCGGTTCACCAGCTCGTGCGCCTCGTCGATGATCAGCAGGCCGTGCTCGGGCAGCACGGGGGCGCCCTCGATCGCGTCGATCGCCAGCATGGCGTGGTTGGTGACCACCACGTCGGCCAGCTTGGCGCGCTCACGGGCCTGCTCGGCGAAGCACTCCTCGCCGTAGGCGCAGCGGGAGGCGCCCAGGCACTCCTTGGAGGTGACGGCGAGCTGGGCCCAGGCCTTGTCGGAGACGCCGGGGGTGAGGTCGTCGCGGTCGCCCGTCTCGGTCTCCTCGGCCCACTCGCGCAGCCGGAGCACGTCCTGGCCGAGCTTGCCGGTGGGGCCGCCGAGCGCGTCGACCGGGTCGAACAGGCCCTCGCCCTCGTCGCTCGGGGTGCCCTCGTTGGCGCGGTGCAGGCACAGGTAGTTGGAGCGGCCCTTGAGCATGGCGAACAGCGGGCGGCGGCGCAGCACCGGGTGCAGGGCCTCGACGGTGCGCGGCAGGTCCCGTTCGACGAGCTGGCGCTGGAGGGCGAGCGTCGCGGTGGCGACGACCACCCGGTCGCCGTGGGCGAGGGCGGGCACCAGGTAGGCGAGGGACTTTCCGGTGCCGGTGCCGGCCTGGACGAGCAGGTGCTCGCCCTCGTCGACGGCGGCGGAGACGGCTTCGGCCATCCGGACCTGCCCGGGCCGCTCCGTGCCGCCGACGGCGGCGACGGCGGCGTGCAGCAGCTCGGGGAGGCGGGAGGCGGGGACCGGCGCGGGGGGCTCGGCCGTCTCCGGGCCGCCGGGCAGGGGTTCGATGGTGTCGTTCGTCATGACGCCCCCCAGCCTACGGGGCCGGACTGACAACCCGGACCCGCTGGGCGGGGAGGTGGGCGGTGCTGTGCAGCGGGTTGTCGACCTGCCCGTGGACGGCGGCGTGCGGGCGGTCGGGGCGGTCCCGGTAGCCGTCGAGCAGCAGGCGGTTGCGGTTCAGGCAGAGCCGGTCGATCCGGGGCTTGAACAGGTCGAACAGCCGGTGGCGGTCGGCGAGTTCGGGGAAGCGGCGCTGGCAGTCGAGGATCTCGGCGCGCAGCAGTTCCCAGAACTCCGCTTCCGGCAGCCCGAGTTGGTCCTCCAGCAGCGGGGCGAGGTAGCGGTGGACGCCGATGAACAGGCCGGAGTGCAGGAACTGGCAGAGGTAGTCCGGGTCCTCCCGGTTGAGCACGTCGGCGATCTCCGCGGGCAGGCCGGCGAGTTCGGGCAGCGGCCGGTCGCTGAGGTTGACGTCGTCGACGAAGTCCTTGACGGCGAGCCGGACCGGGACGTCGTCGCGGTCGAAGACCACGATGGCGTTCTCGCCGTGCGGGGAGAACACCAGGCCGTAGCGGTACAGGAAGTGCAGCAGCGGCGGCAGCATCGCGGCGAACAGCCGGCGCACCCACTCCCGGGGCTCCAGGCCGGAGCGGGCGACGAGTTCGGCGGTCAGCGCCCGCCCGTCGGAGCCGGTCTGCAGCAGCGCGGCCAGGGTGCGGGCCCGCTCGCCGGGTTCCAGGTACCGGCCGAGCGGTTCGCGCCAGATCGCGCCGAGCAGTTCCTTGTACTGGTAGGGGGCGTCGGGCAGGTCCCGGTACAGCGGGTGCTCGACGGTGACCGAGGCGATCTCGCCGAGCAGGATCACCCGGCACTCGTCGCGCAGGTACGGGTCGGTGTCGCGCAGGTGGTGGATCCAGGCGGTGACGGCGGGCGCGGCGAGGGCGCGTTCGGTGGGCAGGCCGCGCCAGACCAGGGTGTTGAGGATGGCGAGCGGCAGTTTGACGGTGCAGCGGTCGGGGCGGCTGAGGTTGAAGAAGGAGCGGATGGACTGCTGGGGCAGCCGCAGGTCGCCGTCGCTGGGCAGCGGGATGATCCGGCCGTCGGCGATCCACGGCGCGAACAGGCCGACCACGGTCTCGTCCCACTGCCAGGGGTGCACCGGGAGCAGCCAGAACTCGTCGGCGCGCTCGCCGAGTTGGGTGCGGAAGGCGGGGTCGAGTTCGGTGTCGTAGACGGTCGGGTCGCCGCGGAACTCGGCCAGGCTCTTGTGCACGGCGAGCCAGGGCAGCGGGCGGGGCAGCCGGGCCTCGGGGGTCCAGCCGGCCGCGTCGGTGGCGGAGAAGCCGAGCCGGCCCTTGTTGGCGACGATCCACGGGTGGCCGGTCTGCCGGCCCTCCAGGGCGACGTGGTCGAGGTCGGCGAGCTCGGCGGCGGTCAGCGCGGTGGCCCGCAGGTGGGCGTCGGCGATCAGGGTGGCGGTGAGTTCGCGGACCAGGTGGCCGGTGGTGTCGCCGCTCGCCCCGAGGACGTGCCGGGCCTGCTGGAGGAAGCGCAGCGGGTCGCCGCCGCCCTCGATCGAGGCCGCCTCGACCCGCCAGCTGCCGTACGCGCCGCGGCGGGCGGCGAACCGGTAGTCGGCGTCGGGGAGGCGCAGCAGGTAGCGGCCGTCGCCGTCGGGCTGCGGGTGGAGCAGTTCCTCGTAGGCGAATTCGCCGAGCAGTTTGGCGAGCATGTCCCGTCCGGCGGCTTGCCAGTGCCCGGTGGTGAGCTGGGGTGGCAGGTGGAGCACGGGGTCAGCGGCTGGCTGCGGCACGCTCGGTTCCTTCCTGGGGTCGTGGGAGCACCGCCGGCTGCGGGGCGGGTCCGGGGGCGGCGGGCGGCGCGAAGGTGGTCCAGGCGGTGCGCTGGGGCAGCGGGTGGAGGGTCTTGCCCGCGACGGCGTTGAGGATCACGGCGGCGCGGTGCGCGCCGAGCCCGAGGTCCGGGGTGCCGACACCGTGAGTGTGCAGCTCGGCGTTCTGGACGTACAGACCACCGGTGAGTTCCGGCCGGGTGGCGACCCGGTGGTCGAGGTCGACCCGGTAGCGGCCCCGCTCGTCCCAGTCGATCAGGTCGGCGATCGGGTCGAGGGCGGCGGGGCGCACCGCGCGGTAGCCGGTGGCGAGCACCACGGCGTCGGTGCGGACCAGGTGGCGGCGGCCGGAGTCGCCGTGCCGGCAGTGCAGTTCGAGGCCGCCGCCGGGGCTCTGCGCGGCCTCGGTGACGGCGGTGCCGGGGAGGATCTCGACGGGTTCGGCGTCGATCGGGCGGCCGACGGTGCGCTCGTACAGGTGGTCGTGGATCTCGGCGAGGGTCTCGGCGCTGGCGGCCTTGTGCAGCTGCCACTGGGCGGGGACGAGGGCGTCCCGGACGTCGGCGGGCAGGCCGTGGAAGTAGCGGGTGTAGTCGGGGGTGAACTGCTCCAGGCCGAGCTTGGAGTACTCCATCGGGGCGATCGCCCGGGTGCGGGTGAGCCAGCGCAGCCGGGTGCCGTCGCCGGCCCGGTGGCGCAGCAGGTCGAGGAAGACCTCGGCGCCGGACTGGCCGGATCCGACCACCGTGACGTCCCGGGCGGCGTCCAGGGCGCGGCGCCGGGTCAGGTAGTCGGCGGAGTGCAGCACGGCGGGGTGCCGGTCCAGCGGGGCGAAGGCCGCGGGGCGGACGGGTTCGGTGCCGGTGCCGAGGACGAGGTGGCGGGCCCGGTGCACCGCGCCGGCGGCGTGCACCAGGTAGAGCCGCTGCCCGGCGTCCCAGTGGACGGCGGTGACGGGGCTGCCGAAGCGGCAGTTGGGGAGCCGGTCGGCGGCCCACCGGCAGTAGTGGTCGTACTCGCGGCGGGGCAGTTGGAAGCGCTCGCCGAAGTAGAACGGGAACAGCCGCTGCTGGTCGCGCAGGTAGTTGAGGAACGACCACGGGTTGGTCGGGTCGACCAGGGTGACCAGGTCGGCCAGGAACGGGACCTGCATCCGGGCGCCGTCGACGAGCATGCCGGGGTGCCAGCGGAACTCGGGCCTGGCGTCGAGGAACAGCGCGCTGACGGTCTCGGCCCGGTCGGCGAGCGCGGCCAGCGAGAGGTTGAACGGGCCGATGCCGACGCCGATCAGGTCGTACGGCTCGGGCGGCCGGCCCGCCGTGTCGTCGTGGGAGGTCATGTCGTCCTAGGTGGCGGCGGGGGTGTCGGCGCGCCGACGGATCATCAGGGCGGCGCGCTTGTCGGGCAGGTCGAGGTCGGCGACGCGGTCGAACCCGGCGCGCGCGAACGCCCGGACGGAGGGCGTGTTGCGGACGTCGGGTTCGGCGAGCACCCGGGTGCAGCGGGGTTCGCGCCGCAGCAGCCGGGTGGCGATCGCGTCGAGCAGCGGGGCGGCCAGGCCCCGGCCGCGGGCGGCGGGGGCCAGCAGCAGGTGCACGCCCAGGTCGTGCGGGCGGGCGGGGTAGTGCGCGGCCAGCGGGTCGAGGTCGGCCCGGTACAGCTCGAAGTAGCCGGTGGGCGTGCCGTCGAGCAGGGCCAGGACGGGGCGGCTGCGGCCGTCGCCGTCGAGCTGGGCGGCGAGGTGGTCGGCGGTGGTCCGCGGCGGGCCCGCGAGGGCCCACCAGCGGTCGGTGTCCGGGTCGTTCATCCAGCCGGTGAGCAGGTCCAGGTCGGCGTCCAACCGCACGGTGGGCAGGACGAGTTCACCGGCCGCGGTGGGTATCGTCCCGGTCGCCGGGATCACGCCCGGGCCACCGGGTTGTCGATCTCGACGTACACCGACTGGGTCTCGACCGGGCCGACCAGTTCGTCCAGGCCGTGCAGCCGGGTGAGCAGGTTGGCCTTGCAGCGCAGGGTGGGCGCGTCCAGCAGGTGGGCGGGCAGCGCGGAGCCGGTGGCGGTGGCGGCGGGGCCGGCCAGGAAGCGGCGCAGCGCGGCCAGCAGCAGCTGCTCGTCGGCGAGGCCCTGGGAGCCGAAGGCGCCGATCAGGCCGAGCACGTGGTTGATGCCGAGGTAGTAGGCGAAGCGCTCGTCGGCGACCGCGTCGGGCACGAAGGTGTCGCTGTGCGCGCCGAGTCCGGGCAGCCGCCGGTGCAGCCGGTCGGCGTGCGAGTCGCGGAAGTAGTAGCCCTGGTTGTCGCGGTAGCGGCCGCCGGCGGGCCAGCCCTGGGGGTCCAGCAGGACCAGGCTGTTCTGCTGGTGGGCCTCCAGCGCGATGCCGGCCCGCCCGTCCAGCCAGAGGATCGGCAGCACGACGGTGTCCAGGTAGCGCAGGAACCACTCGGTGGCGACGGTCGGCACCGGGCGGCCGGTGCGGACGGCCAAGTCGTCCAGGACGTCCGCCAGTTGCGAGCCGAGCCGGTCCAGCGGCCGTTCGGCGACCAGTCCGGCCACGCACAGCGCCCGGTCGGCGGGCCCGAACGGCAGCCGGCGCAGCACGGTGTCCAGGCCGTTGGGGTCGCCGAGCGCGGGGTGGTCGACGCCGATCCAGGCCGGGTCGCGGACGATGTCGAAGCCGGGGTGGGCGGCCCGCCACTCGGCGGCCAGGCCGGACTCCAGCAGGCGGTGCACCTCGGCGCCCCGGTGCAGTTCCTTGCGGAGGTTCTCCCGGCGGGAGTTGGTGATCCGCAGGCCGAGCGACAGCTTGAGCATCCACGGGGTGCCGGGGCGGCAGACGGTGCGCACCGAGCTGGTGGGGTGCCAGGGCTCGCCGTGCTGGCCGAGGTCGGTGAGCAGGCCCTGGTCGAGCAGTTCGGCGACGGCCGGGCGGAGCACCAGTTCGCGGGCCTGCCAGGGGTGCAGCGGCAGGGCGGCCGTGCCGGCGGGCAGCGGGCGGCCGTACAGCCCGGCGGTGAGCTGCTCGACGGGGGTGCCGGCGGCGGAGTCGCCGGCCAGCAGCGAGCGGTGCACGGCCCACCAGTGCAGCCGGAAGCTGCCGTGCAGCTCCGGGGAGTACGCGGCGGACTGGGCGGGGCCGAGGCCGTCGCGGCTCTTCGGGGTGGGGTGCAGCGGGTGGCCGAGCAGCAGCGCCTGCTCGGCGCGCAGGAACGGGTCGGCGGGGGCGGCGGGGGCGGCCCGGCGGTGGGCGAGGATCTCCGCGGTGCGGGCCGAGGAGTCGGCCACCCGGGCGGTCAGGTCGGCGAGTTGGCCGGGTTCGGGGCGGCCGGTGGCGCCGGCCACCAGGGCGGCGACGGTGACCGCGTCGACCGGGTGCTCGGCGGTGCCGGTGGAGACGGTGGCCGGGCCGAACCGGTGCCAGCCGCAGGCCGACCAGTGCCGCACCGGCGCGGACAGCTGCGCGGCGCCGCCGAGCACCGGGATCCGCAGCAGGTCGCCGTCCGGGCGCTCGGCCGCGGTCTCCCGGGCCCAGCAGCGCAACAGGCTCTCGGTGGCGGCGTGTTCGGCGGCCACGGCCGGGTCGGGGTCGAGCAGCGGGTCCGGGGTGGGGTGCCCGGCCGCGGGCCGGGCGGCCGGGGGGACGCCGGTGAGGGTGCTGGCCAAATCCGCTCCTTGTAGCCGCGTGACTGCCTACGGGTAAGGGTTGCCTGTCCACCACCGCCGGGCACAAGGACGACTCACTCGTTCCGGTGAGTTTCGGGCGATCCCTCACCCGCAGGTGTGAGTGGGCGGCATCCTGACGGACCGTCACCATCACGGTTCGGTGTCCGGACGTCAACGGCAGGGGCACCGCCCGTCCGCCGCGTCGGACCCGGATGGAAGACTGTCCCGGGGAGTCGTTCCGTTCTGGGGGGTCGATGGTGAGGGCACGGGGGGTGGTGGCCCTGCTGTCCGCGGCCGCCGTGGTGGCGGGCGGGACGAGCGCCTGCACCTCGACCGGCGGCGGGGGCGACGGGTCGCCGCGCAGCTTCGCCGAGTTGAAGCAGTGGGGGTACGCCGAGTGGGACCGCTGGGCGCAGCACCACGGCTTCCGCAACCCGGCGGTGCCGGGCCTGTGGAGCGCCGAGAAGATGGACCAGGCCCCGCCGCAGCAGCCCGCCCCGGCCCCGGACGGGCCGTCCGCCGCGCCACCGCCGTCGCTCCCGGTGAGCACCCCGGCGGGCGCGCCGGAGAGCGGGCCGGAGAGCGCCTCGGCGAGCGGGCCGGAGAGCGCGCCCGCGTCCGGCCCGGCCGCCGCGTCCCCCTCCCCCGCCGCGCCGCCGCCGGTGGCCGCGCAGCCGGTGCCGCGCCCGTACACCAGCTACCCGGCGTCCGGGAAGGTCTTCATGACCGCGCCGAACGGCGGCACCGGCCAGTGCTCGGCCACCGTGGTCGCCGACCCGGCGCACCCGGGGAAGAGCAACCTGGTGTGGACGGCCGCGCACTGCGTGCACGAGGGCAAGGGCGGCGACTGGTACAAGAACCTGGTGTTCGTCCCGGCCTACAACAGCTCCGGCGCGGCCAGCGACCACCGGAGGGCGACGCTCGCCGAGGTCGCCCCGCTCGGGCAGTGGTGGGCCGACAAGGTGATCACCTCGCCGCTGTGGACCACCGAGGGCACCAAGGGCGGGGGTGCCGCGAACCAGTACGACTTCGCGGTGGTCAAGGTGCGCGGCCCGGAGGGCGAGACCCGCTCGCTGGAGGAGGCCGTCGGCACCGCCGTGCCGGTGTGGTTCGACGCCCCGCGCGAGCAGTTGGCGATCCAGGCCTGGGGGTACCCGGCCCTCGCGCCGTTCGACGGGCAGGAGTTGGAGCGCTGCGACTCCGGCCGGCCGGGCTCCCGCAGCTTCGACCCGGCCCGGCCCCCGATGCTGGTGATCGGCTGCACCATGACGGCCGGCGCGTCGGGCGGCGGCTGGTTCGCCGACGGACCGGACGGCCGCCAGCGGCTGGTCAGCAACACCTCGATCGGCACCCAGGCGCACACCGCCCTGAACGGGCCCTACCTGGAGGACGTGGCCCGCCGGGCGCTCGACTACATCTCCCGGACGTGACCGCCGCCGGTCGCCTCCGTCCGGCCCGGCCCCGGCCCCGACTCCGCACCCATTCCGACACCGACCACGGGGGAACACCCATGACCGACCAGCACCGCACGGCGCGCCGAGTCCGGAGCGCGGCCGCGGCCGCCCTGGTGACGGTGCTCGCCGTCACCACCGCCGCCTGCTCCCAGAAGCCGGTCCCGTCGCCGCCGCCCGCCAAGTCCTCCGCGTCCGGGTCGAAGGACTCCGTGGACATCGGCGACCTGCAGAACTTCCTCTCCCAGGCGCCGAACTGGAACGCCGACGACTGGAAGAAGTGGGCGTCCAAGAACGGCTTCAAGCCGGAGGACATCGAGGCGATCAAGAGCTTCTGGAACACGAAGAAGCCCGCCGACCCGAAGAAGACCACCTCGATCGCCCCGGACGAGAAGGCCCCCTCGATCCGGGACGTGGTCTTCCCGTCCGTCGTCCAGGCCAAGGCCCAGCCGCACCCGTACGGCGCGGACACCGCCGTGATCGGCAAGATCTTCTTCGAGAGCGACGAGGGCACCGCGGTCTGCTCGGGCACCGTGGTCGCCGACCCGGGCAACCCCGGCCGGAGCAACCTGGTGTGGACGGCCGCGCACTGCGCCCACGGCGGCAAGGGCAAGGGCTACTTCACCAAGCTGATGTTCGCGCCCAGCTACAACCGCACCGGCGTCACCAGCAACGGCAAGGGCCAGAACGCCACCTGGGAGCAGGTCGCCCCGCTCGGCCGCTGGCTGGCCACCGACATGCTGGTGATGCCGCAGTGGACCCAGGAGGGCAACCTGGTGGGCACCGCGGCCAACCAGTTCGACTTCGCAGTGATCCGGGTGGCCTCGCTGGACGGCTCGGACATCTCGCTGGAGGAGACCGTCGGCGGCTCGGTGCCGATCCTGTTCAACGCCAAGCCGGAGGACATCACCGCGCCCAAGGCGTACGGCTACCCGGCCGGGAAGCCGTACGACGGCGAGGAGTTGGAGCACTGCGACTCCACCGCCAAGCTCACCCCGTTCGTCTTCGACCGCTCGCGCCCGCCGATGCTGGCCATCGGCTGCAGCATGACGGGCGGCTCCTCCGGCGGTGGCTGGATCACCCGGCAGAGCGGCAAGCCGGTGCTGTTCTCCAACGTCTCGATCGGCGACAACGGCAACCGCTGGCAGGCCGGCCCGACCCTCGGGCCGGACGCCAAGAAGATGTTCGACGCCTTCCTGGCCAAGGAGTCGGGCAACCGGTAGCCACCGGAACGCCGACGGGCGGGCGGCGCACCCCTCGCAGGGTGCGCCGCCCGCCCGTTCGTTCGCTACGGCGGGTGGCGGGTGCCGGTGCCGTCAGGCCGCGACGACCGCGTACCGCTCCAGCTCGCCGGCCAGTACGGCCGCCACCTTGGCGTGCAGCAGGGTGCCGTCCGCCGTGTGCTCGGTGGAGATCAGCTCGCCCTCCGCGTGCACCCGGGAGACCAGGTCGCCGCGGGTGTAGGGGACCAGGGCCTTGACCTCCACCGCGGGGCGGGGCAGTTCCCGGTCGATCAGGGCGAGCAGTTCCTCCATGCCCTGGCCGCTGCGGGCCGACACCACCAGGGCGTGCGGCTCGCGGCGCAGCAGGCGCTGGAGGACCAGCGGGTCCGCCGCGTCGGCCTTGTTGATCACCACGATCTCCGGCACGTTCTGCGCGTCGACCGAGACGATCACCTCGCGGACGGCGGCGAGCTGGGTCTCCGGCTCGGGGTGCGAGCCGTCCACCACGTGCAGGATGAGGTCGGCGTCGGCGACCTCCTCCATGGTGGAGCGGAACGCCTCGACCAGGTGGTGCGGCAGGTGCCGGACGAAGCCGACCGTGTCGGCCAGCGTGTAGAGCCGGCCGCTCGGGGTCTCGGCCCGGCGGACCGTCGGGTCCAGGGTGGCGAACAGCGCGTTCTCCACCAGGACGCCGGCCCCGGTGAGCCGGTTGAGCAGCGAGGACTTGCCCGCGTTGGTGTACCCGGCGATGGCCACCGACGGGACGTGGTTGCGCCGCCGCTCCTGCCGCTTGGTGTCGCGGCCCTTCTTCATGTCGGCGATCTCCTTGCGGAGCTTCGCCATCTTCTCGCGGATCCGCCGCCGGTCGGTCTCGATCTTGGTCTCACCGGGACCGCGGGTGGCCATGCCGCCGCCCGAGGAGCCGGAGCCACCGCCGCCCATCTGCCGGGACAGCGACTGACCCCAGCCGCGCAGGCGCGGCAGCATGTACTGCATCTGCGCGAGCGAGACCTGCGCCTTGCCCTCCCGGGACTTGGCGTGCTGGGCGAAGATGTCCAGGATCAGGGCGGTGCGGTCGACCACCTTGACCTTGACCACGTCCTCCAGGTGGATCAGCTGGCCGGGCGTCAGCTCACCGTCGCAGACCACGGTGTCGGCGCCGGTGGAGGCGACGATGTCGCGCAGTTCCTTGGCCTTGCCGGAGCCGATGTAGGTGGCCGCGTCGGGCTTGTCGCGGCGCTGGATCACGCCGTCCAGGACTTCGGAGCCGGCCGTCTCGGCGAGGGCGGCGAGCTCGGCCATCGAGTTCTCCGCCTCCTCGAGCGTGCCGTCCGTCCACACGCCGACGAGCACCACGCGCTCCAGGCGGAGCTGGCGGTACTCGACTTCGGTGACGTCCTGCAGTTCGGTGGAGAGGCCGTGCACGCGCCGGAGCGCGGCGCGCTCGGAGCGGTCGTACTGCTCTCCGTCGTAGTTGCCGAGGCCCTCGTCGATCGCCGCGAGGTCCTCGTCCATCAGGGCTTCCGCCTTGAGGTCGGCGAGTCGGCTGGCGGACTCGCTCGATCGGGTGCGGCTGTCGAACGTGGAGGTCATTTCATCCTTGGGTTGATCGGATCGTGCTCTCGGACAACACGGCGGAGCCGCCGTGAATTCCCCACGATGGTTGCACGTCCGCTGTGCCCGAGTCATCCCTTTTACCAGCCGCCCCCTCCGGACCGGCCACCGCCCCCGCCGCCGCCCCCGCCCCTGCCGCGGCCGCCTCCGCGGCCGCTCCGTCCGGCCCGGCCTCCGGCCCGCCGGGCCGGTACACGTCGTACACGCCCGACACCCGGAGCACCGCCCGCATCACCGCGGGCAGCACCGCGGCGTCGGGCAGCTCCAGGGTGTAGCTGTGCCGCACCCGGAGCTGGCGGGGCGGCTCGACCTCGGCGGAGAAGATCGACGCGCCCTCGCCGGAGATCGCCGCGGTCAGGTCGGCGAGCAGCCGGGGCCGGTTGAGCGCCTCGGCGTGCAGGGTGGCCCGGTAGCCCCACTGCGGGGCGCCGCCGGGCAGCCAGCGGACCCCGACCGGGCGGCGGCCGCCGCGCAGCATCCGGGTGCCGGTGGGGCAGCCCGCCCGGTGCACCGCGACGATCCCGCCGCGCAGCGCGATGCCGGTCACCTCGTCGGGCGGGACGGGCGTGCAGCAGCGGGCCAACCGGACGGCCGCGCCGGGCAGTTCGGGCACCTCGGCGGGCGCGACGGCCTCGGGGGCGGCGGCACCGGCGGCGGCCCCGGGCACGGGGGCGCCGGTCGGCGCGGCGGTCGGGGCGACGGCGGCGGTCCCGGGCGGTTCGGCGGGCGCGGGCCCGGGCGGCACGGCGGGCGCGGCCGGGCGGGCGGCCAGCCGCCGCTCGACGGCGAGCCGGGCACCGGGGGTGCGGACGTACTCCAGCCACTGCGGGTCGGGCCCGCTGTCCTCGCCGTCGGGGGCCAGCAGCAGGCCGAACATGTCGCCGTCGCGCAGTTCGGTGGAGAGCGCGGCGAGCCGGCCGTTGACCCGGGCGCCGATACATCGGTGGCCGGTCTCCTCGCCGAGCAGGTAGGCGGCGTCCAGGCAGCTGGAGCCGGCCGGCAGGTGCAGGGTGGCGCCGTCCTCGGTGACGGCGGTGATCTCGCGGTCGTCGCGCAGGTCGGCGGTGAGCGCGGACCAGAAGGCGTCCGGGTCGGGGGTGTCCTGCTGCCAGTCGAGCAGCCGGGCCAGCCAGCCGGGGCGGGCCGGGTCGGTGCGGTCCTCGGGGTCGTCGGCGGTGCCGGGCCGGTCGGCGGTGCGCGGGTCGCCGAGGGCGACCACGCCGGTCTCGGCGACCTCGTGCATCCGCCGGGTGCGGACCAGGACCTCGATCACCTCGCCGCCGGTCAGCGCGACCGCGGTGTGCAGCGACTGGTACAGGTTGAACTTGGGGGCGGCGACGAAGTCCTTGAACTCGCCGGGCAGCGGCGTCCAGCAGGTGTGCAGCTCGCCGAGCACGGCGTAGCAGTCGGCGTTCTCCTCGACCACCACCAGCAGCCGCCCGAAGTCGGCGGGCCGCAGCCCGGCGCCGTCCGGGCCGGCCCCGCGCTTGATCATCACCCGGTGCAGCGAGACCAGGTGCCGGGGCCGGACGGTGACGGCGGCGGGGATGCCGGCCTCGGCGAGCTGTCGGCCGAGCTCGGCGGCGAACGGGGCGAGCACGCCGTCCGTCCAGCCGCCGGCCACCGCGCCGGTGTGCTCGTACTCCTCGGGGTGCAGGGTGGCGAAGACGATGTCCTCCAGCTCCGCCTTGACCATCTGGATGCCGAGCCGTTCGGCGAGCGGGATCAGCACGTCCCGGGTGACCTTGGCGATCCGCACCTGGCTGGCCGGCTTCATGTGCCGGATGGTGCGCATGTTGTGCAGCCGGTCGGCGAGCTTGATCACCATCACCCGGACGTCGTCGCCGGTGGCGACCAGCATCTTGCGGAAGGTCTCCGGCTCGGCGGCGGCCCCGAAGTCGACCTTCTCCAGTTTGGTGACGCCGTCCACCAGGTACGCCACCTCGGGCCCGAAGACCTCGGCGACCTGATCGAGCGTCACCTCGGTGTCCTCGACGGTGTCGTGCAGCAGCGAGGCGACCAGCGTGGTGGTGTCCGCGCCGAGCTGGGCGAGGATCATCGTCACCGCGAGCGGGTGGGTGATGTACGGCTCGCCGCTCTTCCGGGTCTGCCCGCGGTGGCTCTCCTCGGCGAGCCGGTACGCCCTGGTCAGCAGCGGTACGTCGGCCTGCGGGCGGTGCACCCGGTGGGCCTGGACGATCGGCTCGATGGCGTCGGGGACGGGCGTCCGCCCGGTGGCGAGCAGTGCCGCCCGGCCGGCCCGGCCGAGTGCCGCGCGGCTAAACCGGCCCGCCGGCTGCTTGGACGGCGGACCCGCCAGCTCGGAGCGGATGGTCATCTGCACCTCCGGCAGCAACACCGGAGCGACGGCCGACCCGGTGGTCCATGCTACCGAGCAGAGCACGTTGCGCGAGCCCCCGCTTCCCCTCTGTCACCCGGATCACTCGAACGGGCGGATTAGCCGGAAGGCCGGATGGGAAGCGGGAGCTGACGCCCCGTCGCGCTGACCTGCGGTCAGAGCAGGACGCCCTCCGCGACGATCACCGCGGGGCCGGTCATCTCGATCCGGCCGTCCGGGAACTCCTCGATCAGCAGTCGACCGCCCGGCAGGTCGACCGTGTAGCGGACGGCCTCCCCGGTGACCGCCGGGTCGGCGCCGTCCCGCCGGATCGCCGCCACCGCGACGGCGCAGGCGCCGGTGCCGCAGGAGCGGGTCTCGCCGGAGCCGCGCTCGTGCACCCGCATCGCCACGTGCCGCTCGCCGCGGTCCACCACGAACTCCACGTTCACGCCCTGCGGGTACGCGCCCGCGGGGGCGGTCGCCGGGGCGTCGAGCAGGTTGCCCGCGTGCGCCAGGTCCTCGACGAAGGCGACGGCGTGCGGGTTGCCCATGTTGACGTTCAGCGCGGGCCAGCTGCGGCCGTCCACGGTGACGGTGATGCCGTCCGGGCCGGGCAGCACGGCGCGGCCCATGTCCACGGTGATCCCGCCCGGGGTGCCGTCCGCGGCGTCCGCGGCGATCCGCACCTTCTTCACCCCGCCGCGGGTGGCCACCGCCAGCTCGCCCGGCTTCGCGTGCCCGGCGTGCACCAGGTACCGGGCGAACACCCGCACCCCGTTGCCGCACATCTCGGCGATCGAGCCGTCCGCGTTGCGGTAGTCCATGAACCACTCGGCCTCGTCGGCCATCCCCGCCGCGGCCGGCTCGGCCGCCGAGCGGACCACCCGCAGCACGCCGTCCGCGCCGATCCCGGCCCGCCGGTCGCACAGCTCGGCGACGGTGGCCGCCGGCAGGTCGATCCGCCCGTCCGGGTCGGGGACGATCACGAAGTCGTTCTGGGTGCCGTGCCCCTTGAGGAAGGCCGTTCCGCTGATACCGCTGCGCTCGCTCACACCGCCGATGGTAACGAAGCCCGCCGGCCGCCCGGCCCGCGGTGCGGGGCCTAGCCGCGCAGGTGGACGACCCGCCAGAGGGCGAGCGCCACGGCCGCCGCCGCCAGCAGGGTGTACAGCACGATGGCCTTCCAGCCGGCCCGCTCGGTGCTGCCGCGGCGCGGCACGCCCGGCCACTTGTAGCCGGCCCGGCGGGCGGCCATCGCGCCCCAGCCGACCGAGGCCGCGGTGATCAGCAGGCCGAGCATCCCGATCATCGCGGTCGCGCCCTCGCTGCCGAAGGCCAGCGGGAAGGCGAACATCAGCGAGCCGAACATCACCGTCGCGGCGATCGGCAGGATCTGCCACCAGCGCAGCCGGCGGCGCGGCCGGATGTCCCGCTCGTGGACCACGCCCGGCGCGGCGGCCAGGTCGTCGATCGCGGGCAGCGCCACGGCGTAGGAGGTGGTGGGGACGGCGAGCTCGGGGAGGGTCTCGGACCCGTCGGAGACGTCGCCGAGCAGCTCATCGGTTTCGGGGCCGGTACCCGTTGACACGCGGCCTCCCCTGACGGCTCGACACGAGCTCCGGAGCTCGCGGGCGGTGAGGCCGGCCCGCGTGCCGGGCCTCGGTGCTACCGATGATGGCACGTACCAACACCCGGGCAGGGCGTCCCACGGGTCGATCGGGTGATCCGATGCCAGGACGTGATCCCGCCGTGACCGCCGGTGCCTTCTGCACCTGCGTCTGCCGGTGCAGACGCCGCGAGCCTGGCCGGATCCCTCCGCCCGGCAGCCGAAACGCGCCGGTCAGCCCGCCGCGCCCGGCTCTTCCGGACGGTGGATCAGTTCCAGTGCCCGGCCCAGCAGCTCGACCGGATCGGCGCCCTCCGGCCGTTCCAGCCAGTGGATCCGCGGGTCCCGGCGGAACCAGGACTCCTGCCGCCGGGCGAACCGCCGGGTGGCCCGGACGGTCTCCGCCCGCGCCTCGTCCTCGGTGCACTCCCCGGCGAAGAACGCCAGCACCTGCTGGTAGCCGAGCGCACGGCTCGCGGTCAGCCCCTCGCGCAGCCCGGCCTTCTCCAACTCCCGCACCTCGTCCAGCAGCCCGGCCTCCCACATCCGGTCCACCCGCAGCTCGATCCGCCGGTCCAGCTCCGGCCGCGGCACCTGGACGCCGATCTGCACCGCCGCGTACACCGCCCGCTGGGTCGGCAGGCTGGCCGTGAACGGCCGCCCGGTGATCTCGATGACCTCCAGCGCCCGGACGATCCGCCGCCCGTTGCTGGTCAGGATCGCCTCCGCCGCGGCCGGGTCCAGCTCCGCCAGCCGCCGGTGCAGGACACCGGGGCCGACCCGCTCCACCTCCTCCTCCAGCCGGGCCCGCACCGCCGGGTCGGTGCCCGGGAACTCCATCTCGTCGACCGCCGCCCGCACGTACAGGCCCGACCCGCCGACCAGCACCGGCACCTGCCCCGCCGCCAGCTGCCGGTCCATCTCGGCCCGCGCCAGTCGCTGGTACTCGGCCACCGAGGCGGTCTCGGTCACCTCCCACACGTCCAGCAGGTGGTGCGGGACGCCGCCCCGCTCCGCCGCCGTCAGCTTGGCGGTGCCGATGTCCATGCCCCGGTACAGCTGCATCGAGTCGGTGTTCACCACCTCCCCGCCCAGCTCGCGGGCGATCGCCACCGCCAGGTCGGACTTGCCGGCCGCCGTCGAACCGACCACCGAGACCACCCGGGGCAGCACGGCGGGACGCGCGGGAGAAGAGGAGGAAGAGGAACCGCTCACCCCACCAGTCTCGCAAAAGCCGGGCACCTCCCGTGTCACCGCGTCGTTCACCGGGGAGGATCAGCTATGTCTGATCCGGAAATGACCTGAATTGCGAAGGATGGATGCCATGGGCCTGATGGACAACCTCAAGGGCAAGGCCGAGGAACTCAAGGACAAGGCCAGCGAACTGGCCGGGAAGCACGGCGACAAGCTGGACGGCATGGTGGACAAGGCCGGCGAGGCCATCGACAAGGCCACCAAGCACAAGTACAGCGACAAGATCGAGAAGGGCGCCTCGGCGACCAAGCACGCCCGCGACGACTTCGCCGCCAAGCCCAAGGACGACTGAGCCCCCGGCCCGCCCGGCGCGCTCAGCGCCAGGAGGCCACCAGGTAGCCGACGCCGTACGGGGCGTCCTCGTAGCGCAGTTCACCGCCGAGCGCGGCGCCCTCCGCGGCACCCGCCAGCACCTGCCACGGGGCACGCCCCTCGGCCATCAGCTCCGCCGACAGCCCCGCGTCCAACCCGGCCAGCGCCGCCGCGTCCGCCCCCGCCAGCGCGAGCGCCACCGCCCGGTCGTGGCCCTCGGCCCGCTCGTCCAGGTAGCCGGGCGCCTTCACCGAACGCCGGGCACTGCCGTCACCGAGCACCAACAGCCCCACCCGGTCCGCGAGTTCGGCCAACCCCCGGCCCAGCCCCAGCAGCCGCTCCGGCGCCGTGTCCGGCCGCACCGCGACCGCGTGCGCCGGCACCCGCACGCCCGCCTCCTCCAACAGCCACGCCCCCACCGTCAACGCGGGCGACAACTCCGGCCCCGCCACCCCGCCCGACGGCAACCGCACCGCCTTCGCCACCCCGTACCGACGGAACGACCCCGCCCCGCCCTCCGTCCACACCCCGGCCCGCTCCCCGGTCCCGACCACCACCACCAGATCGACCCCGGCCAGCTCCCCCACCGCCGCCAGACACGCCTCCCGCAACCCCGCCACCTCACCGGCGGCCCCCACCGCCACCTCCGGCACGAGCAACGGCGGACACGGGCACACAGCAGCGGCAACAAGCATGCCGATCACTCTACGCGGAGCCCCCGACCCGACCCCAGGGACGCAGTGACAACTGCTGCAGGCTCACCCGAGCGAAAGCAGGGGCGCGGGGAACTGCGCGGCCAACCGAGCACCCACAGCCAGATCGCCTCGCAGGACAGTGTGTTGCACTATCCCGCGAACTCGCTGACGTGCTCCTCCGCTGCGCGCAGCTCCCGCGCCCCTGCTTCCGCGCGTGCGCCCGTCTCAGCAGCCGCAGCCGTCCCCGCCCGACGCCACGGCCTCCGTCCGCACCGGAGCCCCGATCGTCGGCAGCCCCAGCATCACGCCCGCGGGCTTCGCCGCCGGCGCCGCCTGCCGCTTCTCCCACGCGTCGCCCGCCCGGGTGCGGCGCACGCCGAGCGCGGGGCCCTCCGCGAGGAGGTGGTGCGGGGCGGCGTAGGTGATCTCGACGGTGACCACGTCGCCGGGGCGGACGCCGCTCTCCGGCCGCGAGAAGTGCACCAGCCGGTTGTCGGGGGCGCGCCCGGAGAGCCGGTCGGTGCGGTCGTCCTTCTTGCCCTCGCCCTCGGCGACCAGGATCTCCAGCTTGCGGCCGACCTGCTTCTTGTTCTCCTCCCAGGAGATCTCCTCCTGGAGGGCGATCAGCCGGTCGTAGCGCTCCTGCACCACGGCCTTGGGCACCTGGTCGGCCATCTCGGCGGCCGGCGTCCCCGGGCGCTTGGAGTACTGGAAGGTGAAGGCGTTGGCGAACCGGGCCTCGCGGACCACGTGCAGGGTCTGCTCGAAGTCCTCGTCGGTCTCGCCGGGGAAGCCGACGATGATGTCGGTGGAGATCGCGGCGTCCGGCATCGCGGCCCGCACCTTCTCGATGATGCCGAGGAACCGCTCCTGCCGGTAGGAGCGCCGCATGGCGCGCAGCACGGTGTCGGAGCCGGACTGCAGCGGCATGTGCAGCTGGTGCATCACGTTGGGGGTCTCGGCCATCGCGGCGATCACGTCGTCGGTGAAGTCCTTCGGGTGCGGCGAGGTGAAGCGGACCCGCTCCAGTCCCTCGATCTCCCCGCACGCCCGCAGCAGCTTGGAGAACGCCTGCCGGTCGCCCAGGTCGGAGCCGTACGCGTTGACGTTCTGCCCGAGCAGGGTGACCTCGACGACGCCCTCGGCGACCAGTGCCTCGACCTCGGCGAGGATGTCGCCGGGGCGGCGGTCCTCCTCCTTGCCGCGCAGGGCGGGGACGATGCAGAAGGTGCAGGTGTTGTTGCAGCCGACCGAGATGGCGACCCAGGCCGCGTACGCGGACTCGCGCCGGGTGGGCAGGGTGGAGGGGAAGGTCTCCAGCGACTCGAGGATCTCGACCTGGGCCTTGCGCTCGACGGCGGCGCGCTCGAGCAGCGCGGGCAGGTGGCCGATGTTGTGGGTGCCGAAGACGACGTCGACCCAGGGGGCCTTGCGGACGATGGTCTCGCGGTCCTTCTGGGCGAGGCAGCCGCCGACGGCGATCTGCATGCCGCGGTTGGCCTGCTTGGCGGGGGCGAGCCGGCCGAGGTTGCCGTACAGCTTGTTGTCGGCGTTCTCGCGGACCGCGCAGGTGTTGAAGACCACCAGGTCGGGATCGCCGTCGCCGGCGGCCTTGGCGTAGCCGGCCTCCTCCAGCAGCCCGGACAGGCGCTCGGAGTCGTGGACGTTCATCTGGCAGCCGTACGTGACGACCTTGTAAGTTCGCAAGCTCTCCTCCATACCCACAGAGCCAAGGGTACGGGCAGCGGGAAGGGCCTCCCGCCGGGCGGTGGGGGCTGGCAGTATCCACGGCATGGCTGCTGCGAACCTCCTCTCCCGCCCCGCCGCCGGGCTGCGCTCCGCGGCGCGTTCCGTCCTGCGCGGCCGGCTGCTGCGGATCGTCGTGGTGCTGCTGCTGGTGGCGGGGGGCGTGGGCGGCTGGTGGGTGTCCTCGGCCCGGTCCTCGTCGGGCCCGCACGGGCGGGTGGCGTTCGCCACCGGGGTGGACGGCGGGGTGTACGACCGGTACGGGGTGCTGCTGCAGCAGTACCTGGGCGACCACATGCCGGGGCTGAAGGTCCAGCTGGACAACTCCGAGGGCTCGCTGGACAACCTGGAGCGGCTGGTCTCGGGCCGGGACGACTTCGCGGTGGCCACGGCGGACGCGGTGGCGACCTTCGACAACCCGGGGAAGCCGAAGCTGCGGGCGATCGCCCGGCTGTACGACGACTACATGCAGCTGGTGGTGCCGGCCGGCTCGCCGGTGCACTCGGTGGCGGACCTGCGCGGGCTGCGGGTCGGCGTGGGGCAGGCCAAGTCGGGGGTGAACCTGGTGACCCGGCGGCTGCTGGAGGCGGCCGGCCTGGACCCGGACAAGGACGTGCGGCCGGCACCGGTCAGCGTCGTCCAGGCGGCGGACGGGCTGCAGCGCAAGGAGCTGGACGCGTTCTTCTGGTCGGGCGGCCTGCCGACCACGGCGCTGTCCAACCTGTCGGAGCGCGTCCCGATCCGGATCGTGCCGATGGGCGACCTGTCCGACCCGCTGCACCGGCTGGCCGGGCCGGGGATGGACGCGTACCGGGCGGCGACCATCCCGGCGGACGCCTACCCGAGCGTGGAGCCGGAGCGGACGCCGGTGCCGACGGTGGCGGTGCCGAACCTGCTGGTGACCCGGGCCGACGTGGACCCGGCGCTGGTGGAGGCGCTGACCCGGGCGGTGATCGACAGCCGGGACGACATCGGCCGCCAGGTGCACGCCGCCCAGCTGGTGGACCTGCGCACCGCCGTGTACACCGACCCGCTGCCGCTGCACGACGGCGCCAAGCGCTACTACCTGTCCGTCAAGCCCTGAGCCTTACGCCCTGAGCCTTACGCCCCGAGCCCCGAGCCCCGAGCGCCGGGTCCCGGGCCCCGGGCCGGCTTCAGCGCCGCCCCCGGCGCCGGGGCACGCTGAGCCGCACGGTCAGGCCGTTCGGCTCGGCGGGCGCGAAGTCCAGGCCGCCGCCGCCGGCCAGCAGCAGGGTGCGGGCGATGGACAGGCCGAGGCCGGAGCCGTCGATGTTCTGGTGCCGGGAGGAGCGCCAGAACCGGTCGCCGACCCGGGCCAGCTCCTCCTCGGTGAGGCCCGGTCCGGCGTCGGTGACGGTGGCGGTGACCTCGTCCTTGCCGATCAGCAGGCCGACCCGGACCTCGCCGCCGGCCGGGGTGAACTTCAGCGCGTTGTCCAGGACGGCGTCCAGCGCGCTGCCGAAGCCGATCGGGTCGGCCCAGGCGTGCGCCATCGGCGGGCCCTCCCAGTGCAGGGCGACGCCGCGCTGCCCGGCGAGCGGGCGCCAGGCGTCGGCCCGGGTGCGGACCAGGTCGACCAGGTCGACCGGTTCGGGCTCGGGCCGGGAGCCCTCGGCGGTGGCCAGGCCCAGCAGGTCGTCCAGCACCCGGGCCAGCCGGGCGCCCTCCTCGCGGACCGCGACGAGCTCCTCCTCGTGGCCCTCGGGCAGGTCGAGGCCGATCAGCTCGACCCGGAGCAGCAGCGCGGCCAGCGGGTTGCGCAGCTGGTGCGAGGCGTCGGCGACGAACGCCCGCTGCTGGTCGATGGCGAGCACCACGTGGTCCGCCATGTCGTTGAACGAGCGGGCCAGCCGCCGCAGTTCGGGCGGCCCGCCGCTGGGGGCGACCCGGGCGCCGAGCCGGCCGGTGGCGATGTCGTGGGTGGCCCGGTCCAGGGTGCGGACGGGGCGCAGCACCCAGCCGGTGAGCCGGACGGCGAGCAGGATGGCGACGATCATGGCGAGCGCCTCGCCGCCGGCCAGCACCATCCAGCGGTGCAGGATCCGCGAGCGCAGGCCGCCGGTGGGCGATTCGGTGAGCACCACGGCGATCACGTCGCCGTCGCGGACCACCGGCAGGGCGACGGCCAGGGTGCGGTCGGGGGTCCACGGCCAGACCTGCGGCGGGTTGTGGCTGCGGCGGCCGGCCAGCGCCTCGTGGTACGCCTGCTGGCCGGGGCCGGCGGCGGGGGGCCGCCAGCCGGTCGGGGAGACCGCGATGGCGCTGCCGTCGCGCTGGAACAGGCCGATCCGGGCGCCGTACAGCTCGTGGTAGCGCTCGGCCTCGGTGGTGAGGGCGTGCAGCCGGCCGATGTCGCCGGGGCCGGGTTCGGGGTCGCCCTTGACGGCGGTGGTGAGGCGGCCCTGGGTGGGCAGGTCCTGGGCGAAGCGGGCGGCGTCGTCGATCCGGTCGACGACCACCTTCGACTGCTCGGAGGCGGCGATCAGGTAGGCCAGGGGCACCCCGAGCGCGGCCAGCACGCAGGCCATCAGGGCGATCAGGATGCCGAGCAGGCGGTTGCGCACGTGCGGTCAGCGCTCCGCCGGGCCGTCGCCGGGGGCGGTGCCGGGGCCGCCGTCGGGCTGGTCCGGCTGGTCCGGCTGGTCGGGGATCAGCCGGTAGCCGACGCCGCGGACGGCCTCGACCAGGCCGGGCAGGCCGAGCTTGGTGCGCAGCGAGCCGATGTGCACCTCCAGGGTGCGGCCGTTGCCCTCCCAGCCGGAGCGCCAGACCTCGCTGAAGATCTGTTCCCGGCGGTAGACCACGCCGGGGCTCTGGGCGAGCAGCGCCAGCAGGTCGAACTCCTTGCGGGTGAGCGGGACGTCGCGGCCCTCGACCGAGACCCGGCGGCGCTCGCGGTCGATCTCGACGCCGCGGGAGGCCAGCGGCCCGGACGGCTCGGGGCCGCTCTCCTCGGCGCTGCGGGGGGTGCCGCGGCGGGCCACGGCGTGGATCCGGGCCAGCAGTTCGCCCATGTCGTAGGGCTTGACCACGTAGTCGTCGGCGCCCAGGTTGAGGCCGTGGATCCGGGAGCGGATGTCGGCCCGCGCGGTCACCATGATGACCGGGACGCCGCTGCCGGCCCGGATCCGGCTGCACACCTCGAAGCCGTCCCGGTCGGGCAGGCCGAGGTCGAGCAGCACCACCCGGTAGGGGTCGCTGCCGTCCGGGACGAGCGCGTCCAGCGCCTCGTGGCCGCTGCGGGCGTGCCGGACCTGGAAGCCGTGCCGGCCGAGCACCGCGACCAGGGCGGCGGCCACGCGGTCGTCGTCCTCGACCAGGAGCAGGCGCATCGGGTTCCCCTTCCGGCGTTCGTTCGGTCTGTTCGGTCCGTGTCGGTCCGCGCGCTGTGTCGGTCCGCGCGTCCGGGCCGGTGCGGAGGTCCGCGGGCCGCCCGGTGGCGCGGTTCGCGGTCCGGCGTTGTCATGGCTCGGCCGGTGGCGGATCCGGGCCATCCTGGCATCCATGCCCATCCGGCGTCACCCGGTCAACCGGGTTGGCCGGTCCGTTACCCAGCCGGTATCCGCTACCCGTCGACTACCCGGCGTAGCCGAACCGTGATCCTCAAGTTCAGCTCAGATCGGCTGACGAGGAGTCGTGTACCTGCCTAAAGTCACCCCAGTCCGGGGGCCGTGGGCTCCGCCGGCTCCGGCCCCCGGACATCAGACGGACCATCACCGGCTCTGCGGCCCCAGCGCGTTGGCCCGGGTTGGCAGGACGAGGGAGCGAGCCGCGATGACCGAGAACAGTGCCGACCTGCGCGAGCCCGAGGACGGCGGGGCCGCCCCGCTGGTGTCGCTGCGCGGGGTGAACAAGCACTTCGGCGCGCTGCACGTGCTGCAGGACATCGACCTGGAGATCGCCCAGGGCGAGGTCGTGGTGCTGATCGGCCCGTCCGGCTCCGGCAAGTCCACGCTGTGCCGCACCATCAACCGGCTGGAGACCATCGACTCCGGCACCATCGAGGTGGACGGCCGTCCGCTGCCCGCCGAGGGCCGCGAACTGGCCCGGCTGCGCTCCCAGGTCGGCATGGTGTTCCAGTCCTTCAACCTGTTCGCGCACAAGACCGTGCTGCAGAACGTGGTGCTGGCCCAGGTGAAGGTCGGCCGGGTGCCGAAGGCCGAGGCCGAGAAGACCGCCCGCGAACTGCTGGAGCGGGTCGGCGTCGGCGCGCAGGCCGACAAGTTCCCCGCCCAGCTGTCCGGCGGCCAGCAGCAGCGGGTGGCGATCGCCCGCGCGCTGGCGATGAACCCCAAGGTGATGCTGTTCGACGAGCCCACCTCGGCCCTCGACCCGGAGATGGTCAACGAGGTGCTGGAGGTGATGCGTTCGCTCGCCGCCAAGGGCATGACCATGGTGGTGGTCACCCACGAGATGGGCTTCGCGCGCTCGGCCGCCAACCGCGTCCTGTTCATGGCGGACGGCCGGATCGTCGAGCAGAACACCCCCGAGGCGTTCTTCACCGCGCCGCGCAGCGACCGCGCCAAGGACTTCCTTTCGAAGATCCTGCACCACTGAGCCAGCCATTGATCTAGCGTCAGTTCGCAATTTGCCCGGAGCCAGCGATGGCCCCTACCGAGGAGAAGAACGACCGCATGAAGGCCCGTCGTACCGTAGCCGCCGCCCTGTCCGTGCTCGCCCTGACCGCGGTCGCGGCCTGCGGCAAGGACGGAACGCCGAACTCGGACACCAACAAGGGCGGCTCGGCCGCCCCGCAGCTGCCCACCTACCAGGTGAACGCCGACGCCAAGCTGGACGGCTCGCCGGTGTGGACCAAGGCCAAGGCCGCCGGCAAGCTCCGCATCGGTGCCAAGTCGGACCAGCCGTTCCTCGGCTTCGAGGACGTGCAGACCGGCAAGCGCAACGGCTTCGACATCGAGATCGCCAAGATGGTCGCCGCCGACCTCGGCTTCTCCCCGGACCAGATCCAGTTCACCACCATCAACTCCAGCGCCCGCGAGACCTCGATCGCCGGTGACCAGATCGACTACTACGTCGGCACCTACTCGATCAACGACAACCGCAAGAAGCAGATCGACTTCGCCGGCCCGTACTACATCGCCGGCCAGTCGCTGCTGGTGAACAAGGACAACACCGCCATCACGGACGCGAAGTCCACCGAGGGCAAGGCGGTCTGCACCGTCACCGGGTCCACCTCGGTCGACAACATCAAGACCTACAACGCCAAGGTCACCACCTTCGACAGCTACTCGCTCTGCGTGGAGAAGCTGCTCACCAAGGAGGTCGACGCGGTCACCACCGACGACGCGATCCTCAAGGGCTACGCCGCGAAGAACCAGGGCAAGCTCAAGGTCGTCGGCGAGCCGTTCTCCAAGGAGCGCTACGGCATCGGCCTGAAGAAGGGCGACGCGGTGCTGCAGAAGGCGATCAACGACGCCCTCAAGAAGCACGAGGACAACGGCGACTGGAAGAAGGCGTACGACGCCACCCTGGGCCTGTCCGGCTCCGCCGCCCCGGCGGTCCCCGAGCTGGACCCGACCACCGCCTCCTGACGCCCGTCCCGACCGATACCGAGAAAGGAGGGCCGCCGGCATGGGCATACCGTTCGAGGACGGCAACTTCTCGCTGTTCGTCCGCGGGTTCCTGGGGACGATCGAACTGAGCGCGCTCAGTGCCCTGTTCGCCCTGCTGCTGGGCTTCATGCTGGCGGCCTTCCGCGTCTCGCCGGTCCCGGTGCTGCGGGGCTTCGGCACAGCCTGGGTGACGATCTTCCGCAACACCCCGCTGACCCTGATGTTCTTCGCGGTGACCTTCGTGCTGCCGCGGCTGGACGTGCACATCAGCAGCTTCACCGCCGCGGTGGCCGCGCTCAGCATCTACACCGGCAGCTTCGTCTGCGAGGTGCTGCGCGCGGGCATCAACACCGTGCCGCTGGGCCAGGCCGAGGCCGCCCGCTCGCTGGGCATGGGCTTCGGCCAGACCCTGGGCCTGGTGGTGCTGCCGCAGGCGGCCCGCGCGGTGCTCGCGCCGATGGGCTCGGTGTTCATCGCCCTGCCCCGCAACTCGGCCATCGGCGGTGCCTTCAACGTGTTCGAGCTGTTCAGCGTGCAGAAGACCCTGACCGAGAAGGGCTACGCCATCTTCGCCATCTTCTTCTGGGTCGCCCTGGCCTACCTGGTGATCAGCTTCGCGGTCGGCGCGGTCTTCTCCGCCCTGGAGCGGCGCACGGCGGTGGCCCGATGAGCACCCGCACCGCCTCCGTCCTGTACGACGTCCCCGGCCCGCGGGCCCGGCGGCGCTACCTGGTGGCCGGCGTGATCGGCACGCTCGGCATCGCCGCCCTGCTCTGGTGGGTCGTCGCCACCCTGGCCGACCAGGGCCAGTTCGACGCCTCGCTGTGGGACGCCTTCCAGTACACCGCCGTCCAGCAGCGGATCCTCGACGGCGTGCTGGCCACCCTGGAGACCTTCGCGCTGGCCGCGGCCGGCTCGCTGGTCCTCGGCTCCCTGCTCGCGGTCGGACGGCTGTCCGACCACCGCCCGGTGCGGGCGGTGTGCACCGTCGTGGTCCAGTTCTTCCGGGCCATGCCGCTGGTCATCATGATCTTCGCGCTGTACCAGGCGGTGTTCACCGCCAAGCCGATGTGGGGCCTGGTCATCGGCCTGGTCCTGTACAACGGCGCCGTGCAGGCCGAGATCATCCGCTCCGGCATCAACGCCGTCCCGCGCGGCCAGGCCGAGGCCGCCCACGCCCTGGGCCTGCGCAAGACCCAGGTGATGAGCCTGGTGCTCGTCCCGCAGGCGGTCCGGACGATGCTGCCCGCGATCATCGGCCAGCTGGTCGTCACCCTCAAGGACACCTCGCTCGGCTACATCATCACGTACTCCGAGCTGCTGTACGTGGGCAAGCTGATCGCCTCCAACTCCGACGGCTACCCGTACATCCCGGTCGTCCTGGTGATCACCCCGATCTACATCGTCATGTGCCTCGCCCTCGGCGGCCTGGCCCGCTGGATCGAGTCCCGCGGCCGCCGCGGCGCGACCCGTCGCGGCGCAGCCGCTGCTTGACGGACACCCAGGTGATCTGTTGCATTGCTCTTCGTGACACCACCTGGGACCTCCCACCCGGCATATGACGCACCGGCGGCCGCCGCCGCCCGCCCGAAGGCCCCGACATGGACGCGGTGATCATCGTCGGGGCCGGGCCGGTCGGCCTCGCCCTGGCCCTCGCCCTGGCCCGCAACGACGTCCCCAGCACCGTCCTGGACGAGGGCACCGGCGTCAGCCCGGAGAGCCCCCGCACCGTCGTGCTCGGCGGCGACACCACCGCCTTCCTGGCCCGGATCGGCTACACCCGGGTGGTCTCCGACGCCGCCCGCTGGGACGCCTTCACCATCTGGCGCCGCCGCACCGAGGTGCTGCGCCTGCCGCTGGACGCCGAACCCGTCCTGCACCTCGCCCAGCACCGCCTGCAGCGCGGCCTGCGCGACGCCGTCGCCGCCACCCCGCTGATCCGCCTGCTCCCCCGCCACAAGGTGGTCGAACTCGCCCAGGACCACGACGGGGTGACGGTCCGCACCACCTCCGCCGGCCAGGACGCCTGGTGGCACGGCAGCCACCTGGTCGGCTGCGACGGTGCCCGCTCCACCGTCCGCAAACTGCTCAAGGTCCGCTTCCCCGGCCGCCCCGCCGTCGACCGGCACGCCGTCGCCACCGTCCGGGTCGACCTGCCCTTCCCCGGCGAGGCCCGGATCCACCGCGAACCCCCGTGGCGCGGCGACCGCGAAGCCTCCGCCCGCCCGCTGCCCGACGGCCTCTGGCGGCTCGACTGGCGGCTGCCCCCCGGCCGCCCCCAGCCCACCGAGCCCGTCGACCCGCACGCCACCTGGCCCGGCATCGTCACCGGCGACACCCTGCTCACCCGGGTCACCTCCGCGCTGACCGGCTGGTGCGGCGAACTCCCGCCCCACCAACTCCTCGCCGCCGCCGACCACACCTACCAGCAGCGCCTGGCCGGCCGCTTCCGCACCGGCCGCTGCTTCCTGGCCGGCGACGCCGCCCACCTGCACGGCGCCCTCGGCATGCAGAACCTCGCCGACGGCCTGCGCGACGCCGACAACCTCTCCTGGCGGCTCGCCCTCGCCCGGCACCTGCCCCCCACCGGCGACCGCGCCGACCGCGCCCTGCTCGACGGCTACGAGGCCGAACGCCGCGGCGCGGTCGGCGCCCGGCTGCGCGCCGTCGACCAGAGCATGCCGCTGCTGCGCCCGCTGCGCGGCTGGGCCGAGACCCGCCGCTCGCTGCTCTCCGGCTCCTTCCGCAAGAACGCCCCGCTCCTGGCCGACGGCCAACTCGGCACCGGCCGCTTCGGCGGCGCCCCCGCCTACCCGGCCGCCCCCTCCGGCGTCGCCCCCCGGGTCCCCGAACAGCGCGGCGCCCAGCGCGGCACCTCCCTGACCGAACAACTCCCGGCCACCGCCCCCGGCGTGCTGGTCCCCGACCTCCCGGTGGTCACCGCCGACGGCACCGCCGACACCCTCCGGGCCCGACTCGGCGGCCCCTTCCTACTGGTCCTGGTCGCCCCCGGCACCACCGTCTGGTCCGCCGAACACTGGCTCGGCGCCGGCCTGATGCCCCGCCTCGCCGAACTCGCCGCCGCCCTCCCCGTCCCCACCGAGGTCCTGGTCACCGACACCTACCCCGGCGCCACCCCCCACACCGTCCTCCTGGTCCGCCCCGACGGCCACCTCCTCGGCACCACCCCCGGCCTCCACCCCGAAACCCTCCACGCCCTCACCGCCCCCCTCTCCCCCCAGCCGGGCCTGGAACAGGAAGCCAGGGGATAGGGGACGCCCCCCGGGGGGGGCGCGAGGAACCGCGCGCCCAACCACCCCCGCCCCCGCACGAACACGACCACGCCCGCCGTCCCAGGGGCGCGAGGAACTGCGCACCCAACCACCCCCGCCCCCGCAAGATCGCGCCCCCGACAGCCAGTTGCCGCCCCGGGGCGCCCCTCCCTGCGCGCCCTCCCTGCCGGCCTCTACCTCCCGACCCCTACCTCCCCTACCGCGCGACCTCCGTCGCCCGCGACTCCCGCACCACCGTGATCCGGATCTGCCCCGGGTACGTCAGCTCCTCCCGCACCTGCCGGGCCACCTCCTTGGCGATCTCCTGCGCCCGCAGGTCGTCCACCGCCTCCGGCTGCACCATCACCCGGACCTCCCGCCCGGCCTGCATCGCGTACACCTTGGTGACGCCCTCGTGCGCCCGGGCGATCTCCTCCAGCCGCTCCAGCCGGCGCACGTACGCCTCCACCGACTCCTTGCGCGCGCCCGGCCGCCCGGCCGAGCAGGCGTCGGCTGCCTGGGTGAGCACCGCCTCCACGGTCTTGGCCTCGATCTCGCCGTGGTGCGCCGCTATCGCGTGCACGACCTCCTCCGCCTCGCCGTGCCGCCGGGCGAACTCCGCGCCGATCGCGGCGTGGCTGCCCGGCACCCGGTGGGTGAGCGCCTTGCCGATGTCGTGCAGCAGTGCGGCCCGCCGCACCGGCTCGGGGTCGACGCCGAGTTCCGCGGCCATCATCCCGGCCAGGTGCGCGGACTCCACCAGGTGCCCGAGCACGTTCTGCCCGTACGAGGTCCGGTAGCGCAACGTCCCGAGGGTGCGGACCAGTTCGGGCGACATCTCGCCGCTCGTGCCGATGCCGACGGTCAGCAGCGCGTCCTCCCCGGCCCGGACGCACAGCCGCTCGACCTCGGCCCGGCTGCGCTCGTGCTCCTCCTCGATCCGCGCGGGCTGGATCCGCCCGTCGACCAGCAGCGCCTCCAGGGTGAGCCGGGCGCTCTCCCGCCGGACGGGGTCGAAGCAGGAGAGCTGCACCAGTCCGGGGGTGTCGTCGACGATCAGGTTGACGCCGGTGACGGCCTCGAAGGCGCGGATGTTGCGGCCCTCGCGCCCGATCACCCGGCCCTTCATGTCCTCGCTGGGCAGCCGCAGGGTGGTGACCACGGTGTCGGCGGTGTGCTCGGCGGCCAGCCGCTGGATGGACGCGGCGATGATCTCCCGGGCCCGGCCCTCGCCCTCGGTGACGGCCCGCCGTTCGATCTCCCGGACGGTCAGCGCGGCCTCCCGGCGGGCCTCCGACTCGGCGGCCCGGACGATCTCCTCGCGGGCCTGCACGGCGGTCAGCCCGGCGGTGTGCTCCAGCAGCAGGCGGTTCTCCGCGGCCTGGTCGGCGAGTTCGCCGCGGACCCGCTCGGAGTCGGCGGCGCGGGCGGCGAGTTCGTCCTCGTGCACGTGCAGACGGTGGAGTTCGGAGGTCAGCCGCTCCTCGCGGCGGTCGAGTTCGGCCCGGCGCTGACGGAGCATCAGGAACCCGGCGGCCAGCACCAGCACCAGGGCGCCGATCAGCACTCCGGCCGCCAGCAGCAGGGAGGAACCCGTTTCGGTGCCCTGAGCGATGCCCATCCGGCCACTCCCCGTCCTGCTCACGCTGCCGCTGAGGCGACCTCCGCGATCGTCCTACCACTGAGTGTGAGGCTAGGCCGAGGTTACGAAACGGTCAAGATGCGATCGAGAATTGACTCCGATGAACTGATCACCAGTCATCAAATCCCACCACCACCCGGCCCGTTCCGTTCCGACATCCGCGCCCAGCCGTCCGACCGCCCAGCCGCCCGACCGCCCAGTCGTCCGACCGCTCAGTCGTCCGGCTCCTCCGTTCCGTCTTCCACCCCGTCTTCCACCCCTTCTTCCGCCAGCGCCTCCCGCACCACCCGGAACGCCAGGCCCTCGGCGTAGCCGCGCCGGGCCAGCACCCCGACCAGCCGCCGGATCCGCACGTCCCGGTCCAGCCCGGCGGTGGAGCGCAACTTCCGGTCCACCAGCGCCCGGGCGGCCTCCGACTCGTCCTCGGCGTCCACCTGGAGCAGGGCCCGCTCGGCGGTCTCCCCGGTGACGCCCTTGGTGCGCAACTCCTGGGCCAGCGCCCGCCGGGACAGGCCGCGCACCGCGTGCCGGGACTCCACCCAGGCTTCGGCGAAGGCGGCGTCGTCGATCAGCCCGACCTCCTCCAGCCGGTCCAGCACCTGCTCGGCGACCTCGTCCGGGATCTCCTTGCGGCGCAGCGCATCGGCCAGTTGCTTGCGGGACTTGGCGGCTCCGGTGAGCAGCCGCAGGCAGATGTCCCGGGCCCGGTCGGCCGGATCGCCCGCCGGCTCGGCAGCCCGCCCGCGCCGGCCCTGGCGCGGCTCCCGCTCGCCCCTCTCCTCCCCTTCTTCCCCCCGCTCGGCCTTCGCCCGTCGCCGGGCCCGCGGCCGCTCCGCCGCCACCGGTTCCGGCTCCGCGACCGGCAACTCCCCCAGCGCACTGCGCCGTCGCCGCCGTCCTCCGGCCAGCTCGGACGCCCGCACCAGCCCGGGCAGCTCCCCCAGATCCGCCACCCGCGCGGCCCCGCCCCCGCCGCCCGCCCCCGCGCCGGGCGGCTCCTCGGCCACCGCCGCGAACCAGTCCGGCGGCCCGTCCGACGCCTCCTCCTCCGCGCCGGCCGCGAACCAGTCCGGCGGCCCGTCCCCGCCGCCGGACCAACCGCCGTAGCCGTCGCCGCGGCCGCTGCCGCTGCCGCTCTCGCCGTGTCCGCTGCTGCTCCCGTCGTCCCCGGGAACGCCCGCACCGGGCCCGTCCTCGGACGGACCCGGTGCCGGGTGGTGGTGCTGGTGGCGTGTCAACGGATCAGCTCTTGGCAGCGGCCGCCGTCTTCTTGGCGGCGGCCTTCGCGGGGGCCGCCGCGGCCGGGATCTCCACGGCGGGGGCGGCGTCGCCCTCGGCCTCGGGGAGCTTCGGGCCGATGCCCAGCTTGCCCTTGATCTTGGCCTCGATCTCGTCGGCCAGCTGCGGGTTGTCCTTCAGGAAGTTGCGGGCGTTCTCCTTGCCCTGGCCGAGCTGGTCGCCCTCGTAGGTGTACCAGGCGCCGGACTTCCGGATGAAGCCGTGCTCGACGCCCATGTCGATCAGGCCGCCCTCGCGGCTGATGCCCACGCCGTAGAGGATGTCGAACTCGGCCTGCTTGAACGGCGCGGCGACCTTGTTCTTGACCACCTTGACGCGGGTGCGGTTGCCGACCGCCTCGGTGCCGTCCTTCAGGGTCTCGATCCGCCGGATGTCGAGGCGGACCGAGGCGTAGAACTTGAGCGCGCGGCCACCGGTGGTGGTCTCCGGCGAGCCGAACATCACGCCGATCTTCTCGCGCAGCTGGTTGATGAAGATCGCGGTGGTGTTCGACTGGTTCAGCGCACCGGCGATCTTCCGCAGCGCCTGGCTCATCAGGCGGGCCTGCAGGCCGACGTGCGAGTCGCCCATCTCGCCCTCGATCTCGGCGCGCGGCACCAGCGCGGCCACCGAGTCGATGATCACCAGGTCGATCGCGCCGGAGCGGATCAGCATGTCGGTGATCTCGAGCGCCTGCTCGCCGGTGTCCGGCTGGCTGACCAGCAGGGCGTCGGTGTCCACGCCGAGCTTCTTGGCGTACTCGGGGTCGAGCGCGTGCTCGGCGTCGACGAAGGCGACGGTGCCGCCGGCCTTCTGGGCGTTGGCGGCGAGGTGGAGGGTCAGGGTGGTCTTGCCGGAGGACTCGGGGCCGTAGATCTCGACCACCCGGCCGCGCGGGATGCCGCCCACGCCGAGCGCCACGTCGAGGGCGGTGGATCCGGTGGAGATCACCTCGACCGGCTCGTTCGCCTTCTCTCCGAGCCGCATCACCGAGCCCTTGCCGAACTGCCGCTCGATCTGGGCGAGTGCGGCCTCCAGGGCCTTCTCGCGGTCCGTTCCTGCCATGGCTTCCACCCTCGGGTTCTGTCCTGTGCGCTTCATCGTCATCGACGCTAGCGCGTCCCACCGACAATCGGCCCCGGACGGGCTCGGCCTGTGGAAAACTCCGCACCGAAGAGTACAAAGAACGTTTGTTCGATTCCAGTCTCGCACCTCACCGCCCCCGGAACGGGCGGGGCCCGGCCCCACGACCGCCCGGCCGTGGCACCGGGCCCCCGCCCCCGCCCGGGCTACTTGAGCATCTCCTCGCCCGCGTTCGGCACCTCGGCCCCGCTCTTGTCGAAGAACTGCCAGGACACCACCCGCTTCCCGGCCTGCTCCGGCACCACGATCCGCCGGTACGGGGAGTCCCCGACGGTGACCAGCTGCGGTTCGACCACGCTGCCGTCGCTCCAGGTCACCACCACCTTGGCGATGTCCGGCCCGAACGCCATCACGGCGAGCGTCACCGGCAGCGGCCCGGGGTGGTCGTCCTTGGCCCGGGGACCCATCAGGCCGCCGTTGAAGGTGGTCGCCATCCACGGCTCCAGGTGCCCGGGTGCCGGGTAGCCGCCCTGCTCGTCGTACTTCTGCCGGACGCCGTCCAGCGTCGCGTAGGTGTCGACGACGTCCTCGTTCGGCTGCCAGTACTGCTGGACGTACGCCTCGGTGGGCTTGTCCAGCGAGGGGTCGACGGCGCTGCGCTCCTGCCAGACCGCCACCGCCTGCTCGTACGCCCGCTCCTGCGGGGCGACCGGCCAGAGCGCCTCCCAGAGCTTCCACTCCTTGCCGTCGACGACGCCCTGCCCGATCACCACCCGGACCGGCGCGAACGGGTCCCGGGCGGCCGCCGACGGGGAGGCCGGGGTGCCGTCGTCGCCGGCCCCGACCAGGCTGCCGCCCGCGCCGCCGCCGGCCGGCCCGATCGCCCGCGCGGTGCCGGTCCCGGCCGGCCCGGCGTGCAGCCCGGCCGCCGTGCCGCCGCCCAGGACCACCACCGAGGCCAGCGCCAGCGCGCCGACCGCGGTGCGCCGCCGGCGCCGGATCCGCCGCCCGCCGGCCTCGATGCCCGCGACCGGGACCGACCCGATCCGCACCTCCGCCGCGGCCCCCGCGAGGCCCAGCTCCACCCACATCTCGCCGTTGCCCCGCGCTCCGCTGTCACCCGTGGTCACACCGCACCCCCGATCCGAGTCATGTCCTTCAGTTCCCCCAGGTCCGCGGTCTCCCGCAGCCTGGCTATCCCCTTCGCCGCGTGGCTGCGCACGGCACCGGCCGAGCACCCCATCGCCGCGGCCGCCTGGCTGTCGCTCAGGTCCTCCCAGTGCCGCAGCACCACGGCCTGCCGCTGCCGGGCGGGCAGCCCCGCGAGGGCCGCCATCAGCATCCGGCGCTGGTCCGACCTGGCGTACCCGTCCTCGGGCCCGGCCGCGTCCGGCACCGCCTCCACCAGGACCTCGGGGGCCCGGCGGCGCCAGCGGCGGGCGTGCTGGTTGACCATGATCCGGCGCACGTAGCTGTGCGGGTCGTCGGCCCGGCGGACCTTCGACCAGGCCGCGCAGGTCCGCTCGGCGGCGGACTGCGCGAGGTCCTCGGCGGCGTGCTGCTCGCCGGTCAGCAGGTACGCCGTCCGCAGCAGCCAGGGCCAGGCCCCCACGATGAACGTCCGGAACTCGTCGTCCGGACCGTTCTGCTTCTCTCCCATGAACACCTCCTCACCCATCCAGAGCCCTGAGGAGGCACCAAACGCTTACCCGCCGGGTCATTCCCCCGGCGGTTCCTCCCGCCGCTCCCCTTCCGCCCGGCCCCCACCAGTACCGTCCGCACCCGAACCACCGGCCCGCCCCGGACCGTCCGAGCCGCCCGACATGATCCGCCGCAGCCGCCGCACCGTGTGCCGCCGCCGCTCGCGCCGCTCCTCGCCGCGGTCGATCCGCGGGTCGTCCTCGACCTCGTAGCGGCGCACGTACGTCCCGACGAAGCCCTGCAGCGTCGCGGCGACCGGGATGGCGATCAGCGCGCCGACCGCGCCGAGCAGCGCGGCCCCGGCGATCACCGCGCCGAACGCGACGGCGGGGTGCACGTCGACGGTCTTCGCGGTGATCCGCGGGTGCAGCAGGTAGTTCTCGATCTGCTGGTAGACGATCACGAAGACCAGCACCCACAGCGCCTCCACCGGCCGCTCGGTCAGCCCGACCAGGACCGGCAGCGCGCCCGCCAGGTAGGTGCCGATGGTCGGCACGAACTGCGACATGACGCCGACCCAGACGGCCAGCGCCGCCGCGTACGGCAGGCCGATGGCGGCGAAGAACGCCCAGTGCGCGAGGGTGGAGATCAGCGCGAGCAGCGCCCGGGAGTACAGGTAGCCGCCGGTCTTGGCCAGCGCGATCTCCCAGGCCCGCAGCACCTCGCCCTGCTTGGACGGCGGCAGCAGCGAGCAGACGGTGCGCCGCACCCGGGGGCCCTCGGCGGTGAAGTAGAAGGTGAACAGGCCGACGGTGAAGGCCTGGAACAGCCCGCCGATGACGGTCCCGGTGACGCCCCAGACGTTGTCGGCGGCCTGCTGGGTGTACTTCTCGATGGTGCCGGAGTCCTTGAGCACCTGGTGCTGGAGCTGGTCGAGCGACAGGTCGGTGCGGAAGGTGTGGTTGATCCAGTTGATCAGGTCCTGGAGCAGCTGCGGCAGCTTCCCGGCGATCTGGGTGATCTGGTCGACCAGCAGGGTGCCGAGCGAGGCCAGGAAGCCCGCCACGGCCAGGGCCAGGCCGATGAACACCAGGAAGGTGCCCAGGCCGCGGCGCATCCCGCGGGCGGCCATCCGGTCGACGGCGGGCTCCATCGCCAGCGACAGGAAGAACGCCACCAGCAGCATCACGAACAGGTCGATCAGCTGGTGGAACGCCCAGTCGGCGAGCTGGAACAGGCCGACGCCGAGCAGCGCCAGCAGGATCGCCCGGGGCAGCCAGCGGGGCATCGCGCCGCTGCCGGTGTCGGCCCGGCGCAGCAGCCGGGCGGCGGCGGTGCGCGCCGTCTCGGCGTCGGCGGCCGCCACGGCCTCGGCGGCCCGGTCCGTGGTGCCGGGCCCGGCCTCGGCCGGGGTGTCGAACGGGGTGTCGGGGGTCGTCCGGCCGGGGGCCGTCGGGTCGGGGTGCTCTGCGCTGCTCGCCACCGGGACAGTCTCACCCACGGCGGGGCGGATAATCTCACCTCAGCCGGGACGACACCCCTTGCGTGGCGCAGACCACCCGCCACACGTCCTTGGCCTCCCACCCGGCGTCCAGCGCCTGCCGGACGGTGCGGCCGCCGAGCTCGCCCATCACGTGGTCCTGCGCGAAGGACTCGGCGTACGCCTCGCCGAAGTGCTCGTGCATCCGTCGCCAGAACTCGGTCAGCCTCATGCGCCCAGTATCGGGCACCGGCGGCACCGCCCGGGGTCAGTCGGCGGGCAGGGCGAGGATCCCGGCGCCGTAGAAGTCGCGGTCCTGGCAGCCGAGCGGCAGGGCCTTGGTGCAGTTCTCGTCGGCGGCCCGGGCGAGGTCGGCGGAGATCCGGTCGGGGCTCCAGTCGGGGTGCCGGGCGGCGACCACGGCGACCGCGCCGGTGACGTGCGCGGCGGACATCGAGGTGCCGGCCAGGGCGGCGTACCGGCCGCCGGGCCAGTCGGAGACGACCGCGCCCTGGGTGCCGCCGTCGGGGTCGCCGCCGGGGGCGGCGATGGAGACCTTGCCGCGCCCGTAGTTGCTGTACCCGGCGGGCAGGCCGTTGCGGTCGACGGCGGTGACGGTGACCACGCCGGGCAGTTCGCCGGGCAGCCGGATGCACTCGGTGCCGAGCTGCCGGTCGTCCGGGGGGCCGGTGGTGCGGTCGTTGGGGCTGCGCCGGTCGGTGCGTCCGGCGTTGAGGTCCTGGCCGTCGTTGCCGGCCGAGGCGACCACCACGGCGCCCTTGCGCTGGGCGTAGGCGACGGCCCGGCCGACGGCGGCGGCCAGCGCGGCCTGGTTGGCGTCCTCGGGGCAGTTGTACTTCCACGGGTCGGCGAAGTAGCTGTCGTTGATGGCGCGGGCGCCGTGGTCGGCGGCCCAGAGCATGCCGCAGACGATGTTCTCGGCGTAGTACTGGCCGAGCGGTCCGAGCAGCCGGACGGCGGCGATCCGCACGCCGGGGGCGACGCCGGTGACGCCGTGGCCGTCGCGGGCGGCGCCGACGATCCCGGCGACGTGGGTGCCGTGGCCGCTCTCGTTGATCGCGTCGTCGGGCCGCCAGGCGCCGCTGCGGGAGTCGGGGCGGCCGTCGGCGCAGGACGCGGAGGCGCCCGGGTCGACGGCGGCCCGCAGGTCGGGGTGGGTGTCGTCGACGCCGGAGTCCAGCACCGCGACGGTGACCTTGGACAGCTGCTGGGCGGTGGGCAGGACGGCGGCCCGGTCGGCGGAGGGCGCGGTGCCGCGGTCGGCGACCGGCGGGCGCAGCAGCGCGGCGCCGCGTCCGGCGGGGCGGTCGAGGGCGCCGATCATGGCGAGGTTCCAGTCGGACTGCTCGCCGGGGTCGGGCACGGTGGCGGTGGAGTCGTCGGCGCCCTCCGCGGTGTCCCCGGGCGGCACGGCGTCCCCGAGCGGCAGTGCGGCGGCCCCGGGGCCGTGCGCGGTGCCGGTGTCGAAGGCGGCGCCGGCCAGCGGCCGGGGCGGGGAGGGCACCGGGACGGTGCGGGTGGCGCCGACGGCGGCTATCCCGGGCCGCTGCCGCAGCTTCCCGGCGAACCGGGGCCCGGCGTAGGCGAGCACCGCGCCGATCTGCGGGTAGTCCTGGACGACCTTGCCGCCGAGCGCCCGGGCCTGGTCGGCGGCGTGCTCGGCGCCCCGGGCGTCGGTGCGCTCGTCCAGCACCAGGTAGCTGAGGTAGGTGTCGCCGGTGCCGGTGACGTAGGGGACGGCGCCGCCGAGCAGCAGTCCGGTGAGCAGCGTCGCCCCGAGCACCCGGACGCTGCGGCGCCGGCGGGTGGCGGGGGTGTCGCTGCGGGCTTGGCTCACCTGCTCCATCGCACGGTCTCCGCTCGTCAGGCAGGGCCGGACACCGGGGATCGGGTCCGGTTCCTCACGATATGAGCGATTTGTACGATTTGCTGCACGGGGTTGGGTCAGACGGTGACCGTTCCGTGACCTGTCAGCCTGTCGGGGCACCATGGGGGCATGGGCACCTCCGACGCTGATCCGCTGCAAGGCTTCGCCCCGGCCACCCGGGCCTGGTTCACCGGGGCGTTCGCCGCCCCCACCGAGGCGCAGTCCCGGGCCTGGGCGGCGATCCGGCTGGAGACGGACGTGCTGGTGGTCGCCCCGACCGGCTCCGGCAAGACGCTGGCGGCCTTCCTCTCCGCCCTGGACCGGCTGGCCGCCACCCCGCCCCCGGCCGACCCGAAGCGCCGCTGCCGGGTGCTCTACGTCTCCCCGCTGAAGGCCCTCGCGGTCGACGTGGAGCGCAACCTGCGCGCCCCGCTCACCGGCCTGCGGCAGGCCGGCGTCCGGCTGGGTCTGCCCGAGCCGGACGTCCGGGTCGGCATCCGCTCCGGCGACACCCCGGCCGCCGACCGCCGGAAGTTCGCCACCCACCCGCCGGACATCCTGATCACCACCCCCGAGTCGCTGTTCCTGCTGCTCACCTCCGCCGCCCGGGACGCCCTGCGCGGCATCGACACGGTGATCCTGGACGAGGTGCACGCGGTGGCCGGCACCAAGCGCGGCGCGCACCTGGCGCTCAGCCTGGAGCGCCTCGACGAGCTGCTGGACCGCCCGGCCCGCCGGATCGGCCTGTCCGCCACCGTCCGCCCGGTCGAGGAGGTCGCCCGCTACCTCAGCCCGCGGCGCGGCGCCGCGATCGTCCAGCCCGGCAGCGACAAGCGCTTCGACCTGTCCGTGGTGGTCCCCGTCCCGGACCTGGCCGACCTGCCCGCCGCGCCCGCCGAGGAGTCCGACCCGCAGCGGCAGTCCTCGATCTGGCCGCACGTCGAGGAGCGGATCGTCGACCTGGTCCAGGCGCACCGCTCGACCATCGTGTTCGCCAACTCCCGCCGGCTGGCCGAGCGGCTGTGCCACCGGCTGAACGAGATCGCCTACGAGCGGGCCACCGGCGCCCCGCTGCCCGAGGCGCACTCCCCCGCCGAGCTGATGGGCGGCTCGGGGGCCGCCGCGGGCGCCCCGCCGCTGCTCGCCCGGGCCCACCACGGCTCGGTCTCCAAGGAGCAACGGACCCTGGTGGAGGAGGAGTTGAAGGCCGGCCGGCTGCCCGCCGTGGTGGCCACCTCCAGCCTGGAGCTGGGCATCGACATGGGCGCCGTCGACCTGGTGGTGCAGGTCGAGTCCCCGCCCTCGGTGGCCTCCGGCCTGCAGCGGGTCGGCCGGGCCGGGCACCAGGTCGGCGCGGTCTCCCGGGGCGTGTTCTTCCCCAAGTACCGGGGAGACCTGGTGCAGTCCGCCGTGGTCACCGAGCGGATGCGCAGCGGCCGGATCGAGGCCCTGCGGGTGCCCCGCAACCCGCTGGACGTGCTGGCCCAGCAGCTGGTCGCGATCACCGCCCTGGACACCTGGGACGTGGACGAGCTGCTCGCCCTGTGCCGCCGCGCCGCGCCGTTCGCCACCCTCCCGCAGTCCGCGTTCGACGGCGTGCTGGACATGCTGGCCGGCCGCTACCCGTCCGACGCCTTCGCCGAACTGCGCCCCCGCCTGGTCTGGGACCGCGTCGCCGGCACCGTCACCGGCCGCCCCGGCGCCCAGCGGCTGGCCGTCACCTCCGGCGGCACCATCCCCGACCGCGGCCTGTTCGGCGTCTTCATCGCCGGGGCCACTGCATCTGATTCAAAAACGGGGAAGAAGGGCGGCGGCCGGGTCGGAGAGCTGGACGAGGAGATGGTCTACGAGTCCCGGGTCGGGGACGTCTTCACCCTGGGCACCACCTCCTGGCGGATCGAGGAGATCACCCACGACAAGGTGCTGGTCACCCCCGCCCCCGGCGTCCCCGGCCGGCTCCCGTTCTGGAAGGGCGACACCCTCGGCCGCCCGCTCGAACTCGGCCGCGCCGTGGGCGCGTTCGTCCGCGAGATCGGCGCCCTGGAGCCCGCCGGGGCCACCGCGCGCCTGCACGCGGCGGGCCTGGACGACTGGGCCGCCGCCAACCTGCTCGCCTACCTCGCCGAGCAGCGCGCGGCCTGCGGCCACCTGCCCGACGACCGCACCATCGTGGTCGAGCGCTTCCGCGACGAGCTCGGCGACTGGCGGATCGTCGTGCACTCCCCGTTCGGCGCCCAGGTGCACGCCCCGTGGGCCCTGGCCATCGGCGCCCGGCTGCGCGAGAAGCACGGCCTGGACCCGCAGGTGATGCACGCCGACGACGGCATCGTGCTGCGCCTGCCGGACGCCGACCTGCTGGCCGACTTCCCCTCCGCCGCGGCCGCGGCGCCCGCCGACGAGGCCCCGGTCGGCGCCGACGCCGCGGTCTTCGACGCCGCCGAGATCGAGCAGCTGGTCACCGACCAGGTCGGCGGCTCGGCCCTGTTCGCCGCCCGCTTCCGCGAGTGCGCCGGCCGCGCCCTGCTGCTGCCCCGCCGCAACCCCGGCAAGCGCACCCCGCTGTGGCAGCAGCGCCAGCGCGCCTCCCAACTCCTGGAGGTGGCCGCCGAGTACGGCTCCTTCCCGATCGTCCTGGAGGCCGTCCGCGAGTGCCTGCAGGACGTCTTCGACGTGCCCGGCCTGGTCGAGCTGATGGGAGACCTGGAGTCCCGCGCGGTCCGCCTGGTCGAGGTCACCACCCCCGAACCGTCCCCGTTCGCCCGCTCCCTGCTGTTCGGCTACGTCGCCCAGTTCCTGTACGAGGGCGACTCCCCGATCGCCGAACGCCGGGCCGCCGCCCTCGCGCTGGACTCCCGGCTGCTGTCCGAACTGCTCGGCCAGGCCGAGCTGCGCGAACTGCTCGACCCGCAGGTCCTCGCCGACCTGGAGGCCGAGCTCCAGCGCCGCACCCCCGAGCGCCGGATCAGGGACGCCGAGGGCGTCGCCGACGCGCTGCGCCTGCTCGGCCCGCTCGCCGAGGCCGAACTCGCCGAGCGCGGCGCCGAACCGCTCTGGGCGCTGGAGCTGGAGGCCGCCCGCCGGGCGATCCAGGTCCGGATCGGCGGCGCCCTGCGCTGGGCCGCGATCGAGGACGCCGGGCGGCTGCGCGACGCCCTGGGCACCCCGCTGCCGGTCGGCGTCCCCGAGGCGTTCACCGAGCCGGTCAAGGACCCGCTCGGCGACCTGCTGGCCCGGCACGCCCGCACCCACGGCCCGTTCACCGCGCAGGAGGCCGCCGAGCGCTTCGGCCTCGGCAGCGCCGTCGTCACCGGCACCCTGCACCGCCTCACCGCCGCCGGCCGCCTGGTCCAGGGCGAGTTCCGGCCCGACGGGACGGGCACCACCCCGGAGTGGTGCGACACCGAGGTGCTGCGCCGCCTGCGCCGCCGCTCGCTGGCCGCCCTGCGGCACGAGGTGGAGGCCGTCCCGCCGAAGGCCCTGGCCGCCTTCCTCCCGCAGTGGCAGCACCTGGCCGGGCACCGCCTGCGCGGCGCCGACGGCCTCTACCGGGTGGTCGAGCAGCTCCAGGGCACCGCGCTGCCCGCCTCCGCCCTGGAGAAGCTGGTGCTGCCCGCCCGGCTGTCCGACTACTCCCCCGCCCTGCTGGACGAGCTGATGGCGGCCGGCGAGGTCGGCTGGTCCGGCGCGGGCGCGCTGCCCGGCAAGGACGGCTGGATCAGCCTGCACCTGCCGGAGAACGCCCACCTGCTGCGCCCCGAGCCGCTCCCGCTCACCCCGGGCCCGGTGCACACCGCCCTGCTGGAGGCGCTGACCGGCGGCTACGGCGCGTTCTTCCGCCAGCTCGCCGAGCGCGTCCCGGACACCCCGGACGCCGAGATCGCCGATGCCCTGTGGGACCTGGTCTGGGCCGGGTACGTCACCAACGACACCCTGGCCCCGCTGCGCGGCCTGCTCGGCTCCGGCCGCACCGCCGGCGCCACCGCGCACCGCGCCCCGCGCGCCACCCCGCGCGGCCGCTACGGCGGCGCCGCCCGCGGCCTGGCCCGCCCGGCCTCCCGCACCGGCCCGCCGACCGCGGTCGGCCGCTGGTCGCTGCTGCCCGCCCTCGGCGGCGAGGCCACGGTGCGGGCCGCCGCCCGGGCGCAGGCCCTGCTGGACCGGCACGGCGTGCTGACCAGGGGCGCGGTGGCCACCGAGCGCGTCCCGGGCGGCTTCGCGGGCGTCTACCGGGTGCTGTCGGCGTTCGAGGAGCGCGGCCGGGCCCGCCGCGGGTACTTCGTCGAGGGCCTGGGCGGCGCCCAGTTCGCCATGGACGGCGCCGCGGACCGGCTGCGCTCGGTCAGCTCCCGGCTGGAGCGGACGGCGGGCGCCGAGTGGTCCGCCGAGCCCGCCGGGCAGGCCCCGCAGGCCCTGGTGCTGGCCGCCGCCGACCCGGCCAACGCGTACGGCGCGGCCCTGTCCTGGCCGGAGCCGCCCGCCGACACCGCGGCCGCCCACCGCCCGGCCCGCAAGGCCGGCGCGCTGGTCGCCCTGGTCGACGGCGAGCTGGTGCTGTACCTGGAGCGCGGCGGCAGGTCGCTGCTGGCCTGGCCCGCCGAGGGCCCCGCGCTGGACGCCGCCCTGGCCGCGCTGGCCGGTCCGCTCACCGTGGAGCGCGTCAACGGCCACCCCGCCCTCACCAGCCCCCTGGGCCCCCGGCTGGAAACGGCCGGTTTCCACCCCACCCCGAAGGGCTACCGGCTCCGGTAGCGGGGGCGCGCCTCACCCGCCCGGGGGAGCGTCCCCCGCGCCGGGCGGGCCGGGCCGCGGCAGGCCCGGGCCCGGTGCGGCCTCCTGCCGCGCGGGCTCGGGCACGGTCCTGGCGTGCACCGGGATCAGCCCCACGCCCCACCAGCCGGCCGCGAGCACGCCGAGGGCGGCACCGCCGTGTATCGCGGTGCCGCCCATCAGCAGCAGTATCAGGCCCAGGCCGACCAGTGCCGTCGCACCGAGCAGCAGCGCACTGCGCGCACTCCGCATCGTGGCCCTCCTTCACCCGGCGTCCCGCACCAGCGGGACGGTCGAGGTCCGGTCAGGCCGCCACCACGTCCATCGCCGCCTTGGGCGAGATGGACCCGGACCGGTCGACACCGGGCGCCGGCAGCGGAACCGGTTCGAGCACCGGCCTCAGCAGATCACCCTCCGAGAGTGTCGCCATCGCCGCAAGTTCGGCGAGCGACAGTTCGTCGCTGACCTCCCGCATGACCTCCGACATCCGCACGTCGAGCGCGTCGCAGATGGCGGAGAGCAGCTCGGAGGACGCCTCCTTCTGTCCCCGCTCGACCTCGGAGAGGTAACCGAGCGAAACCCTGGCGGCTGCCGACACCTCGCGGAGTGTGCGGCCCTGGCGCTGGCGCTGCCGACGCAGCACATCGCCCAACAGGCGACGGAGCAGGATCATCGGTGCCTCCCTCCTCGGACTGCGGATCGAGATGTCACGACCCCACCGTACCGCCTTGCCAGCATCCCGTGCCGGGACCGGGGTCGTGTTCACTCTGGGCTGCAAGGCGCCCCCTCCCTGTTTCTTCCCCTCCGGGGCCGTCGAACCACCCGTGACGGGCAGATGTCCGGCTCCGGACGCGCGGTCGACGCCGGGTCGACGCGCCTGCTCCCGGCCGGGGCGGCCCGACCGGAGCCTCCGGTGTAACACGTTCCCCCGCCGGGTGCGGCGGGTTCGCGGGTTTTCGGCGCACCGCACCGGGTCCTCGGCGAAGCTCAGACCTGCCCGGACGCCAGCCGCCGGAGCAGCAGCTCCAGCGCGGCGTCCACCGATCCGTGCCGGATCGTGTCACGCCCACCCGACAACCGGAGCGGGAGCGCTTCTGTTCCCGCCGGTCCGGCGAGCGCCACGTACACGGTGCCGACCGGCTGCCCGTCCTGCGGGTCGGGGCCGGCCACGCCGGTGGTGGCCAGCGCCCAGTCGGCCCCGAGCAGGCGGCGCACGCCCTCGGCCATCTGCCGGGCCACCACGGGGTGGACCGGGCCGTGCACGTCGAGCAGGCCCTCGTCGACGCCGAGCACGGAGGCCTTGAGGTCGGTGGCGTACGCGGTGACCGAGCCCCGGAACACCGCGGAGGCGCCGGGCACCCGGACCAGGGCGGCGGCCAGCAGGCCGCCGGTGAGCGACTCGGCGACGGCCAGGGTGGCGCCGTCGGCCTTCAGCGCGGCCAGCACCCGGGCGGCCGCGGCGCCCTCACTCACCGCGGCGCTCCCGGGCGATGCCCTCCCGGCGCAGCCGGACGGCCTGCAGCACGTAGTCGAGGCCGGTGGCCAGGGTGAGGAGCACCGCGACGCCCATCACCACGGCGCGGGCGGTGGCCAGCGGCCCGGTGAGCACCAGCACGTACATGCCGACCGCGGTGCCCTGGGCGAGCGTCTTGATCTTGCCGCCGCGGCTGGCCGGGATGACGGCGTAGCGGATCACCCAGAACCGCATCAGGGTGATGCCGAGCTCCCGGGCCAGGATCACCGCGGTGATCCACCAGGGCAGGTCGCCGAGCAGGGACAGGCCGATCAGGCCGGTGCCCATGATCGCCTTGTCGGCGATCGGGTCGGCGATCCGCCCGAAGTCGGTGACCAGGCCCTTGCGGCGGGCCAGCGCGCCGTCGAAGACGTCGGTGATCATCGCGATGGCGAAGGCCGCCCAGGCGAGGGCCCGCCACTTGGGGTCGTGGCCGCCGCCGGCGAACAGCAGCGCGGCGAAGACCGGGACGAGCACCAGCCGGAACATGGTCAGCACGTTGGCGATGTTCCACAGGCCGGGCTCCGGCGGGACCGCGGCCGGGGTCGGCCGGGTGGCGGCCGGGGCCCCCGGCCCCTTGGTCATACGTCGGCTCCGGCGGGCTGCGGGACCTCGATCGCCTCGGCGATCAGGTCGACGCCTTCGGTGCCCGTCACGGTGGCCCGGTAGAACCGGCCGACCACCGCGTCCGGGGCTCCGAGCAGGGTGGTCAGGCCGTCGGTCTCCGGGGCCTGGTGGACGGCCCGGCCCTCCACCACCCCGTCCTCGACGGACTCGACGAGGACGGTGACCTCGCTGCCGATCCGCTGCTCGGCGCGCTGCGCGGTGAGCTCCTCGGCGAGCTTGGAGAGCCGGGCGACCCGGTCGTCGACCACGTCCTGGTCGAGCTTGCCGTCGTAGCCGGCGGCCTCGGTGCCGTCCTCGTCGGAGTAGCCGAACACGCCGATGGCGTCGAGGCCGGCGTGGGTGATGAACCGTTCCAGCTCCGCGTAGTCCTCCTCGGTCTCGCCGGGGAAGCCCACGATGAAGTTGGAGCGGGCGCCGGCCTCGGGGGCCTTGGCCCGGATCGACTCCAGCAGGCCGAGGAACTGCTCGGTGGAGCCGAAGCGGCGCATCCGGCGCAGCACGGCGGGCGCGGAGTGCTGGAAGGACAGGTCGAAGTACGGGACGACCTTGTCGGTGCCGGTCATCACGTCGATCAGGCCGGGGCGCATCTCGGCGGGCTGCAGGTAGCTGACCCTGACCCGCTCGATGCCCTCGACCGCGGCGATCTCGGTGAGCAGGGTCTCCAGCAGGCGGATGTCGCCGAGGTCCTTGCCGTAGGAGGTGTTGTTCTCGGAGACCAGGGCGACCTCGCGCACGCCCTGCCCGGCCAGCCAGACCGCCTCGTTCAGCACGTCGCTGGGTCGGCGGGAGACGAAGGAGCCGCGGAAGGCCGGGATGGCGCAGAACGAGCAGCGGCGGTCGCAGCCGGAGGCGAGCTTGATCGAGGCGACCGGGGCGTCGTCCAGCCGCTTGCGCAGGGTGCGCGGGCCGGAGGCGGGGGCGACGCCGTCGGGGAGGTCCGCGGGGGCGCCGTGGCCGGGGAGGGCGATCGCGGCGGCCGCGGCCTGCCGCTCGACCGGGGTGAGCGGGAGCAGCTTGCGGCGGTCCCGGGGGTGTGGGCCTCGACGTGGCCGCCGGAGAGGATGGTGTTCAGGCGGTTGGAGATGTCGGCGTAGTCGTCGAAGCCGAGCACGCCGTCGGCCTCGGGGAGGGCGTCGGCGAGTTCCTTGCCGTAGCGCTCGGCCATGCAGCCGACGGCGACCACGGCCTGGGTGCGGCCGTGCCCCTTGAGGTCGTTGGCCTCCAGCAGGGCGTCGACGGAGTCCTTCTTGGCGGCCTCGACGAACCCGCAGGTGTTGACGACGGCGACGTCGGCCTCGCTGGCGTCGTCGACCAGCCGCCAGCCGTCGGCCTCGAGTCGCCCGGCGAGTTCCTCGGAGTCGACCTCGTTGCGGGCGCATCCGAGCGTGACCAGGGCGACAGTGCGGGTTTCAGGCATGACGCCAAGATTAACGCGCGCCCCCCGGTGGAGTTCCCCCCGGAGGGCGCGCGCGTTGCTTCGGCGGGCGGATCGTCCCGGTTCAGCCCGCCTGCGGGTCCCCGGGGGTGTAGGCGAGGTGCACGACCTGGCCGTCCTGGCCGGCCGGGCCGAGGTCCTTGCCGTTGACGAACAGGTGGACGGCCCCGGCGTTGCCGATCACCAGGGTGATCTTCTTGCCGTCGGTGAAGGTCTGGTCCTGGCCGGCTTCCAGGTTGTTGGAGTACAGCGACTTGCCGTTGCCGTCCTTGGCGGTCACCCAGCTCTTGTCCTGCCCGGCGACCAGCTTGACGGTGACCTTGTCGGCGGGCGCGGCGGCGATCGCGGCGACGCTGCTCTCGGGGGCCGGCGGCTGGGCGGACGGGGAGGTGGTGGCGGGGGCGGAGACGCCGGAGGGCAGCGGGGCGCTGGCCGCGCCGGGCTGGTCGCCGCCGGAGGACGAGGAGCCGACCAGGTTGTAGCCGATCAGCGCGACCACGGCGACGATCGCCACCACCATCGCGGCGGTCCAGTTCGGGCGGTTGTGGTCCTTGACCTTGATCGGGCCGGAGTCGAGCAGTTGTCCAGCGGTCGGCGAGGGCGCGCCGCCGTGCTCGGCGTCGTAGCGGGCGACCAGCGCCTCGCCGTCCAGGCCGACCTCGCGGGCCAGCAGCCGCAGGTGGCCGCGGGCGTAGAAGGCGCCGCCGCAGCGGTCGAAGTCGTCGGACTCGACGGCGTGCACGATCGGCACCCGGATCCTGGTCCGGGTGCTCACCTGGTCGACCGTCAGGCCGGCGTCGATCCGGGCCCTGGCGAGCATCCGCCCGATGCTCGGCCCGCCGGTGGTACGGCTCGACTCCTCGGCGGCGGCGGGCGCGGAGGAGTCGGGGGCGGAGCTGTGGGGGGACTTGCCGATGGTCACTGGGCACGCCTTTCGAGCGGAGGCCACCTGCTGAAGCACCAGTCTAGGGGTGGGGGCGGAACGTTTCTCAACCGGAGGGGGCCCGAACGTGCCACAGTCTCGCAACAGAAGTTGACGCGCGCTCACCGCGCTTTCCGGCCACCGCCCCGCCCCGCCGGGCGACCGGCGGGGCGGGGGGAGGGAGCTCAGCCGCGCAGGGTGACCAGCACGCCGTCCAGCTCGTCGGGCTTGATCAGCACGTCGCGGGCCTTGGAGCCCTCGCTGGGGCCGACGATGCCGCGGGACTCCATCAGGTCCATCAGCCGGCCGGCCTTGGCGAAGCCGACCCGGAGCTTGCGCTGGAGCATCGAGGTCGAGCCGAACTGGGTGGTGACGACCAGTTCGGCGGCCTGGATCAGCAGGTCGAGGTCGTCGCCGATCTCCTCGTCGATCTCCTTCTTGGGGCCGCCGCCGACCACCACGTCGTCGCGGTAGCGGGCGGTCAGCTGGTCCTTGCAGTGCTGGACGATCTTGGCGATCTCCGCCTCGGTGACGAACGCGCCCTGCATCCGGACCGGCTTGGAGGCGCCCATCGGCAGGAACAGCGCGTCGCCCTTGCCGATCAGCTTCTCGGCGCCGGGCTGGTCGAGGATGACCCGGGAGTCGGCCATCGCCGAGGTGGCGAAGGCCAGCCGGGACGGCACGTTGGCCTTGATCAGGCCGGTGACCACGTCCACCGAGGGGCGCTGGGTGGCCAGCACCAGGTGGATGCCGGCGGCCCGGGCGAGCTGGGTGATCCGGACCACCGAGTCCTCGACGTCGCGCGGGGCGACCATCATCAGGTCGGCCAGCTCGTCGACGATCACCAGCAGGTACGGGTAGGGCGCCAGTTCGCGCTCGCTGCCCAGTGGCGGCTGCACGGTGCCGGCCCGGACGGCGGCGTTGAAGTCGTCGACGTGCCGGAAGCCGTAGGCCGCCAGGTCGTCGTAGCGCATGTCCATCTCGCGGACCACCCACTGGAGGGCCTCGGCGGCCTTCTTCGGGTTGGTGATGATCGGCGTGATCAGGTGCGGGATGCCCTCGTAGGCGGTCAGTTCGACCCGCTTGGGGTCGACCAGCACCATCCGGACCTCGTCGGGGGTGGCGCGCACCAGCACCGAGGTGATCAGGCAGTTGATGCAGGAGGACTTGCCCGCGCCGGTGGCGCCGGCCACCAGGACGTGCGGCATCTTCGCCAGGTTGGCCATCACGGTGTGGCCCTCGACGTCCTTGCCCATGCCGACCACCATCGGGTGGGTGTCCTCGGCGGCGGCGCGCGAGCGCAGCAGGTCGCCGAGGGTGACCATCTCCCGGTCCCGGTTGGGGATCTCCACGCCGACCGCGGACTTGCCGGGGATCGGCGAGATGATCCGCACGTCGGGGGTGGCCACCGCGTAGGCGATGTTCTTGGCCAGCGCGGTGATCCGCTCGACCTTCACGGCCGGGCCGAGCTCGACCTCGTAGCGGGTCACCGTCGGGCCGCGGGTGAAGCCGGTGACCCGCGCGTCGACCTTGAACTCGGTGAACACGCCGCTGAGTTGGGCCACCACGTCATCGTTGATCTGGGACCGGGCCTTGCCGGGGGCGCCGCGCTCCAGCAGGTCGAGGGAGGGCAGCGCGTAGTCGCCGCCGCCGGAGAGCTGGAGCTGTTCCATCCGGGCCGGGGCCGCGCCGTGGCCCTCGGGGGCGTCGGCGGCCCGGGCGGCGGGCACCTCCGGCGTCCAGGGCTCCTCGGGCGGGGCGGTGTTGTCCTTGACCTGGCCGATCATGCTGGCCACCGCGGGCGAGCCGGGCACCCCGTACAGCAGCGCGCCGTCCAGGTCGGCGGCGACGCCGGCCGCCAGGTCGCGGGTCTGGTACGGGTCCTTCTCGAACGAGAGCGGCTCGGCGGCCTCCGTGACCTCGACGTCGTCGTCGGCCTTGCGGCGGCGGCGCTTGCGGCGGGCGGAGAGCTCGTCGCCCTCGATGGTGATCGGCAGCGCGTCCGGGTCGGCGTCCTCGGGCGGGGCGGTGGAGTAGGCGCGCTCGGCGTCGGACGCCCCGGCCTCCTCCGGATCCAGCTCGCCGGGCAGCGGCTCGACCACGCCCAGGCGCACGCCGAGCAGCCGCAGCCGCTCGGGGATCCGGTTGACGGGGGTGGCGGTGACCACCAGCAGGCCGAAGAAGGCGACCAGCAGCAGCAGCGGGACGGCCAGCGGCGGGCCGGCCGCGGCCATCATCGGGGTGGACACGGCCCAGCCGATCAGGCCGCCGGCCTGCCGGATCCTCGTCGCGCCGGCGCCCATCGCGGGCGCCCCGCAGCCGATGTGCACCAGGCCCAGCACGCCGACCACCAGGGTGCTCAGGCCGATCGCTATCCGGCCGTTGGCCTCCGGGAGTTCGGGGTGGCGCATCAGCCGGACGGCGAGCGCGCCGAACAGGAACGGCACCAGCACGTCGAGCCGGCCGAACAGGCCGGAGACCACGTTGGTGGCGGCCTCGCCGAGCCAGCCCTGCGGGCTGAACCACGTCCCGGCGGCGGTCACCAGGGCGAGTGCCAGCAGCAGCAGCGCCACGCCGTCCTTGCGGTGCTCGGGGTGCAGGTTGCGGGCGCCGTGGCCGAAGCCGCGGAACACCGCGCCCACCGAGTGCGCCAGGCCCAGCCACAGGGCCCGGACGGCCCGGAAGAGTATCGGCCGCTTCGGCGGGGGCGGCGGGGGCGGGGCGACGGCCTTCCTGGCCGGCGCGGCCTTCTTCGCCGGGGCCTTCTTGGCGGGGGCGGCCTTCTTCGCCGCGGCCTTCTTGGCTGGCGCGCCCTTGGCCGGCCCGGGCTTGCTGGTGCGTGCGGCGGCGCTTCCGGGCGTTCGTGTGGCCATGGGGGGCAGCCTACCGGCGCGCCCGGGCCGCGGACATGCGCGGGCGCACTTCGGCGGGTTGTGTCGCCGACGCGCCGTCAGCCGCCCGGGAACCACCCGGACGGGCGACGCCGACGACCCGTCAGTTCGCGCCGGGGCGCAGCGCGTCCAGCGCCCCGCGCAGGCCCGCGATCTTCCGCTCCAGGTGCGCTGCGGTCGCCGCGGCGCCGCTGTCGGAGCCCGCGTCGAGCTGCTTGGTGAGCGCCTCGGCCTGCTCCTCGACGGCGGCCAGCCGGGCCGACAGCTCGCCGAGCAGCGCCCCGCCGATGGCCGGCTCCGCGCCCGCCTCCAGCTGCAGGCGCAGCAGTGCGGCCTGCTCCTTGAGCTGGGTGTTCTTCTGGTACAGGTCGACGAAGACGGAGACCTTGGCCCGCAGCACCCACGGGTCGAAGGGCTTGGAGATGTAGTCGACCGCACCGGCCGCGTAGCCGCGGAAGGTGTGGTGCGGGCCGTGGTTGATCGCGGTCAGGAAGATGATCGGGATGTCCCTGGTCCGCTCCCGGCGCTTGATGTGCGCGGCGGTCTCGAACCCGTCCATGCCGGGCATCTGGACATCCAGCAGGATGACCGCGAAGTCGTCGGTGAGCAGAGCTTTGAGCGCTTCCTCGCCGGAGGAGGCGCGCACCAGGGTCTGGTCGAGCGCGGAGAGGATCGCCTCGAGGGCGAGCAGGTTCTCCGGACGGTCGTCGACCAGGAGGATCTTCGCCTTCTGCACCAGGACCCGCCCTCCTGCCGGTTGTTTCCCGAGGGCCGGCACCTTCGTGCCGCCCATCACTGCCCCGGTCATGCTAGCCGTACCCCCTTGCCTGCCACAGGCCCGGTGCCGGGCGTCACCGTACGGTCACTGTTGGCAACGACGGGTGACCTTACCGGGTTCCCGCCCGCGGGGGCCAGCCGGAGCGGGCCCCCGCGGGCGGCGGTCACCTGACAGGCAGGTGCTGGCGCATCACCGCCAGCAGGTGGTCGGTCTCCACCGGCTTGGTGATGTGGTCGGTGGCGCCCGCCTGGAGGCTCTTCTCGCGGTCGCCCTTCATCGCCTTGGCGGTCAGCGCGATGATCGGCAGGCCGGAGAACCGGGGCATCCGGCGGATCTGCTCGGTGGTCGCGTAGCCGTCCAGCTCGGGCATCATGATGTCCATCAGCACCAGGGCGACCTCCTCGTGCTGCTCGAGCATCTCGATGCCCTCGCGGCCGTTCTCGGCGTACAGCACGGTCAGGCCGTACTGCTCCAGCACGCTGGTGAGGGCGAACACGTTGCGGATGTCGTCGTCGACGATCAGCACCCGCTCGCCGTCGAAGCGCGGCGGGGCCGCGGTGGCGGGGCGGGACGGCTCGCCCTGGCGCGGGACGGTCTCCTCGGCGGGGCGGGGGGCCTCGGCGGGGCGGCGGCGCTCGGCGGTGGAGCGGCGGCGCTCCTCGACCAGGCCGCGGGCCTCCTGGGTCCACTGCTCGGCGGGCGTGCGGGGCGCTTCGAGGGCGCGCGGGGCGCCTCCGCGCTCCAGGGTGACCGGCTCGGGGCCCTCGCTGCGCAGCGGCAGGTAGAGGGTGAAGGCGGAGCCGCGGCCCAGTTCGCTCTCGACGTGGATCTCGCCGCCGAGCAGCCGGGCGATCTCCCGGCTGATCGACAGGCCCAGGCCGGTGCCGCCGTACTTGCGGCTGGTGCCGCCGTCGGCCTGCTTGAACGCCTCGAAGATCTCCCGGAGCTTGTTGCCGGGGATGCCGATGCCGGTGTCGGAGACCGAGAAGGCGATCAGCGGCTCGTCCGGGTCGGCCATGGTGCCGGACTCCAGCAGCTGCTCGCGCACGTGCTGCGGGATCTCCGCCCCGGCCACCGGGCGGATCATCAGCTCGACCGCGCCGGCGTCGGTGAACTTCACCGCGTTGGACAGCAGGTTGCGCAGCACCTGCTGGAGGCGCTGCTCGTCGGTGTGCAGGGTGACCGGCAGGTCCGGGGAGACCCGGACCGCGAAGTCCAGGTTCTTCTCGGCGGCCAGCGGCCGGAACGCGGCCTCCACGTAGTCGACCAGCTGGACCAGCGCGATCCGGGCCGGGCGGACGTCCATCTTGCCCGCCTCGACCTTGGACAGGTCGAGGATGTCGTTGATCAGCTGGAGCAGGTCGCTGCCCGCGCCGTGGATCGTCTCGGCGAACTCGACCTGCTTGGCCGACAGGTTGCCCTCGTTGTTGTCGGAGAGCAGCTTGGCCAGGATCAGCAGCGAGTTGAGCGGGGTGCGCAGCTCGTGCGACATGTTGGCGAGGAACTCGCTCTTGTAGCGGGAGGCCAGCGCGAGCTGCTCGGCGCGCTCCTCGAGGATCTGCCGGGCCTCCTCGATCTCGCTGTTCTTGATCTCGATGTCGCGGTTCTGCTGGGCGAGCTGCTCGGCCTTCTCCTGCAGCTCCTCGTTGGTGCGCTCCAGCTCCTCCTGGCGGGCCTCCAACTCGGCGGAGCGCATGGAGAGTTCGGCAGTCAGCCGCTGGGACTCCAGCAGCAGGCCCTCGGTCTTGGTGTTGACCGAGATGGTGTTGACGGTGACGCCGATCTGGTCGGCGATCTGGTTGAGGAAGTCCAGCGCGACGGTGGTGAAGCTGGAGAAGGTGGCGAGTTCGATCACGCCGAGCAGCCGGCCCTCGAACAGCACCGGCATCACCACCACGTGCGCCGGGGAGGACTCGCCGAGGCCGGAGGAGATCTTCAGGTAGCCGGGCGGGGTCTCCTTGAGCACGATCGGCCGCTTCTCCACCGCGGCCTGCCCGATCAGGCCCTCGCCGAGCCGGAAGGTGGTGGGCATGGTGCGCCGGTGGTAGCCGTAGGAGCCGATCAGGCGCAGCACGATGTCGTTCTCGTCGTCGTCCTCGGTGACGAGTTCGGCGGTGCGCCCGGCGGGCTGGGCGAGGAAGAAGGCGCCGTGCTGGGCGGAGACCACCGGGGTCAGCTCGCTCATGATCAGCGAGGCGACGGCGGAGAGGTCGCGGCGGCCCTGCAGCATGCCGGACATCCGGGCCAGGTTGGACTTGAGCCAGTCCTGTTCCTTGTTGGTGCGGGTGGTCTCGCGCAGGTTGGCGATCATCTGGTTGATGTTGTCCTTGAGCTCGTCGAGCTCGCCGGACGCGTCCACGTTGATCCGGGGCGACAGGTCGCCGCGGGTGACGGCGGTGGCGACCTGGGCGATCGCGCGCACCTGCCGGGTCAGGTTGTTGGCGAGTTCGTTCACCGACTCGGTGAGGTCCTGCCAGGTGCCGGCCACGCCGGGGACCCGGGCCTGGCCGCCGAGGCGGCCGTCGGTGCCGACCTCGCGGGCGACCCGGGTGACCTCGTCGGCGAAGGCGCCGAGCTGGTCGACCATGGTGTTGATGCTGGTCTTCAGTTCGAGGATCTCGCCGCGGGCGTCGACGTCGATCTTCTGCGACAGGTCGCCGCGGGCCACCGCGGTGATGACGAGGGCGATGTTGCGGACCTGGCCGGTGAGGTTGTTGGCCATCAGGTTGACGTTCTCGGTCAGGTCCTTCCAGATCCCGGCGACGCCCGGCACGCTGGCCTGGCCGCCCAGGATGCCGTCGGTGCCCACCTCGCGGGCGACGCGGGTGACTTCGACGGCGAAGGCCGACAGCTGGTCGACCATGGTGTTCAGGGTGTCGGCGAGCGCGGCGACCTCGCCGGCCGCGTCGATGGCGATCTTCTTGGACAGGTCGCCGCGGGCCACCGCGGCCGCCACCTCGGCGATGTTGCGGACCTGGCTGGTCAGGTTGGACGCCATCAGGTTCACGTTGTCGGTCAGGTCGCGCCAGATGCCGGCCACGCCGGGGACCCGGGCCTGCCCGCCGAGCCGGCCGTCGGTACCCACCTCGCGGGAGACCCGGGTGACCTCGTCGGCGAACGCGGACAGCTGCTCGACCATGGTGTTGACGGTGGTGACGAGTTCGCGGATCTCGCCCTTCGCGTCGACGGTGATCTTCTTGGAGACGTCGCCGCGGGCCACCGCGGTGGTCACCTCCGCGATCGAACGCACCTGGCTGGTCAGGTTGTTGGCCATCAGGTTCACCGAGTTGGTGAGGTCCTTCCAGGTGCCGGAGACCCCGGGCACGCTGGCCTGGCCGCCCAGGATGCCCTCGGTGCCGACGTCCCGGGCGACCCGGGTCACCTCGTCCGCGAACGCCGAGAGCTGGTCGACCATCGTGTTGATGGTGTTCTTCAGCTCCAGGATCTCGCCCCGCGCGTCGACCTGGATCTTCTGCGACAGGTCGCCCTTGGCGACCGCGGTGGTGACCTGCGCGATGCCGCGGACCTGGCTGGTCAGGTTGTTCGCCATCGAGTTGACGTTCTCGGTCAGGTCCTTCCAGACGCCGGCCACGCCGGGCACCTGGGCCTGCCCGCCGAGGATGCCCTCGGTGCCCACCGCGCGCGCCACCCGGGTCACCTGCTCGGCGAACCCGGACAGCTGGTCGACCATCGTGTTGATGGTGTTCTTCAGCTCCAGGATCTCGCCCCGGGCGTCCACCTCGATCTTGCGCGACAGGTCGCCGAGCGCGACCGCGGTGGTCACCTCGGCGATGTTGCGGACCTGCGCGGTCAGGTTGGCGGCCATGAAGTTCACCGAGTCGGTGAGGTCGCGCCACACGCCGGCCACGCCCGACACCTGCGCCTGGCCGCCCAGCCGCCCCTCGGTGCCCACGTCGCGGGCCACCGTGGTGACCTGCGCGGCGAACGAGTTGAGCTGGTCCACCATCGTGTTGACGGTGTTCTTCAGCTCCAGCATCTCGCCGTCGACGTCGACGGTGACCTTGCGCGACAGGTCGCCGCGGGCCACCGCGGTGGTCACCTCGGCGATGTTGCGGACCTGCGCGGTCAGCCGGCCGGCCATGGTGTTGACCGAGTCCGACAGGTCCTTCCAGGAGCCGGAGACGCTGCGCACCCGGGCCTGGCCGCCGAGCTTGCCCTCGGTGCCGACCTCGATCGCCACCCGGGTCACCTCGTCGGTGAACTCCGACAGCTGGTCGACCAGGCCGTTGACGGTCCGGCCGACCTTCAGGAACTCGCCGCGCAACGGGTAGCTCGCGCCGGTGGTGTGCACCGACCGCAGCTCCATGGTCTGGGTCAGGTCGCCCTCGGCGATCGAGCCCAGCACCCGGCCGACCTCGGCCATCGGCCGGGCCAGGTCGTCGATCAGCGCGTTGCAGTTGTCGACGGCCGCCATCCAGGCGCCCTCGCCGACCCCGGTCTCCAGCCGCTCCGAGAGCCGGCCCTCGCGGCCCACCGCCCGCCGCACCCGGGCCAGTTCACCGGTGAGGTGCTGGTTGCGCTCGGCGACCTCGTTGAACACCGCGGCGATCTCCGCCAGCAGGCCGTCACCGGGGAAGGTCAGCCGGCGGCGGAAGTTGCCGTCCCGCATCGCGGTCAGCGCGGTCAGCAGCTTGCGCAGCTCCGCGGGCTCCGCGCCGCGCCCCGGCCCCGGGCGCCGCCCGCCGCCGGCCCGCGACGGCGGCACCGGGCGGGCGCCGCGCGCAGCGGCGGTCGTCGTACCGGACACGTCCTTGGTCGCCGAACTCAACGGGGCCCTCCCAGGTCCTGACTCGGTTCACCGCCGCGGGAGGATCGGCGTCCGGCCGGTCGGCTCCCGCGCCGTCCCTGTCGACCGTACTGCGGCGGTGACGGCACGCGGACCCCCCAGTGTGACAGCACTGGCACCCGGTGTCGGTCCGGTTCTCCAGGAGTTTTCCCGACGACCAGGGAAAGTGGTGAACGAAATCACCCCCAGGTGCCTGTTTCGACGCCCCGGCCCCACTGGGTACCAACCGGAAAGTAGGGTGGAGGGCCGCACCGGACCGAGGCGACGCCGCCCCGCGTCCGCCGCACCGCCCGAACCGTCCGCCGGACCAGTCAGCAGAGGAGCCGTGGCCGTGGTCACCGCGCGCACAGCCGCCACCTTCGAACCGGTCGACCGGTCGGCCGCCGCGGCCCGCGGCTTCGTCCGGGACGCCCTGCTCGGCTGGGGGCTGCCCGAGGTGGTGGACGACGCCGTGGTGCTGGTCAGCGAGCTGGTCACCAACGCGGTGGTGCACGCCGGGACGGCCGCCGAGGTGGTCTGCCTGCGCGAGGAGGACACCGTCCGGATCGAGGTCAGCGACCGGCACCCCGAGCGCGGCCTGCCGTCCTTCGCCAACGTGACGATGAACTCCGAGCGCTACGCCGACCCGGACGGCGAGGGCGGCCGCGGCTTGCTGATGTGCTCGGCGCTCTCCAGCAGCTGGGGCGTGGAGTACACCGCCGGCCGCAAGACCGTCTGGTTCCGCCTCGCCCTGCCCGAGCAGAGCCCCGGCACCCGCTACGCCCTGCCCAGCCTGCCCGGCGGCGAACTCCCGGCCGCGGACGGGCCGGTGCGGGTCGCCGTGGTGCAGCTCGACGACCACGGGCGCATCCGGCACTGGAACCCCGACGCCGAGACGCTCTTCCACCGCCCCGCCGACGCCGTCTTCGGCCGTCCCTGGGCCGAACTCGCCGTCTGGCCGCAGACCCCCGGCCTCGGCCTCGGCGACACCCTGCGCCTGGCCCGCTGGGAGGGCTCGTACGCGGTGCGCGGCGGCGACGGCGCGGTCCAGGAGGTCTACGGCACCCACGTGCGGCTGCGCGACAGCCAGGGCACCCCGACCGTGCTGTGCGTGCTGGTCCGGGAGGCCGACCGCGCGGTGCTGCGCACCCCCGGCACCCCCGGCAGCGCCGTGGAGGGCGCCGCCACCGCCGTCGAACCGCTGGACCTGCTGGTCGGCCCGGTCTCCCCCGACGACCTGTCCAGCCTGCTGCAGCGGATCGTCGAACGCGCCCGCGACCTGCTCGACGCCGACGCCTCCTACCTGCTGCTCACCAGCGAGGACGAGACCGAGTTCGAACTGCGCGCCGCCACCGGCCTCACCGGCCCGTCCCGGCGCTTCGCCCGGCTGCCGATCGACGCCGGCGCGGGCCGCTTCGACTCGGCCCGGCTGCCCGCCGTCCACGAGGACCTGTCGGTCCGCCCGACCGGCGCCGCCCCGCTGCTCGACGGCACCGAACTGCGCTCGCTGATCACCGTCCCGCTCAAGGTCGAGGGCCGGCTGACCGGCTCGCTCGGGGTGGCCGCGGCCGCCCCCGGCCGCTACGACAACGAGGACGCGCTGCGCCTGCAGTTCGCCGCCGACCGGATCGCGCTGGCCCTGGAGAGCGCCCGCCTGGGCGAACTGGAGCGGCTGCGGCGCGGCTCGCTGTCCTTCCTGGTCGAGGCGTCCGACCTGCTCGCCGGCACCCTGGAGCACGAGCAGACGCTCGCCCTGATGGCGCAGATGGCCGTCCCCACGCTCTCCTCCTGGTGCGCCGTCTACACCACCGCGGACGCCGCGGCCGGCGCCGAACTCGCCTTCGTGCTGCACGAGGACGAGGACCGGATCGACGCGCTGCGCGCCCTGCTCGACAAGTCCCCCGCCCCGGAGGCGGAGCCCAGCCCCGGCGCCCGCCCGTGGACGGCGCCCGCCGAGACCGCCCGGGCCCTCGGCCACCCGGTCGGCCCGGACCTCGGCGAGACGGTGGTGCTGCCGCTGTCCGCCCGCAACCGGGTGATCGGCCTGCTGGTGCTCGGCACCCGGCACGGCGTCCGGTTCCGCCAGGAGATCCTGGAACTCGGCGAGGACCTCTCCCGCCGGGCCGCCCTCGCCCTGGACAACTCCCGCCTGTACTCCGAGCGCACCGCCACCAGCCAGGCCTTCCAGCGCGCCCTGCTGCCGCCGGAGCTGCCGAAGATCCCCGGCGTCGAGGTGGAGGTCTTCTACCAGGCCGCGGGCGAGGGCAACGAGGTCGGCGGCGACTTCTACGACCTGTTCCCGATCCGCGAGGGCACCTACGGCTTCGCCATCGGCGACGTCTGCGGCACCGGCCCCGAGGCCGCCTCGGTCACCGGCCTGGCCCGCAACTCGCTGCGCCTGCTGGCCCGCGAGGGCCTGAACGCCCCGCAGGTCCTCACCCGGCTGAACGCCGCGATCCTCGACGAGGGCAGCCGGGCCCGCTTCCTCACCCTGCTGTACGGCGAGCTGACGCCCCGCGAGGACGGCTCGACCGCCCTGTCACTGGTCTGCGCCGGCCACCCGCTGCCGCTGCGGCTGCGCACCGACGGACAGGTCGACCAGGCCGCCTCGCCGCAGCCGCTGCTCGGCGTGATGGACGAACTCGACCTCACCGCCGAGGAGTTGGTGCTCGCCCCGGGCGAGGTCCTGCTGTGCGTGACGGACGGCGTGACCGAACGCCGGGAGGGCCGCCGGATGCTCGGCGACGACGGCCTGGTCGAGGTGCTGACCGGCTGCGCGGGCCTGACCGCGGGCGCCGTCGCGGCCCGGGTGCACCGGGCGGTGGAGCGGTTCGCCCCCGAGCCCCCGTCCGACGACATGGCCATCCTGACCCTGCGGATCCCGACCCAGCGCCAGAACTGACCGGGCCTCCCCAGCGACAGAACCGACCGGGCCCCGCACCCGAACTGGTCACGGTTTGCTCACACTTGCTCATTCTGCGTGATTCACAAGGGTACAAAACCGGGGCGCCGGGTACACCGTAAGCACCGGGGGCTTCCACCCCGGAGGGCATGACCAGCGGCTCGGCCGCCGGTTCTCTCACTCGCCGCAGCCGCCGCACCCTCCCTTCGGTGCGCCCACGACCCGGCACCCGGCACCACCCCTCGCACACCCACTTTTCACCGTGATCCCGCCATGCCCTGGCGCAGAGTGAAAGGAGCCTCCGGTGAGCAATGAAGCCTCCGGGGCGAACGCCCGATCCGCTGACGCGGGTCCACTCGGTTACCTGGCCCTCGGTCTGACTCTCCTGGCGTACGGCCTGCTCGGCACGGGTGTCCTCAGCGGCACCTCGGTCGGCGGCGCGTCCTCGCTGGCGCACCTGGTCGGCGGTGTGACGCTGTTCGTCGCCGGCCTCTGGCAGTTCCGCGGCGGCGACCGCTTCAGCGGCACCGCGTTCACCGCCCTCGGCGCCTTCTGGGCGACCTGGGCCGCCGCCGGCCCGGCCGGCAAGAACACCGCGGGCCTGTTCCTGCTGCTGTGGGCGCTGCTCGCGCTCACCCTGACCGCCGCCTCCTGGGGCGCCGGCCAGCTCACCCGCGCCGTCTACGGCCTGCTGACGGTCTCCCTGGTGCTCAGCGCCATCGGGGTCCTCGGCGACGCCGCCGGCTGGGGCAAGGTCGGCGGCTGGGTCGCCGCCGTGGCCGGCCTGGCGGCCTGGTACTCCGCCACCGCCGACCTGACCGGCGGCCGCTGGGGCAAGGTCGCCCTCCCGGTCAAGTAACCGCCCCCGCACCACCGTTCACCGCACCACCCCGGGGCCCGGACGCCACCCCCACGGCGCCCGGGCCCCGGCGCGTCCGCGGGCCGGTCCCTCCCCCGCTCCCGTCCCCCCGGTGATCGGGCAATCGCCTGACCCGTTCACCGCCGATTGCTACTGTCTGCGTTCGGAGGGGACGCATGGGTCATTGGCTGGTGAGCACGGAGTCCCTCGCCGCATGCCGTTTCGCGCTCTCACCGCTGGTCGAGACCGTCGCCGCGGTCGGCGTCCTCGCCGAACTCCACCCCGAGCCCTGGCGCCGCGACTGGCTCGCCACCCACCAGCCCGCCTTCCGCGCCCACCTCGCAACCGCCCCTCACCTCGCCGCCTGGCTGGCCGCGCACCGGCCCGCCGACTGGCCCACCGCCCTACGGCTGCCCGTCCCCGACCCGGACGCCGACCCCCGCCTACCCGACCTCGCCGACGCCGGCCTGCCCGCCGAACCCGCCGAACTCCTCGCCTGGACGTGGCAGCACGTCGTCCGCCCCGAATGGCCCGCCCGCCTGCGCACGCTCCGAGCCGACCTTACCGTCCGCCGCGAACGCGCCCACCGCCACGGCTGGCCCGCCGCCCTCCCCCGCCTCGGCCCCCAGCACCGCTGGCTCCCCGACGGCCGCCTCCGCCTCACCACTCCCGACCTCCCCGCACCTCCGCCCGCCTCCCCGGACCTGCTGTTCATCCCCACCAGCGCCCGCCATGGCTGGCTCTGCCCGAACGAGTCGCGCACCCGGCTCGCCGTCGTCTACCCGGTTTCGGCTGCCCCCGTCCCCGGCCCGCACACCCCACCCCCCAGCCTGGGCCGCCTGCTCGGCAGCGCCCGCGCCCACCTCCTCGCCGCCCTCGACCACCCGCGCGACACCACCCAACTCGCCACCCGCACCGGCCTGAGCCCCGCCACCGTCGACGACCACCTCAGCGTCCTGCTCGACGCCCGCCTCGTCGCCGGCCCCGCCACCACCGGCCGCTACTACCGCACCGCCCTCGCCGAAGCCCTGCTCTCCGCCCAGCCCGGCTGACCGGCCCCTTCCCCTCCCCCAGACGCCGCCGACGGCTCCGGGGCCTCCGGAAGCCGCCACCCACCCCCTCCGACTCGCTACTGCACCGCGCTGGGCTCCCGCTCCCCCGCAGCGGCCGCGACCGCCGTCACGCCGTCCTCTTTCTGCCGCCACCCCGACACCGCCGCCTGCACCAGGTACACGGTCAGCAGGATCACCACCGCCACCAGGCCGTCCGCCCAGAAGTGGTTCGCCGTCACCACCACCACCCACACCGTCACCACCGGGTGCAGCACCATCAGCCACCGCCACGGCCCGCGCGCCACCGAGACCACCGCCACCGCCGCGATCACGCACCACGCCACGTGCACCGACGGCATCGCCGACAGCTGGTCCGCCACCACCCCCGCGACCGCGTTCCCGTACACCGACTGCCCGTACTGCTCCGCCAGGTCGACGAACCCGTTCCCCGGCAGCATCCGCGGCGGCGCCACCGGAATGAACTGGATCAGCAGGCACACCGCCGTCGTCGCCACCACCGTGGTCCGCACCCAGGCGTACCGCGCCCGGTGCCGCAGGAACAGCCACAGCAGCACCACCAGCATCACGCCGAAGTGCATCGTGGCGTAGTAGTAGTTCGCCCCCTGCACCAGCCACGGATGCCCCATCACCGCCCGCTGCCACGACGCCTCGTCCGGCAGCCCGAACTCCCCCTCCGTCCGGTGGATCCACTCCGCCCGCTCCAATGCGTGCCCCGTCCCCACCAACGACAGGTGCCCCACCACCTGCCACAGCGCGAACAGCGCCAGCAGCGTCCCAGCCTCCCGCAACGCATCCGCCGCCGTCCCCGCCCGACGCCGCCGCACCTCCCCGCCGGCCCGCCGGACCACCCCCCGCCTGACCGCGAACGCCGCAGCGTGCAGCGCCGCGGAGGCACCGGCCGAGGTTTGCCACGTCAACGTCAGGTTCTGCATTGGCGCAGGTTACCCGGCAAGTCCCGGGAACGCGAGAAAGCCCCCTGACTTCCCGTCAGGGGGCTTTCCCACAATGATTGTTCGGCGGCGTCCTACTCTCCCACAGGGTCCCCCCTGCAGTACCATCGGCGCTGTGAGGCTTAGCTTCCGGGTTCGGAATGTAACCGGGCGTTTCCCTCACGCTATGACCACCGAAACACTATGAAACTGTCGCCGCCCGGCCGGATCCCTCCGGCGGGGGTCGTTGTTTCAGAACAACACAGTGGACGCGAGCAACTGAGGACAAGCCCTCGGCCTATTAGTACCGGTCAACTCCACCCCTCACAGGGCTTCCATATCCGGCCTATCAACCCAGTCGTCTACTGGGAGCCTTACCCTCTCGATGGAGGTGGGAGTGCTCATCTCGAAGCAGGCTTCCCGCTTAGATGCTTTCAGCGGTTATCCCTCCCGAACGTAGCCAACCAGCCATGCCCTTGGCAGGACAACTGGCACACCAGAGGTTCGTCCGTCCCGGTCCTCTCGTACTAGGGACAGCCCTTCTCAACACTCCTACGCGCACAGCGGATAGGGACCGAACTGTCTCACGACGTTCTAAACCCAGCTCGCGTACCGCTTTAATGGGCGAACAGCCCAACCCTTGGGACCTACTCCAGCCCCAGGATGCGACGAGCCGACATCGAGGTGCCAAACCATCCCGTCGATATGGACTCTTGGGGAAGATCAGCCTGTTATCCCCGGGGTACCTTTTATCCGTTGAGCGACGGCGCTTCCACAAGCCACCGCCGGATCACTAGTCCCTACTTTCGTACCTGCTCGACCCGTCAGTCTCACAGTCAAGCTCCCTTGTGCACTTACACTCAACACCTGATTGCCAACCAGGCTGAGGGAACCTTTGGGCGCCTCCGTTACCCTTTAGGAGGCAACCGCCCCAGTTAAACTACCCACCAGACACTGTCCCTGATCCGGATCACGGACCCAGGTTAGACATCCAGCACGACCAGAGTGGTATTTCAACGGCGACTCCACAACAACTGGCGTTGCTGCTTCACAGTCTCCCACCTATCCTACACAAGCCGAACCGAACACCAATATCAAGCTATAGTAAAGGTCCCGGGGTCTTTCCGTCCTGCTGCGCGAAACGAGCATCTTTACTCGTAATGCAATTTCACCGGGCCTGTGGTTGAGACAGTCGAGAAGTCGTTACGCCATTCGTGCAGGTCGGAACTTACCCGACAAGGAATTTCGCTACCTTAGGATGGTTATAGTTACCACCGCCGTTTACTGGCGCTTAAGTTCTCAGCTTCGCCCGACCGAAATCGGACTAACCGGTCCCCTTAACGTTCCAGCACCGGGCAGGCGTCAGTCCGTATACATCGCCTTACGGCTTCGCACGGACCTGTGTTTTTAGTAAACAGTCGCTTCTCGCTGGTCTCTGCGGCCACCACCAGCTCGGGGAGCAAGTCCCGTCACCAGCAATGGCCCCCCTTCTCCCGAAGTTACGGGGGCATTTTGCCGAGTTCCTTAACCACAGTTCACCCGAACGCCTCGGTATTCTCTACCTGACCACCTGAGTCGGTTTGGGGTACGGGCCGCCATGAAACTCGCTAGAGGCTTTTCTCGACAGCATAGGATCATCCACTTCACCACAATCGGCTCGGCATCAGGTCTCAGACACGTGTTGCGCGGATTTGCCTACGCAACGTCCTACACCCTTACCCCGGGACTACCACCGCCCGGGCTGGACTACCTTCCTGCGTCACCCCATCGCTCACCTACTACCCCGTTGGGTCACCGGCTCCACCACGTCCCTTTGTCCGAAGACTCCGGGCCGGCTTCACGGGCTTAGCATCAAGAGGTTCGACGTTGGCGCTTCAAAGCGGGTACGGGAATATCAACCCGTTGTCCATCGACTACGCCTGTCGGCCTCGCCTTAGGTCCCGACTTACCCTGGGCAGATCAGCTTGACCCAGGAACCCTTGGTCAATCGGCGCAAGAGTTTCCCACTCTTGTATCGCTACTCATGCCTGCATTCTCACTCGTGAACCGTCCACAACTCGATTCCTCGGCTGCTTCACCCGGCACACGACGCTCCCCTACCCATCACAGCCCCCGTTGGGGGTATTGCTGCAATGACACGACTTCGGTGGTGTGCTTGAGCCCCGCTACATTGTCGGCGCGGAATCACTTGACCAGTGAGCTATTACGCACTCTTTCAAGGGTGGCTGCTTCTAAGCCAACCTCCTGGTTGTCTCTGCGACTCCACATCCTTTCCCACTTAGCACACGCTTAGGGACCTTAGTCGGTGTTCTGGGCTGTTTCCCTCTCGACCATGGAGCTTATCCCCCACAGTCTCACTGCCGCGCTCTCACTTACCGGCATTCGGAGTTTGGCTAAGGTCAGTAACCCGGTAAGGCCCATCGCCTATCCAGTGCTCTACCTCCGGCAAGAAACACGCGACGCTGCACCTAAATGCATTTCGGGGAGAACCAGCTATCACGGAGTTTGATTGGCCTTTCACCCCTAACCACAGGTCATCCCCCAGGTTTTCAACCCTGGTGGGTTCGGTCCTCCACACGGTCTTACCCGCGCTTCAACCTGCCCATGGCTAGATCACTCCGCTTCGGGTCTTGGGCATGCAACTCGATCGCCCTATTCGGACTCGCTTTCGCTACGGCTACCCCACACGGGTTAACCTCGCTACACACCGCAAACTCGCAGGCTCATTCTTCAAAAGGCACGCAGTCACAGCCCGAAGGCTGCCCCCACGGCTTGTAGGCACACGGTTTCAGGTACTATTTCACTCCGCTCCCGCGGTACTTTTCACCATTCCCTCACGGTACTATCCGCTATCGGTCACCAGGGAATATTTAGGCTTAGCGGGTGGTCCCGCCAGATTCACACGGGATTTCTCGGGCCCCGTGCTACTTGGGAGAAGCTCAAGCGAGCCGTACAGATTTCGTCTACGGGGGTCTTACCCTCTACGCCGGACCTTTCGCATGTCCTTCGACTACCCATACGGTTTCTGACTCGCCCAGCCGCCGGCAGACGACTGAAGAACTTTCCCACAACCCCGTCGTGGCAACCCCTGCCGGGTCTCACACCACAACGGTTTGGCCTCATCCGGTTTCGCTCGCCACTACTCCCGGAATCACGGTTGTTTTCTCTTCCTGCGGGTACTGAGATGTTTCACTTCCCCGCGTTCCCTCCACGCACCCTATGTGTTCAGATGCGGGTGACAGCCCATGACGACTGCCGGGTTTCCCCATTCGGACACCCCCGGATCAAAGCTCGGTTGACAGCTCCCCGGGGCCTATCGCGGCCTCCCACGTCCTTCATCGGTTCCTGGTGCCAAGGCATCCACCGTGCGCCCTTAAAAACTTGGCCACAGATGCTCGCGTCCACTGTGCAGTTCTCAAACAACGACCAGACACCCAAACCCGACACCCCTGACAGGAGCGCCCGGCATGAGGCCGGCATCCATGAGAAAACGATCACTCGTTCCCTCAGGACCCAACAACGTGCCCGGCACAGTCACTCCCAGAGAACCGCTTTCCACGCCCCGAGGGGGCAGTACTGGCGACCTGTTCGCTTCCTGTGCCGAATAGTCAACGTTCCACCCATGAGCTAGCACTCCGGGACATTCGCCCGAAGCTGCCGTGTGCTCCTTAGAAAGGAGGTGATCCAGCCGCACCTTCCGGTACGGCTACCTTGTTACGACTTCGTCCCAATCGCTGGTCCCACCTTCGACGGCTCCTCCCCTTACGGGTTAGGCCACCGGCTTCGGGTGTTACCGACTTTCGTGACGTGACGGGCGGTGTGTACAAGGCCCGGGAACGTATTCACCGCAGCATGCTGATCTGCGATTACTAGCAACTCCAACTTCATGGGGTCGAGTTGCAGACCCCAATCCGAACTGAGACCGGCTTTTTGGGATTCGCTCCGCCTCGCGGCATCGCAGCCCTTTGTACCGGCCATTGTAGCACGTGTGCAGCCCAAGACATAAGGGGCATGATGATTTGACGTCGTCCCCACCTTCCTCCGAGTTGACCCCGGCAGTCTCCTGTGAGTCCCCGACATTACTCGCTGGCAACACAGAACAAGGGTTGCGCTCGTTGCGGGACTTAACCCAACATCTCACGACACGAGCTGACGACAACCATGCACCACCTGTACACCGACCACAAGGGGGCTGATATCTCTACCAGTTTCCGGTGTATGTCAAGCCTTGGTAAGGTTCTTCGCGTTGCGTCGAATTAAGCCACATGCTCCGCTGCTTGTGCGGGCCCCCGTCAATTCCTTTGAGTTTTAGCCTTGCGGCCGTACTCCCCAGGCGGGGAACTTAATGCGTTAGCTGCGGCACCGACGACGTGGAATGTCGCCAACACCTAGTTCCCAACGTTTACGGCGTGGACTACCAGGGTATCTAATCCTGTTCGCTCCCCACGCTTTCGCTCCTCAGCGTCAGTAATGGCCCAGAGATCCGCCTTCGCCACCGGTGTTCCTCCTGATATCTGCGCATTTCACCGCTACACCAGGAATTCCGATCTCCCCTACCACACTCCAGCCTGCCCGTATCGAATGCAGACCCGGGGTTGAGCCCCGGGCTTTCACATCCGACGCGACAGGCCGCCTACGAGCTCTTTACGCCCAATAATTCCGGACAACGCTCGCACCCTACGTATTACCGCGGCTGCTGGCACGTAGTTAGCCGGTGCTTCTTCTGCAGGTACCGTCACTTGCGCTTCTTCCCTGCTGAAAGAGGTTTACAACCCGAAGGCCGTCATCCCTCACGCGGCGTCGCTGCATCAGGCTTTCGCCCATTGTGCAATATTCCCCACTGCTGCCTCCCGTAGGAGTCTGGGCCGTGTCTCAGTCCCAGTGTGGCCGGTCGCCCTCTCAGGCCGGCTACCCGTCGTCGCCTTGGTGGGCCGTTACCCCACCAACAAGCTGATAGGCCGCGGGATCATCCTGAACCGCCGGAGCTTTCCACCGGCCCCCATGCGGGAGACGGTCGTATCCGGTATTAGACCTCGTTTCCAAGGCTTGTCCCAGAGTTCAGGGCAGATTCCCCACGTGTTACTCACCCGTTCGCCACTGATCCACCCCGAAGGGCTTCACCGTTCGACTTGCATGTGTTAAGCACGCCGCCAGCGTTCGTCCTGAGCCAGGATCAAACTCTCCGTGAATGCTTCCACGAAAGAGCGGCACAGCAGCCACCGGAATAAGGCGGCCCCGTGCACTGCGTCCTCGCTAGTGTTTTACTTCAAAAGGAATCTCCAACCCCGACGAGACGTCGAGGCCGGGGATGTCAACATATCTGGCGTTGACTTTTGGCACGCTGTTGAGTTCTCAAGGAACGGACACTTCCTTCGGACCGCACTCCTGCGGACCCTCCGGGCGCTTCGTTCTTTCGTGTTCCCAGCTTATCAGATGTTTTCCGCTCCGTTTTCCGGAGTTTCATTCGGTCCGATTTGCTTTCGCCTTTCGGCGCTCCCGAACTCTACCAGAGTTTCTCGGCCTGTTTTCCCCGCCCCGTTTCGAACGAATTCGAATCCGGAGCGAAGCCGCACGACCGTGGGGCAACTCGGAGAACGTTACGCACCGAGCTGCCCCAGGTCAAATCAGGTCGTGCCTCAGACCTCGACGACGACCGGGAGGATCATCGGGCGTCGGCGGTAGTTGTCCGCGACCCACTTGCCGATGATCCGGCGGACCAACTGCTGGATCTGGCGGACCTCCAGGACGCCTTCGCCGGCGGAGCGGGTCAGGGCCTCCTCCAGCTTGGCGGCGACCGAAGTGAACGCACCGTCGTCGATGCCGGAACCGCGGGCCTGGATGGTCGGGCCGCTGACGATCTTGCCGTTGGCGGAGTCGACCACCACGAAGACCGAGATGAAGCCCTCCTCGCCGAGGATGCGGCGGTCCTTGAGCGAGGCCTCGGTGATGTCGCCGACCGAGGAGCCGTCCACGTAGACGTAGCCGGCCCGGACCTTGCCGACGATCCGGGCGACGCCCTTCTCGAGGTCGACGCAGACGCCGTCCTCGGCGATGACGACGCGGTTGCGCGGGATGCCGGTGGCGATGCCGAGGTCGGCGGCGGCGCGCAGGTGGCGCCATTCGCCGTGGACGGGCATCAGGTTCTTCGGCTTGCAGATGTTGAAGAAGTACAGGAGCTCGCCGGCCGAGGCGTGGCCGGAGACGTGCACCTTGGCGTTGCCCTTGTGGACGACCTTGGCGCCCCAGCGGGTGAGGCCGTTGATGACCCGGTAGACGGCGTTCTCGTTGCCGGGGATCAGCGAGGAGGCGAGGACGACGGTGTCGCCCTCGACGATGCGGATCTGGTGGTCGCGGTTGGCCATCCGGGAGAGCGCGGCCATTGGCTCGCCCTGGGAGCCGGTGCAGATCAGCACCACCTCCTTGTCGGGCAGGTCGTCGAGGGTCTTGACGTCGACGACCAGGTTGCCGGGGACCTTCAGGTAGCCGAGTTCACGGGCGATGCCCATGTTGCGGACCATCGAGCGGCCGACGAAGGCGACCTTGCGCTTGTACTCGTGCGCGGCGTCCAGCACCTGCTGGATGCGGTGCACGTGGCTGGCGAAGGAAGCGACGATGATGCGCTTCTCCGCGTTGGCGAAGACGTTGCGCAGGGCCGCGGAGATGTCGCGCTCGTGCGGGATGAAGCCGGGGACCTCGGCGTTGGTGGAGTCCACCAGGAGGAGGTCCATGCCCTCCTCGGCCAGCTTGGCGAAGGCCGGGAGGTCGGTGAGCCGGCCGTCCAGCGGGAGCTGGTCCATCTTGAAGTCGCCGGTGGCGACGACCATGCCCGCGGGGGTGCGGACGGCGACGGCGAGGGCGTCCGGGATGGAGTGGTTGACCGCGATGAACTGGCAGTCGAAGGGGCCGATCCGCTCGCGGTCGCCCTCCACGACCTCCAGGACGTAGGGGTGGATGCGGTGCTCGGCGAGCTTGGCCTCGATCAGCGCGAGGGTGAGCTTGGAGCCGATCAGCGGGATGTCCGGGTTCTCCCGGAGCAGGTAGGGCACGGCACCGATGTGGTCCTCGTGCCCGTGGGTGAGGACGATGCCGTCGATCTTGTCGAGGCGGTCCCGGATGTAGCTGAAGTCGGGGAGGATCAGGTCGACGCCAGGTTGCTCGTCCTCGGGGAAGAGGACGCCGCAGTCGACGATCAGGATCCGGTCGCCGTACTCGAGGACCGTCATGTTGCGGCCGATCTCGCCGAGGCCGCCGAGCGGGGTGATGCGGAGGGCGCCTTCCTTGAGTGCGGGGGGCGCGCCGAGTTCGGGGTGCGGGTGGCTCAAAAGACTCTCCTCACGACGCACGCCATATGCCCGGGGGGTTCTTCCCCCGGTGGCATATGGCGTGCGTCCATCGTGGTTACCTGACTGCCGAGTGCCGCGCGCCTTCGGTCCCGGTCCAGCGGCGGACCCGGGTGGGTCCGGCGAGCCGGGGGCGCGCACGTCTGTTGTTGGTTACAGGTGTACCCCGCCGGCGGCGAGATCCTCCTTCAACCGGGCGGTCTCCGCGTCCGTGGCGGGGACCAGGGGCAGCCGGAGCGGGCCGGCCGGGTGTCCCTGCAGGTTCAACGCAGCCTTGGCCAGGATCACTCCCTGGGTGCGGAACATTCCGCTGAAGACCGGCAGCAGGGACTGGTGGACGGCGAGCGCCTTGGCGGTGTCGCCGGCCGTGAACGCCTCGATCATGGTGCGCATCTCGGCGGCGACGACGTGGCCGACCACGCTGACCACGCCGACGGCTCCGACCGAGAGCAGCGGCAGGGTCAGGTTGTCGTCGCCGGAGTACCAGGCGAGGCCGGAGCGGGCGATGGCCCAGGAGGCCGCGGAGACGTCGCCCTTGGCGTCCTTGTTGGCGACGATCCGGGGGTGCTCGCCGAGCCGGACCAGGGTGTCCGCTTCGAGCGCGACGCCGGAGCGGCCGGGGATGTCGTACAGCATGACCGGCAGGTCGGTGGCGTCGGCGATGGCGACGGTGTGCCGGTACAGGCCCTCCTGCGGGGGCTTGCTGTAGTACGGGGTGACGGCGAGCAGGCCGTGCGCGCCGGCGGCCACGGCCTGGCGGGCGAGTTCCACGCTGTGGTGGGTGTCGTTGGTGCCGACGCCGGTGACGACGTGGGCGCGGTCTCCGACCGCCTCGACCACGGCCCGCACCAGCCGGGCCTTCTCCGCGTCGGTGGTGGTGGGCGACTCGCCGGTGGTGCCGTTGAGTACCAGGCCGTCGTTGCCGGAGTCCACCAGGTGTGCGGCGAGGCGCTGGGCGCCGTCGAGGTCGAGGTCCCCTTCGGGGGTGAACGGGGTGACCATCGCGGTCAGGACCCGGCCGAAGGGCGTCTGCGGTGTGGAGGTCGGAGCCATGGGTCCAAAGCTACTCGTAGGGCGGTGGTCGATAGCCACGCAGGTCCAGGGTTTGGACAGTGCGGGTCGTCGGGAGGGGCACCGGGACCCGGGCCGGACATGGGATTCCGGTGCTGCGCGCTCGGGGGTTCACGCAGCACCGGAATCCGTGTCCTGAGCGTATGGAGCGGCCGAGAAAGCCGCAATCCAGACATGCCGGACAGTCCGCCCATCTGCTCGTCGGCGCAGGTCAGCGGGCGGGCCGGGGGCGGCAGCCGAAGGCCGCACGGGTGAGGGCGGCCGGCCCGGTGCTCCGACGGGCCGTCAGACCTTGCGCCAGCCCGGCACCCAGGCGCCGTCCTCGACGGTGTAGTCGCCGAACAGCGACGGGGCCTCCTTGACCATCAGCTCGCCGATCTTGCCGAACAGCAGCCGGATCTCTTCCTCGGCGCCCGGCGCGGTGCGGTTCTCGATCACGTGCCGCAGGGTGCGGACGTTGGCGGTCCAGACCAGGCCGGTGGCCAGGCCCTCGGGGGCGAAGCGGCGCATGAAGGAGGTCTTCTCCTTCTTCTCGTGGAACTTCACGCCCTCCTCGTCCAGCCCGAAGTGGGCGGCCATCCAGTGCTGGAACTCCTCGATCTCCTTCATCAGGCCGGTGGCCCGGGACATCAGCTCCTCGTCCTGCTGCGCCCACTCGGGGAACCAGAACGGGATGTCGTCGAGGCGGACGAAGCGCAGCGACTCCTGGGAGACCGCGACGCCGGCCCGGTGGCGGACCAGCTCGTGGGTGACCACCCGGCTGACGTTGTGCAGGACGAAGGTGAAGGAGACGTGCTCCAGCACCGAACCGTGCGCGCTGGCCAGGATGTTCTTGAGGTAGACGTCCTGGTCGGTGCGGACCTTGGTGACGTTCGGGTTGAGGCCCGGCTTCCACGAGCGGTAGCAGATCCGGCCGGCGAACTCGGCCAGGTTCTGGGCGTCGTCCAGGTCGCCGCGGTCGACCCGCTCCAGCCAGCTCTCGCCACCGACGTCCTGCAGGTAGGCGGCGACCTCGTCGTAGTCGAGCTCGGGGCGGGCGATGAGGTGGACCTGGGGTTCTACTGCGCGCATGGGAGAACGTCCTGAGGGGGTCTGGAGGGGAGTACGGGTCAGTCTACGGCGGTGGGAGAGCCCGCCCCGCGCAGCTTGATCGCGTGCTGCATGGCCTTGCGGGCCCGCGGCACGTCGCCCGCGTCGGCGTAGGCGACGGCCAGCCGGAAGAAGTTGCGCCAGTCGGTGGGGTCGGCCTCGGCCTCGGCCTTGCGGCGGGCGAACACCGCGTCGGCGGAGGCGCGGTCGATCCGGCCGCCGGAGGTGCGCTTCAACTCGTCGACGGGCAGGCCGCCCTCGGCCTCCAGCTCGCGGGCGAGCCGCTCGCCGGCCCGGCCGAAGCGGACGGTCTGGGTGAGGAACCAGACGCCGATCACCGGGATGACGAAGGCGCACGCGCCGATGCCGATGCCCAGCGGTTTGCCGGTGGCGACCAGTTGGATGCCCTCGCCGATGCAGACCAGGCTGACCAGCAGCAGGATGCCGGAGAGGACGAAGAAGCCGGTGCGGGAGGTCATGTCACAGGTCCAGGAAGTGTTCCAGGCCGAAGGTGAGGCCCGGGTGGTCGGCGATCTTCCGCGCGCCGAGCAGGATGCCGGGCATGAAGCTGCTGTGGTGCATCGAGTCGTGCCGGATGGTCAGGGTCTCGCCGGTGTCGCCGAACATCACCTGCTGGTGCGCCAGCAGGCCGCGCAGCCGCACCGCGTGCACCGGGACGCCGTCCACGTCGGCGCCGCGGGCGCCGGGCAGGCCGTGGGTGGTCGGGTCGTGCTGCGGGGGCAGGCCGGCCTCGGTGCGGGCGGCGGCGATCAGCTGGGCGGTGCGGGTGGCGGTGCCGGAGGGGGCGTCGGCCTTGTTGTCGTGGTGGAGTTCGATCACCTCGACGGACTCGAAGTACCGGGCCGCGGCCTGGGCGAACTTCATGCCGAGGATCGCGCCGATGGAGAAGTTGGGGGCGATCAGCAGGCCCGATCCGGGCGCCTTGGCGAGCAGTTCGCGGACGGTGGCGAGGCGCTCCTCGGTCCAGCCGGTGGTGCCGGTGACCACGTGGATGCCGTTGCCGAGGCAGTAGTCGAGGTTGCCCATCACCGAGTCGGGGTGGGTGAGCTCGACGGCGACGTCGGCCCGGGCCCGGGTGAGTTCGGTCAGGTCGGAGCCGCGGCCCAGGGCGGCCACCAGCTCCAGGTCCTCGGCGGCCTCGACGGCCTTGACCGCCTCCGAGCCGATCCGGCCCTTGGCGCCGATCACGGCGACGCGCAGCGTCATGTCAGTTGTCCTCTCCAGCCGGTCGTCAGACCAGCAGGTCGGCGAGCTTGGCGGCCCGCCGGTCGTTGATCGGGCCGATCAGGGCGAGCGAGGGGCGGTGCGCCCCCAGCACATCACGGGCGACGGCGTGCACGTCGTCCAGGGTCACCGCGGCGATCTTCCCCAGCATCTCGTCCACCGACAGGTGGTGGCCGTAGGAGAGTTCGGCCTTGCCGATCCGGTTCATCAGCGAGCCGGTGTCCTCCATGCCGAGCACGGTGGAGCCGGAGATCTGGCCGATGGCGCGGCGCAGCTCCTCCTCGGTGATGCCCTCCTCGACCACCCGGGCGAGCTCGGTGCGGCAGATCTTCAGCACCTCCTCGACCCGCTTGGGCTGGCAGCCGGCGTAGATGCCGAACAGGCCGGTGTCGGCGTACGAGGAGGAGTAGGAGTACACCGAGTACGCCAGGCCGCGCTTCTCCCGGACCTCCTGGAACAGCCGGGAGCTCATGCCGCCGCCGAGGGCCGCGTTGAGCACGCCGAGCGCCCAGCGGCGCTCGTCGTGGCGGGGGATGCCGGGGAGGCCGAGGACCAGGTGGGCCTGCTCGGTGGGGCGGTTGAGGACGGCGGCCTTCCCGGCGGTGCGGACGGCCTTGATTCCGCGGCGGGCCTCGGCGGGGTGGCCCTGGGACTTGGCCAGGACGGGCGCGAAGGCCTGCTCGACCAGCTTGACCACCTTGGCGTGGTCGAGGTTGCCGGCCGCGGCGACCACCAGGTTCTCCGGCTTGTAGCGACGGCGGTAGAAGCCGGCGATCTGGTCGCGGGTGAGCGCGGTGACGGTCTCCTGGGTGCCCAGGATGGGGCGGCCGAGCGGGGACGTCCCGAAGATCACCTGGGCGAACAGGTCGTGCACGACGTCGCCCGGGTCGTCCTCGGCCATCGCCATCTCCTCGAGGATGACGCCGCGTTCGGACTCCACGTCCTCGGGGCGGATCAGCGAGCCGGTCAGCATGTCGCAGACCACGTCGATGGCGAGCGGCAGGTCGGTGTCCAGGACCCGCGCGTAGTAGCAGGTGTTCTCCTTGGCGGTGAAGGCGTTCATCTCGCCGCCGACCGCGTCGAGCGCGGCGGAGATCTCCAGGGCGTCGCGCCGGGCGGTGCCCTTGAAGAGCAGGTGCTCGAGGTAGTGGGTGGCGCCGTTGAGGACGGGCGTCTCGTCGCGGGAGCCGACGCCGACCCAGATGCCGAAGGTGGCGCTGCGCACCGTCGGGAGGGTCTCGGTGACGACCCGCAGGCCGCCGGGGAGGACCGTGCGGCGGACGGTGCCCGCGCCGCCCTCGCTGCCCTTGAGCAGGGTCCGGGTGGTTCCGGGGCGCTGCTTCGCCGCCGAGGCCTGGGCCACGGGTGTTCCTTCCAACTGCTGCTTCACGAACAGGACTTCACGAACAGGGTGCGGCCCGCACGCGCCGTCGAGGGCGTGCGGGCCGCGGGTGCTACGGGGTCGTCACTCGGAGGCGGCGGCCTCGCCGCCCTCCTCGCCCTCGACGACCGGGATCAGCGACAGCTTGCCGCGCGGGTCGATCTCGGCGATCTCGACCTGCACCTTGGCGCCGACGCCGAGCACGTCCTCGACGTTCTCGACGCGCTTGCCGCCGGCCAGCTTGCGGATCTGCGAGATGTGCAGCAGGCCGTCCTTGCCCGGCATGAGCGAGACGAAGGCGCCGAAGGTGGTGGTCTTCACCACGGTGCCCAGGTAGCGCTCGCCGACCTCCGGCATGGTCGGGTTGGCGATCTGGTTGATCGTCGAGCGGGCAGCCTCCGCCGAGGGGCCGTCGACCGCACCGATGTAGATGGTGCCGTCGTCCTCGATGGTGATGTCCGCGCCGGTGTCCTCCTGGATCTGGTTGATCATCTTGCCCTTGGGGCCGATGACCTCGCCGATCTTGTCCACCGGGATCTTGATGGTGATGATCCGCGGCGCGTTCGGGGACATCTCGTCGGGCGCGTCGATGGCCTCGTTCATGACGTCGAGGATGTGCAGGCGGGCGTCCTTGGCCTGCTTCAGCGCGGCGGCCAGCACGGAGGCCGGGATGCCGTCGAGCTTGGTGTCGAGCTGCAGGGCGGTGATGAAGTTCCGGGTGCCGGCGACCTTGAAGTCCATGTCGCCGTACGCGTCCTCGGCACCGAGGATGTCGGTCAGCGTCACGTAGTGGGTCTCGCCCTCGATCTCCTGGGAGATCAGGCCCATGGCGATGCCGGCGACGGGGGCCTTGAGCGGCACACCGGCGTTCAGCAGCGACATGGTGGAGGCGCAGACCGAGCCCATCGAGGTGGAGCCGTTGGAGCCCAGCGCCTCGGAGACCTGGCGGATCGCGTAGGGGAACTCCTCGCGGGTCGGCAGGACCGGGAGGAGCGCCCGCTCGGCGAGGGCGCCGTGGCCGATCTCGCGGCGCTTCGGGGAGCCGACGCGGCCGGTCTCGCCGACCGAGTACGGCGGGAAGTTGTAGTTGTGCATGTAGCGGCGACGGGTCTCCGGGGAGAGCGTGTCGAGCTGCTGCTCCATGCGCAGCATGTTCAGCGTGGTGACGCCCAGGATCTGGGTCTCGCCGCGCTCGAACAGGGCCGAGCCGTGCACCCGCGGGATGGCCTCGACCTCGGCGGCCAGGGTGCGGATGTCGGTGACGCCGCGGCCGTCGATGCGGACCTTGTCCTTGATGACGCGCTCGCGGACGATCTTCTTGGTCAGCGCGTTGTAGGCGGCGCTGATCTCCTTCTCGCGGCCCTCGAACTCCGGGAGCAGCTTGTCGGCGGCGACGCCCTTGATCCGGTCCAGCTCGTTCTGGCGCTCCTGCTTGCCGGCGATGGTGAGCGCCTTGGCGAGCTCGTCCTTGACGGCGGAGGTCAGCGCGGCCAGCACGTCGTCCTGGTACTCCAGGAAGCGCGGGAACTCGCCGGTCGGCTTGGCGGCCTGCTTGGCGAGCTGCGACTGGGCGGCGCACAGCACCTTGATGAACGGCTTGGCGGCCTCCAGGCCGGCGGCGACGACCTCCTCGGTGGGGGCCTCGGCACCGCCCTCGACCAGCTGGATGGTCTTCGTGGTGGCCTCGGCCTCGACCATCATGATCGCGACGTCGCCGTCGGGCAGCGCCCGGCCGGCCACGACCATGTCGAAGACGGCCGACTCCAGCTCGGAGTGGGTCGGGAAGGCCACCCACTGGCCGTTGATCAGCGCGACGCGGACGCCGCCGATCGGGCCGGAGAACGGCAGGCCGGCCAGCTGGGTGGAGGCGGAGGCCGCGTTGATGGCCACCACGTCGTACAGGTGGTCGGGGTTGAGCGCCATGACGGTGACGACGACCTGGATCTCGTTGCGCAGGCCCTTGACGAAGGACGGGCGCAGCGGGCGGTCGATCAGGCGGCAGGTGAGGATCGCGTCCTCGGAGGGGCGGCCCTCGCGACGGAAGAACGAGCCGGGGATGCGGCCGGCGGCGTACATCCGCTCCTCGACGTCCACCGTGAGGGGGAAGAAGTCGAAGTGCTCCTTGGGCTGCTTCGAGGCGCTGGTGGCCGACAGCACCATGGTGTCGTCGTCCAGGTAGGCCACGGCGGAGCCGGCGGCCTGACGGGCCAGGCGGCCGGTCTCGAAGCGGATGGTGCGGGTACCGAAGCTGCCGTTGTCGATGACGGCCTCGGCGTAGAAAACGTTCTCTTCCACCTGGAAGATCTCCTCTTTCGTACGTCTTCCCCAGGAGCGTCCCTGCGCTTGCCTGCCGTGGCCCGGGCAGCTGGGCCGGTCTTCGATCGAAGCCACCGGGTCGTGCCCCGTTCCTCGGGGTTCCCGGCGGCCACTACCGAGGACCGGCGCCTTTCGGCGCGCGGCGGTCGGCGTGTGGACGCTCCTGCGGGGTGCGGGCGGCCTCCGTTGGAGGCCTTGATTCGTCCCGCAAGGGCGGGCATGCCCTTTACCTTACAAATTCACACCCTACCGAGCGCGGCTTTACGCGGACGGCTTCGTCGCGGGGTGTGGTCGCGGGGTCGCCCGAGGTGGCGCGGAACGCGCCGAAGGGCGGCTCCCCCGGTGAGGGGAGCCGCCCCTTCGAGCGGTGTTCAGCGGGCGCCGCCGGCGGCACCGCGGCGGATGCCGAGGCGGTCCACCAGGGTACGGAAGCGCTCGATGTCCTTCTTGGCCAGGTACTGCAGCAGGCGGCGGCGCTGGCCGACCAGGATCAGCAGGCCACGACGCGAGTGGTGGTCGTGCTTGTGGAACTTCAGGTGCTCGGTCAGGTCCGAGATACGGCGGGAGAGCATGGCCACCTGGACCTCGGGGGAGCCGGTGTCGCCCTCCTTCTGGCCGAACTCGGCGATGATCTGCTTCTTGACGTCAGCGGCGAGGGCCACGGGCATCTCCTTCGGTGTGTGGCCGAGCGGTCCTGGTAGGAGGCACAGGACCTGACAAGACTCGGTCTGTTAAACCCTAGCAGTCCGGCTCAGCCGGTCGCGCCGCGCACCACGTTGTAGACGTTGAGCACGGCGAGGGCCAGGGGGACGAGCGCGAGCAGCATCAGGCTGTCGACCATGTCCAGGATGCGGCCCCAGAACGGGGACACCCCGGAGCGCGGGACGATCAGCGCGATGGCGGTCATCACCGCGGCGCCGGCCGCGATGGACGCGGACAGCCACACGGTGCGCAGGTCGGTGCCGCCGGTGGAACCGGTGGTCAGCTGGGTGAGCAGCAGGTGCACCGGGGTGTGCAGGGCCAGGCCGAGGATCAGCAGGGACAGCGCGGCCAGACCGGAGATGGTGAGCGCGAAGACCTGCGTGGTGTAGCGGAACAGCCGGGCCCGCAGCATGGTCGAGACGCCGATGGCCAGGGCCAGCAGTTCGGCCCAGCCCCGGTCGCTGAAGCCGAGCACGGTGCAGGCGCCGACGATGGTGGCGGAGGCGCCGCCGACCAGGCCGACCAGCACCTCGTGGCCGCGGCGGGCCTGGGCGGCGATCCGCTCGTACTGGACGGTCTCGGCGCTGTTGGCCTCCTCGCCGTACGCGGTGCCGCGGGTGCGGGCCTGGCCGGGGGCGCTGAAGCCGACGGGCAGGCGGGCGAAGCGGGCGGACAGCGCGGGCAGGAAGCCGATCACGGCCACCGCGGCGACGCCGGTGACGGCGGCGATGTCGGTGACCGCGGTGCCGGACATCAGCACGGCGGCGAAGGTGGCCAGGGTGCCGGCCGCGGCCAGGAAGGCGGCGGCGACGAACACCGAGTCCTTCTCCGGGAGCAGGCCGACCAGCAGGACGGAGACCACCAGCACGGTGACGCAGCCGACCAGGAACTGGAGCCGGCCGGGGCCGTCGCCGGCGCCGGGGACGTCGATGATGCCGGAGCCGGCCAGCATCGCGTGCGGCAGCGCGCCGAGGCCGAGGGCCAGCGCGGCGCCGTGGTCGGCGTAGACCCGGGCCCGGACGCCGGCGAAGGTCACCAGGACGATCGCGGTGACGCCGGACAGGATGCCGGGCAGGCCGAACATGTTGTGCCGCAGGTCGGAGAACCACAGCGCGAAGGCGAGCAGCGCCAGCAGGACGGTGCCCGCGATCAGGCCGAAGGCCCGCATCAGGTCGGGGCTCCAGAACCGGCGGTCCGCCTCGACGGCGGAGGCGATGGCGTCCGCGACGTCGTCGTAGACGGCCGGCGGCAGTGATTCGGCGAACGGCCGCAGGCTCAGCAGGTCGCCGTCGCGGACCTGCTGGGCCGCCAGCGGCAGTCCGCTGTCGAGCACGGTGCCGTCCCGCCGGACCAGGTGGAAGCCGGTCGGCGTTCCGTCCACCTGGGTCTGTCCGGAGAGCCTGAGCACCTCCGGGTAGATGTCCGCGAGCGGGACATCCTCCGGCAGGGCGACGTCGATCCGGCTGTCCGGTGCCACCACGGTGACCCGGCAGAAACCGGTCGTTGCGTTGTTGCTCACCGGCCCTCTCCCCCTCGTTGGCTGTGTCGGCAAGTCTGCTGACCACTCGTCGCAGCGGTTCCGGAACTGTCACGGTCCGAACGAGAGTTGGCGCGGCGACACCTTACCCTCCGCGGCAAGGGTGGTGTGCGCCGGGTGCGGGGCCGCTCCGGCCGCCGCGGGTCGGGCGGCGGGCGTGACGGGCGGTCAGCTCCGGGCGGGGCCCGGCGCGACCCCGTGGACGAACCGCTTGGCGTGCGCAGTAGGATCGGCCCCTGCGCACGGCGTACGGGGGCCGCGGTCGAAGACGCGAAGCCCCGCGCGCCTGCGGTTCGGCGGAGCGGGGGCGGCGTCATCACACGGGGCGCCCTCACCGTACGTATCCAGATGCGTGAGGGCGGATTGTGAGCGAGCGATGGGGGCGCCCCCTGTCAAGTGCCCTGGGAGGGCGCGTCGTTGAGAACGGGGAGTCGCACGCTGCGGCTGCCGCCCGGGACGGGGTGACGGTATGAACGAGCGGTGCGCGGGTGCGGAGCGCTCGCCGAGCGCCGGCGAGGTGGGCGCATGAGTACGGTGACGGTGAAGCGGCCGCCGCGGGCGTTCCCGCCCGCGGTGTCGGAGGAGCCGGTCGAGCTGGTTCCGCCGCCCGAGCTGCCGCGCGGCGGCGGCGAGGACTGGCTGATGACGCTGATGCCGATGCTCGGCATGGGCGGCAGCGCGGCCTTCCTGTTCCAGGGCGGCCAGGGCCCGATGAAGATGATGGGCGTCCTGATGATCGCCTCCACCGCCGCGATGGCGGTGGCGCAGATCGTCCGGGCCCGCAAGGGAGGTAGCGCGGCCACCTCGGACGAGCGCCGCGACTACCTGAAGTACCTGCAGCAGAAGCGGCGCGAGGTGCGGCGCACGGCGGAGCGCCAGCGCGGCGCGCTGCTGTTCACCCACCCGGAGCCGGACCAGCTGTGGTCGGTGGTGGCCGAGGGCCGCCGGCTGTGGGAGCGCCGGCCGACCGACGCGGACTTCGCGCAGATCCGGGTCGGCCTCGGCCCGCTGCAGCTGTCGACGCCGCTGGTGGCGCCGCAGACCGCGCCGATGGACGAGCTGGAGCCGCTCGCCGCGGAGGCGATGGGCACCTTCATCAAGACCCACGGCACCCTGCAGGACCTGCCGCTGGCGGTCTCGCTGCGGGCGTTCTACCACATCACGGTGTGCGGCGACCCGGACTCGGTGTACGGCAACGTGCGGGCGATGGTGGCCCAGCTGGCGACCCTGCACTCCCCCGAGGACCTGATGATCGGGGTGGCCGCCGCGCCCGGCGCGGTGGAGGAGTGGGAGTGGGCGAAGTGGCTGCCGCACACCCAGCACCGCAAGGAGAGCGACGGGGCCGGCTCGCGCCGCCTGATCGCCTCCGGGCTGGGCGAGCTGGAGGAGCTGCTGGCCAACGAGCTGGCCGGCCGCAAGGGCTTCTCCCGGGACAGCACGCCGACCCCGGACCAGCCGCACCTGGTGGTCATCATGGACGGCGCCTCGGTGCCGGTCGACTCGGTGATCGCCGGTCCGGAGGGCGTCCAGGGCGTCACCGTGATCGAGGTCGTCCCGGGTGACCTGGACGAGCCCAACGGCCACCTGGTGATCACCGTCGGCAAGGACGAGCTGCTGCTGGAGGCGGCCTCCGGGGCGAGCTACCCGGGGACCCCGGACGGCCTGTCCAGCTGGCAGTCCGAGGCGCTGGCGCGGCAGTTGTCGCCGTTCCGGGCGTCCGTGGGCGGCGACGACAGCGACCCGTCGCTGGTGTCGATGGACTTCACCGAGATGATGCACACCGGCGACCCGGGCTCCTTCGACCCGGCCCGGCACTGGCGTCCCAAGCCGATGCGCGAGAAGCTGCGCGTCCCGCTGGGCGTCGGCAGCAACGGCGAGTACGTCTGGCTGGACATCAAGGAAGCCTCGCTGGAGGGCATGGGCCCGCACGGCATGTGCGTCGGCGCGACCGGTTCCGGCAAGTCCGAGGTGCTGCGCACCATCGTGCTGGCGCTGGCGGTCACCCACTCCTCCGAGGTGCTGAACCTGGTGCTCGCGGACTTCAAGGGTGGTGCGACCTTCGCCGGCATGTCGGAGATGCCGCACACCGCGGCCGTGATCACCAACCTCGAGGGCGAAGCGACCCTGATCGACCGCATGCGCGACGCGATCGAGGGCGAGATGAACCGCCGCCAGGAGCTGCTGCGCGCGGCGGGCAACTACGCGAACATCAACGAGTACGAGCGGGCCCGCGCGGCGGGTGCGCCGCTCGACCCGCTGCCCTCGCTGCTGATGATCATCGACGAGTTCTCCGAACTCCTCACCGCGAAGCCGGACTTCATCGAGCTGTTCATCCAGATCGGCCGGATCGGCCGTTCGCTGGGCATGCACATGCTGCTGGCCTCGCAGCGACTGGAGGAGGGCAAGCTCCGCGGTCTGGACACCTTCCTCTCCTACCGCCTGGGTCTGCGCACCTTCTCGGCCGCCGAGTCGCGGGCCGCGATCGGCGTGCCGGACGCCTACCACCTGCCGCCGATCCCCGGCGTGGGCTACCTCAAGTTCGGCTCCGACGTGATGGAGCGCTTCCGCGCCGCGTACGTCTCCGGCAAGTACCGGGCGCCGGGCACCCAGCGCGCGGTCGGCGGCGTGGTGGTCACCGCCCAGCCGGTGCTGTTCACCGCCGCCGAGGTCGAGGTCGTCGAGCCCGAGGTGGAGGTCCTCCCCGAGCTCCCCGAGGAGGAGGAGACGGACGAGGCGCTGCTGGACACCATGCTCGACGTGTTCGTGCAGCGGATGATCGGCCAGGGCCCGCCGGCCCACCAGGTGTGGCTGCCGCCGCTGGACGACTCGCCGTCGGTGGACAGCCTGCTGGAGCCGCTGCAGGTCAGCCAGGACCGCGGCCTGACCCCGGCGGCCGTCCGCCAGGGCAACCTGGTCGTCCCGGTCGGCATCGTCGACAAGCCGCGCGACCAGCGCCGCGACGTGATGTACCTGGACTACTCGGGCGCCGCGGGCCACGGCATGATCGTGGGCGGTCCGCGCTCCGGCAAGTCCACCATGGTGCGCACCATCGTGGCCGGCTTCTCGGTCACCCACACGCCGGTGGAGGCGCAGTTCTACCTGCTCGACTTCGGCGGCGGCGGCTTCGGCTCGCTGGCCGAGCTGCCGCACGTCGGCGGCGTGGCGGGCCGACTGGACGTCGAGAAGGTCCGCCGCATGATCAGCGAGGTGCACGGCGTGCTCAACCGCCGTGAGGAGCTGTTCCGGGCGACCGGCATCGACACCATCGCCACCTACCGGTCCCGCCGGGCCGCCGGGCAGCTGCCCGACGAGCAGTTCGGCGACGTGTTCCTGTTCGTCGACGGCTGGCTGACCTTCAAGCAGGAGTTCGAGGTCCTGGAGCCGGTCATCGCCGACATCGTGCAGCGCGGTCTCGGCTACGGCGTGCACGTGGTGATCACCGCGGCCCGCTACGCCGAGGTCCGCCCGGCGCTGAAGGACCAGCTGCAGAACCGGGTCGAGCTGAAGCTCGGTGACTCCATGGAGTCCGAGATCGGCCGCAAGGTGGCGGCGAACGTGCCGCCCATCCCGGGCCGCGGCCTGACCGCCGACCAGTTGCACTTCCTGTCCGGCCTGCCCCGGATCGACGGCTCCAGCAGCACCGAGGACCTGGTGGACGGCGTCGCCGACCTGGTCTCCCAGGTCAACGCGGCCTGGACCGGCCCGCGGGCCCCGCAGGTGCGCATGCTGCCGCCGGTGCTGGACGGCCACTCGCTGCCCAAGGGCTTCGAGCACCCGGAGCTGGGTGTCGCGTTCGGCGTCGACGAGGTCGAGCTGGCGCCGGTGTTCGTCAACTTCGAGTCCGACCCGCTGTTCGTCGTCTTCGGCGAGAGCGAATCCGGCAAGTCGGCGATGCTGCGGATGCTGATCAAGCAGATCACCGAGCGGTACACCCCGGACCAGGCGGGCATCGTGGTCGGCGACTTCCGCCGCTCGCTGCTCGGCGTGGTGCCGCCGGAGTACCTGGTGGAGTACGCGGCCGCCGCGCCCGCCATGACGGCGATCGTGGAGATGCTGCGCGGGGCCTGCGGGCGCCGCCTGCCCGGCCCGGACGTCACGCCGGAGCAGCTGCGCAACCGCAGCTGGTACAGCGGCAAGGACATGTTCGTGATCGTGGACGACTACGAGCTGGTCGCCACCCAGTCGGGCAACCCGATGGCGCCGCTGGCGGAGTTCCTGCCGTTCGCGCGCGACATCGGTCTGCGCCTGATCATCGCCCGCAACGCGGGCGGCGCCGGCCGTTCGCTGTTCGAGCCGGTGATGCAGCGGATGCGCGAGCTGGGCGGTCAGGGCCTGCTGCTCTCCGGTGACAAGGGCGAGGGCGCGCTGCTGGGCACGGTCAAGCCGCAGCCGCAGCCGCCGGGCCGCGGCGTGTTCGTCTCCCGCCGGATCCAGGCGGGCCAGACGGTGCAGACCGGCTGGCTGCCGACGCAGATCTAGCGCGAGCACCGTCACGGACGGTGATCGGGAGGGCCGGGCTCCGGAAGGGGTCCGGCCCTCCGGCGTTCCCGGGCGGCATCCGAGGGGTGGAACGGTGCCATAACGTTATCTTCCGCTTTTCGCGGTTTTCCTTCGGTTCCCGTACCCGTCGGGGGTGTCCGACGACGTTTTTCGGCCCAGTAGCGCGGCGCGGCGGAGCGCCTTGGAATCGACGTCGGCCACCTCACATCACCTTCGATTCAAGCGCAGTTAACCCGAGTTGACACTACGGAAACATACGTCCCGACCCCTTCGGAGCTGCGTTCCGCAGGCGGATCGCCCTTGTGACGACGGAATCCGCAGCCGATCGCGCGTTGACTGGGTCAATTCACCCAGGCAACCTGGCGAACCGGGAGCGAAGCAGAACCAGACCGCGAGACCGTGCTTCGGAGGCGATACCGCTCCCCACCCCCACACCGCCGCTCAGTGGATCGGATGCCCCATGACCGACACGCTTCCCCCGCAGGTAGCCTCCCCCCTCACGGGGGACACCGCGGGGAGCCCCAAGAAGCTCGCCCGATCGCTCGGCGTCGTGGGCGGCACCCTGCTCACGCTCTCCTGCGTGACCCCGGCATCCTCACTCTTCGTGATCGTTCCGGAGCTCTTCAACTCGCTCGGCACCTTCACCCTGATGTCGATCCTGATCGGCACGGTCATCTGCGTCGCGGTGGCGTTCTGCTACTCCGAGCTCGGCACCCTGGTGCCCTCCGCGGGCGGCGAGTACGCGATGGTCGGCACCCTGGCGGGCAAGTTCACCGGCTGGCTGGTCTTCATCCAGTCGCTGATCGTGGTGATGATCGTGCCCTCACTGATCGCCATGGGCACCGCCGACTACCTGGAACCGATCATCCACCTCGACCCGAAGTGGGCCGGCGCCGCGGTGATGCTCGCGGCCACCGTGGCCGGCCTGCTGGACCTGCGGGCGAACGCCTGGATCACCGGCATCTTCCTGGTGCTGGAGGTCATCGCCTGCGCCGTGGTCGCCTTCCTCGGTTTCGGCCACTCGGAGCGCGGCGTGAGCAGCCTGCTGCACGGCTCCGTCGCCGACGTGACCAGCGGCGCCACCAGCGGGGTGGGCTTCGCGGCGATCCTGGCCGCGATGGGCACCGCGCTCTTCGTCACCCAGGGCTTCTCCACCGCGATCTACCTCTCCGAGGAGCTGGAGAACCCGCGCAAGAACGTCGCCCGCACCGTGCTGTGGACGCTGGGCCTGTCCACCGCCATCATCCTGGTCCCGGTCGCCGCGATCACCATGGGCGCCCCCGACCTGAAGGCGCTCAGCGAGGGGAACATCTCCTCGCTGGTGATCGGCTGGAGCAACAGCGGCGTCGGCACCTTCATCAGCCTGTGCATCGCGCTGGCGATCATCAACGCCGGCATCGTGATGGTCATCCAGAACTCCCGGGTGCTGTTCGCCTCCGGCCGCGACAAGGCCTGGCCGGAGCCGGTCAACAAGGCCTTCGGCACCCTCAACAAGTTCAGCGCCCCGTGGATCTCCACCCTGGCGGTCGGCATCCCCGGTGCCGCGCTCTGCTTCGTCGGCCAGGACCTGCTGACCAACATCACGGGTGTCGCGGTCGCCGCGCTCTACCTGCTGGTCGCCGTCGGCGCGCTGTTCTCCCGCCGCGGCCACCACAAGGCCGTCGCGGCCTGGCGCCAGCCGCTGTGGCCCGCCCTGCCGGTCCTGGTGATCGTCGCCCTGGCCTACGTCCTGACCAAGCTCGACCCCACCGCGCTGTGGTGGACCCTCGGCATCACCGCCGCGGCCAGCCTCTACTGGGCGCTCTACCTGCGCCCCCGTCCGGAGACCCGCTGGGTCATCACCCTCCCCGAGGACGAGCGCGTCTGATCCCCGCGGGCCCGCCCTCCCGTCGGCCCCCACCCGGTCCCCAGGACCGGACGGGGGCCGGCCCCTTTCCGGGACCGGCCCCCTCGTACCCACCGCCCGCGCGGGGCGGGTCAGTCGTGGCGCCCGCGGCGCCGCTGCATGTCCCGGGTGACGATCGAACCGCCGGCCAGGCCGGCCACCACCAGGGCGCCGATGCCGAGCACGAAGGTGCCGGTGCGGCGGTCCCGGTCGGCCTGGGTCTCCTCCAGCCCGAGCGGCTGCGGCCGCAGCGCCACGGTGTCGAGCTTGACCTGCGCGTCCACGCTGGGCGAGGCGGTCGGGCCGGGCACCTCGCTGTACTCCATGGCCTTCACCGGGTCGACCACGCCCCAGCCGATGTACTTGTTCGGGCCCCGCTCGGTGCGCTGCGCGGTCTGCTCGATCACGGTGCGGATCTGCATCGGGTTCCAGGTGGGGTGCCAGCCCTTGAGGAGGGCGGCCACCCCGGAGACGTACGGGGCGGAGAAGCTGGTGCCGTTGTCCGTGCACTGGCCGTGGCCGGGGACGGTGGAGAGCATGTCGACGCCGGGTGCGGCCACCTTGACGAAGTCGCCGTACTGGGAGAACGGCGCCCGCTCGTTGTTCCGGTCGGAGGCGCCCACGGACAGCACCGTCGGGTAGGCGGCCGGGAAGGTCGGGCCCTCGGCGCCGTCGTTGCCCGAGGAGGCGACCACCACGATGCCGGCGGCCTCGGCCCGCTTCAGGGCCTCCCCGAGCTCCTTGTCGTGGTCGAAGCGGTTCTCGTTCTCGGACTTGTTCGGGTCGACCTGGACCCGGACGTCCTGCGAGATGTTGATGACCTGGACCTTCTGCCCGATCGCCGAGTCGATCGCCTTGATCAGGCTCCCGACGTCGCCGTTGCCGTCGGCGTCGTTCTGCCGGATCGCCAGGATCTTCGCGTCCTTGGCCAGACCGACGAAGCCGATCTCGCCGGTCGGGTCCAGCGCGGCCGCGATGATGCCGGCCACCTTGGTGCCGTGGCCCACCGGGTCGGTCGTGCTGGTCCCCTCCGGGACCTGCTTGTTGTTGGCCGCCATGGTCTCCTTGAGCAGGTCCGGGCCCTCGATGACCTTGTCCTTCAGCTGCGGGTTCCGGTTGTCCACCCCGGTGTCGATGACCGCGACCACGACTCCCGCGCCGGTCCGGTTCGGGACCGGGCCGTCGCCGTCGGCCTTGCCCTTCCCCTTGCCGCTGGCGGCCGGGCTGGGGCTGGCACTGGAGGCGGGCTGCGGCTTGCCCGTGCCCCACACCTCGTCCAGGAAGACCCGCTGCAGCGCCCACGGCTTGGCCTTGGTGTTCTCGCTGATCGGGAAGTTGCAGTCACCGGAGGCGGTCAGCCGCAGCTGCCCGCGGGTGTCGCCGCCCGCCGGCACCGGTCCGGCCCAGGCCGGGCCGATCGCCATCGGGCCGACCGTTCCCAGTACCAGCAGCACCGCACCAGCCCGGCGCAACGATCCTGACGCCACCTCTGCTCCACCCCTCACTGCGTTCCACCCGTGTCGGTCGTGCCCCGCCCCGTGCGGCGCACGAAGGGCGGGCGTCCGTGAGGACGCCCGCCCGTGTCAAGCACTTGCCGTGCAAGTTCCCCCGTGCTGTCCGTCTACCGACGGTTACTGCCAGATGTTCCGGTTCGAGTCCTCGGTCTGCTGGTAGCTCTGCGCGGCGTTGTCCAGCGCGGCGGCGATCCGACCCAGGACCTCCTGGAGGTCGGCGGCCTTGGCGTCCCACTGGGCCTGGCGGGCCTGGTAGCCCTGCTGGGCAGCGCCTTCCCAGCTGGAGGCGATGCGCTGGACGCCCGCCTTCAGGTCGTCCAGCTGGTTCTGGATGCGCGAGGCGGTCTGCCGGACCTCGGAGCTGGCGTTCTGAATGGTCTGGAAATTGACGAGAATGCCGGACATTGATCTCTCCCCTTCGATGGATTCACGGCGCACCCCCGGAGGGGCGCAGTGTGGTGGTGGTTACGAGCTACCGGCGTCAGCCGATGCCACCGACCGCAGCACGCTGCTCCTCTTCAGTCATCGAGTAGGCCTTGGTGGTCGCCTCGATGGCCTGACGGATCTCGTCGAGGATCCGGTTGAGCGCGTTCGCGTCCTCGTTGAACTGCGACTGCATCTGCTGGTACGCGGACGCAGCCGCGCCCTTCCAGCCCGAAGCGATCTCGGAGACCAGGTTGTTGAGACGACCGATCTCGCCCTGGACCTGCTGGTTGACCTCGCCGATGCGGTTCGCGAAGGCGGTCATTTCCTCCGCGGTCGTCGTGAACTGACCTGCCATGATCCACCGTCCCCCATGAGACAGACTACGTCCGGACGTCCCTGTGGCGAACGCCCGCACGGGCACCACTTCGTGTGGTGCTCTGAAGCACTGTAACGGCCAACTGCCCTACACCCAACACCGGATAGCGGGTAGTTACCAGACCATGACACTGGATCGCGCTACCCGCGTTGACGGCCCGTCAGGCGTTCTGCGGCTGAGCTGCGGCCGTGGTGTCGAGCACCGGCCCGGCCGGGACCAGCTTGGACCACGCGGCCGGCACCTGGGGCGGCAGGACGTCCTTGTAGTCGAGCCGCGCCTGGGCCTCGTTGGCCTCCGCCTTGGCGGCCGGGGCAGCCGGGGCCGCCGGGGCGGAGGAGCCGTCGGCGGTGGGCGCGGCGGTGCTGGCCGGCAGGGAGTAGCGCAGGCCGGCGTCGGTGATCAGGAAGTAGCTGCCGGAGCTCGCCTGGCCGCTGGCATCGAGCGTGTCGCCGTCCACCGCGCGGTACAGCAGGCCGTGCCCGGCCGTCACGTGGGCGCTGAGCGAGTTCGCGCTGACCTTCGCCGGGTACTCGCCGTCCGCCCAGACCGTGCGCTTGATCCGGCCGTCCTGTTCGGCCCCGGCGTAGGTGGAGCAGATCACGGTGCGGGGCTTCTCCCCGATGTTGACGGCCTTCAGCTGGTGGGTGGGCATGTCCGGGTGCTCGGTCATCAGGTGGTTGTCGATCTGGGGCTGGAGCTTGTTGATGTCGCTCGCGTTGATCGGGTCCGCCTTGGCCTCGCTGCTGGAGCCGTAGACGCTGATCATCCGGGGGTCGTACTTCATCAGCTGGTACTGGAACGGGGTGATCTGGTACAGGTGGTCGAGGCCGACCACGTAGAAGGCGTCCTGGAACGACAGCAGCCGACCGACCTTCTTCTGCTTCGAGTCCGACATGTCCAGGTGGGAGTTCTGGGCCTTGTCGCCCAGCCCCGGGATGTCCGGGAACTGCACCGGGTAGCCGTCCGCCAGCGTGTTGGTCCAGTCCTTGGTGACCCGCTGCGCCTCGGGGCTCTGGCCGAACAGGGCCAGCTTCAGGGCGTTGATCTGCTCGTCCGTCTGGTTGTACGTGCCGATCGCGTGCTTCACGCCGTTGGAGTCCACCAGGTAGAACGAGCCGTCCGTCTTGGCGTCCAGGTTCGGTTCCTGGATGTACAGCGCCTGGTTCTCGTCGAGCACCCGGGCCGGGTCCTTGAGGGTCTTCTCGTCCTGGTCGGCGGCGATGAACACCGACTGGCCGACGGTCGACTGGGCGTTCTGCTTGCTCTTCGTGTCGCAGACCGACCACAGCTTCTGCTTGCCCGCGTCGTCCTTCTTGGGCAGCTTGTCCGGCGCGTACGGGATGCCGATGGTGGCGCCGCGGCGCGGGTACTTGTCCAGCACGTCGTCGGCGACGGACAGCACGGTGGCGCCCGCGGCCAGCACCAGCCGGGCCGAGGCCATGTTCAGCACCTGGTGCAGGGTGGGCTCCTTGTTGGGCCCGTCGTTCAGGATCACGTAGCGGGTGGTCGAGGACTTCCCCTGCAGGATGTACTTCCCGTTGTCCCAGTTCGGCGGCGCGGCCGGCTTGAGCACGCCCCACATGCCGAAGCCCGCGACGACCACCGCGGCGACCACGAAGCTCGGCAGCACCGCGCGGAGCGGACGCGGCGCGTCCTCGTCGTTGCCGCCGCCGCCCGGTTGCAGGAAGGCCCCCACCATCCGCTTCCGGGCGAAGGTGTAGGCGTTCAGCTCGTCCCGGCGTGATGCCATGCTCGTCCCCGTCTCCCCTGTGTGACCCGCCCCGCGGGTGTCAACGCGCTTGTGCCGTCGGTTGAGTCTGCCACCCGGCGGGCGACCCTCGCGGCCACTCCTCTACGATGCGGCAGCAGACGGTGAGTACGGTAACGGGTAGGCTCCGACGGTCCGCCATCCGGGCCGCCGACCCGGCCCCCGCCCGAGACTTTCCGGGCCCGCAGGGGGATCTGACGGGACATCTGAAGCAGAGAGGGCAATTCGGGGGATGCCAAGCCAGTCCGCTCCAGCACGACGACGCTCCACTTCGCACGGCCGGAGGCCGGAGGCCCAGGGCGGACGCCGGGCCCGCACCGCACCGCCCGCCCCGGCCGCGGTCGGCCCGGTGGGCCTGCGGCTGCTGCCCCGGCCCGGGCTGCTGGGCCGCCGGCTGGAACTCAAGCAGATCGTCCAGCTGGAGGTCGCCGCCGCCCTGGTCGCGGTCGGCTGGTCGATCAACACGATGATGGCCGCGGCCTTCGCGGTGCCCGCGCTGGTCCTGGTCGTGATCGCCCTGCTGCGGCTGCGCGGCCGCACCACCGGCGAGGCGGTGAGCGTCCGCTCGGCGTACAACGCCCGCCGCAAGGAGGCGAAGTACAACGTCCCGCCGCCCGGCACCGACCCGGCGATCGCGCCGGTGATGGAGCTCGACCCGGCGCTCAAGACCTGCACCCACGCGATCGAGACCGACCTCGGCGACGGCCGTCCGCTGCGCCGCGAGACCGGCATGGTCGGCGACGGGACCTTCTTCACCTCGGTGCTGCTGGTGCAGTCCAAGGACCAGCCGCTGCGCCCGGGCCGGGCCACCTCCGCGGTGCCGCTGGACCTGATCTGCTCGATCCTCCAGGTCGACGACATCGGCCTGGAGTCGGTGCAGCTGGTCCAGCACACCCAGCCCGCCCCCGCCCCGCACCTGCCCGAGCACTCGCTGGCCGCCCGCGCCTACCAGCAGACCCCCGGCGGGGTCAGCACCCCGGCGCTGCGGCTGACCTGGGTCGCGCTCAAGCTCGACCCGGAGCGCGCGGCCACCGCCGTGCTGGCCCGCGGCGGCGGCGAGGAGGGCGCCCGCAAGACCCTGCAGCGGGTCACCGACCAGCTGGCCGGCCGGCTGAACAGCGCCGGCTTCACCGCCACCGTGCTGGACGAGCGGGAGCTGATCGCCGCGCTGGCCATCTCGGTGTGCGCCAACCCGGTGGCGGTGGCGGGCCGGCAGGGCTCGGGCGGCGGCGGGGTCGGCGTGCGCCGGGCCCAGGAGTCCTCGAAGTACTGCCGGATCGACGACCGCTGGCACGCCACGTACTGGGTCTCCAAGTGGCCGGTGCTCTCCCGCCCGGGCATGGGCGGCGGCCGGGTGACCGCCCCCGACCTGGTCAACCAGCTGACCGGCACGCCCGCGTTCGCCTCGACCTTCTCGGTCACCGCGTCCCGCGCGATGGGCGGCGCGGTGGCGCTCAGCGGCCACCTGCGGCTGACCGAGCACAACGAGTCCAGGCTCGAGCAGATGGGCCGCCAGGCGGAGTCCCGGGCGCAGCACAGCGGCGCCTCGCTGACCCGCCTCGACCTGGAGCACGCCCCCGGCCTGCTCGCCACGCTGCCCCTGGGAGGGACGTCCTGATGGCCTACCAGACCTACTCCGGCCAGGCCCCGCAGCCGGTCGAGCAGCGCCCGGTGCGGGTGCGCCCCGGTTTCGGGCTGCGCGGCCCGCGCCGGGAGAAGCACGTGCTGCCGGCCGAGGACCTCGCGGCGCTGGCCTTCCCGGTCGGCGACGACGGCGTGGTGATCGGCCTGGACCACCAGCAGCAGCCCGCGGTGATCGGGCTGTTCCGCCCGTCCGCGTTCGAGGTGGTGCTGGTCGGCGGCATGTGGACGGCGCAGCTGATCGCGCTGCGCGCGGCCGCGACCGGCGCCCGGATCGCGGTGGAGACCGGCCGTCCGCAGGCGTGGGCGCCGATGGCGCAGGCAGCGGGCGGCGGGCAGCCGTGCGTGACGGTCCACCAGGTGGGCCGGCTGGGTGCGCAGGGCGCCTCGGTGGCGTCCCCCGTTCTGGTGGTCCGCGACCTGGGCGCGCGGCCCAACCGCAGCCGGCTGTCGGCGACGCCCTGGCAGACCACGCTGACCGTGCTGCCGTACCTGGGCCCGAACGCGGGCCGGGTGCTGAACGCCGCCGACCTGGTCGGCCTGCAGCGGGTCTCGCCGCAGGAGGCCGACCTGCTGGGCCGGCTGCTGTCGCTGGCCCCGGGTGACGTGAGCGCGCTGCCGACGCTGCCGGACAACGTGACGCTGTGGGCGACCCGGATGCGGCGCCAGTACGTGATGACCAACCAGGGCGAGGCCGAGACCCAGGTGCTGGGCGGTCCCCGCCGCATGGACTGACCGCCGGCCGGCCGGTCCGCACGCTCCGGAAGGGCCACGGGGGCCCGGGTGCGGGCGGGCCGGCCGGGCCGGTCGGATCCGCCGTGAGGTCGGGCACCGCCTTCAAAGCGGGCCCGCGCACGGCCTAGTCTTGTTGCCCGACGGCAACCGCCGAAGCAGCTTCGGCGAGAACGAGGGAGCCCCAGTGAGCAGCGATCGGGACGGCGTCTACGTCGGCGACAACGCGGCCGAGGACGACGATGACTGGTCCGACGCCCCGGACTACACCGCTCCGTCCTGGTACACCCAGAGCGCCGCGCCGGGTGCTCCGACCTCGGCGCCGCAGCCGCAGCCGGTCCAGCAGCAGCCCGTCCAGCAGCAGCAGGTGCCGCAGGCCCAGCCCCCGGTGGTGCAGCCCCCACCGGTGCAGCAGCAGGCCCCGCCGCCGCAGGTCCAGCAGCCGCCGGTGCAGCAGCAGGCCCCCCAGCCGCCGGGTCCGCCGGTGGCCGCGCAGCCGGAGCAGCCGCAGCCCGTCCAGCCGGCCGAGCAGCAGCCGCCGGTGCAGGCGCAGGCCGCCGCGCAGCCGGACCCCGGTCCGAACGCGCCGGCCGCGCAGGCCCCGGTGCCGGACGCCGCGCCGCCGGTGGCGCAGCAGGTTCCCGGCCCGCCGCAGGCCCCGCAGCCGCCGGTGCAGCAGCAGGCCCCGCAGCCGCAGCCCGTCCAGCCGCAGCCCGTCCCGCAGCAGGCGCCGCCGCAGCAGCCGTACCCGCAGCAGCAGGGCGGCTACCCGGCGCCGGACGCCCAGCAGCCCCCGCAGCAGCAGTGGCCCCAGCAGCAGTACCCGCCGCAGGTCCAGCAGCCCTACCCGCAGCAGGGCCAGCAGTGGCCCGCCCAGCAGCAGCCGCCGGCCGATCCGCGGGCGGGCGGCTGGCCGCAGCAGCCGCCGCAGCCGTACCAGCAGCACAACCCGGGCGGGGCCCCGCAGGCTCCGGCGCAGTTCCAGCAGGCGGCCGGGCAGGCCGCGGCGCACGGGGCGGCGCTGGGCTACACGGCGGCGGTGGAGCTGTCCTCGGACCGGCTGCTGCGCGGCCAGCCGAAGGTGCAGAAGCAGTCCCGGTTCCAGTTCGGCGGCAAGTCGGCGCAGGCCGGCAAGCAGCAGAAACTGGAGCTGATCCGGCACCCGGTGATGACCTGCTACCGGATCGCGGTGATCAGCCTCAAGGGCGGCGTCGGCAAGACCACGACCACCACCTCGCTGGGCGCGACGCTGGCCAGCGAGCGGCAGGACAAGGTCATCGCCATCGACGCGAACCCGGACGCGGGCACGCTGGGCCGCCGGATCAAGCGGCAGACCGGGGCGACCATCCGCGACCTGGTGACGGCGATCCCGAACATCCGCAGCTACATGGACATCCGCCAGTACACCTCGCAGGACCCGAACTCGGGCCTGGAGATCGTCGCCAACGACGTGGACCCGGCGGTCTCCACCACCTTCGACGACTCGGACTACCGCCAGGTCATCCAGGCGCTCGGGCAGCACTACCCGATCATCCTGACCGACTCCGGCACCGGTCTGCTGTACTCGGCGATGCGCGGCGTGCTGGACCTGGCGGACCAGTTGATCGTGGTGGCCACGCCCAGCGTGGACGGCGCGTCCAGCGCCTCGACCACGCTGGACTGGCTGTCCGCGCACGGCTACGCGGACCTGGTGCAGCGGTCGATCACGGTGGTCTCCGGGGTGCGCGAGACCAGCAAGATGATCAAGGTCGAGGACATCGTGGCGCACTTCCAGACCCGCTGCCGCGGCGTCGTGGTGGTGCCGTTCGACGAGAGCCTGGCGGCCGGCGCCGAGGTCAACCTGCAGATGATGCGGCCCAAGGTCCGGGACGCCTACTTCGAGCTGGCCACCCTGGTCGGCGAGGACATCGCCCGCTCCCAGCAGCAGGCCGGCTGGCAGGGCCAGCCGCAGCAGCAGTACCCGCAGCAGGGCGGCTACCCGCAGCAGCACCAGCCGTACCCACAGCAGGGGGGCTACCCGCCCCAGCAGGGCGGCTACCCGCAGCAGGGCCAGCCCTGGCAGCAGCCCTACCCGCAGCAGGGCGGCTACCCGCCCCAGCCGCAGCCCCCGCAGCACGGCTACGGCTACCCGCCGCCGCACGAGGCGCCGCCGCCGGGGTACGGCTACCCGCCGCCCCACCAGGGCTGACCACGCGCCGGAGGCCCCCCGCGGGGGGGCCTCCGGCGCGTGCGGGGGACGCTCAGGGGCGCTCGGTGAGCTCCCGGGCCCGCTTGACGTCCTCGGCCATCCGCTCCAGCAGGGCGTCGACGGAGTCGAACTTCTCCATGCCGCGCAGCCAGGCCAGGAAGTCGACGGCGACGTGCTGCCCGTACAGGTCGAGGCCGACCCGGTCGATGGCGTACGCCTCGACGGTGCGGGCGGTGCCGTCGAAGGTCGGGTTGGTGCCGACCGAGATCGCGGCGGGCATGGTCTCGCCGTCGGCGGTCAGCCAGCCCGCGTACACGCCGTCGGCGGGGATCGCCGAGTACGGGACGGTGTCCACGTTGGCGGTGGGGTAGCCGAGTTCGCGGCCGCGCTGGGCGCCCCGGACGACCTCGCCCTCGACCCGGTGCGGGCGGCCGAGGATCTCGGCGACGCCGGCCATGTCGCCGGCCGCGACCAGCCGCCGGCACAGGCTGGACGAGAACGGCTCGCCGTCGCCCGCCGCGCCGCGCACCTGCAGGTCGACCACCTCGACGGTGAAGTCGTCGGCCCGGCCGAGCTCGGCGAGCAGGTCGACGTTGCCCGCCGCGCGGTGCCCGAAGCGGAAGTTGGGGCCCTCGACGACCGCCTTCGCGTGCAGCGCGTCGACCAGCACCGACCGGACGAAGTACTCCGGGGACTCCTGGGAGAACTCGGCGGTGAACGGCAGCACCAGGACGGCGTCCACGCCCAGCTGCTCGACCAGTTCGGCCCGGCGCGGCTGCGGGGCCAGCAGCGGCGGGTGGGTGCCGGGGCGGACCACCTCGCTGGGGTGCGGGTCGAAGGTCACCACGACCGACTTCGCCCCCAGTTCGCCGGCCAGCTCCACCACCCGGTTGATGATCAACTGGTGTCCGCGGTGGACCCCGTCGAACGATCCGATGGTGACGACGCTGCGCCCCCAGTCCCCGGGGATCTCCTCCAGGCCGTGCCAGCGCTGCACCTGACCGCTCCTTGTTCCTACGGTGTGCACAACCCGTGCACTCGAAAGACCGAAACCGAACCCCTATAGCGTGCCATGCGACCGGCCCTGCCCAGGTACCGGAAGGCCCTTGGTGTGATCGGTCAGACGGCCGCCGGGACGGTCCACCTGCCGTTCGGCCTCGGCGGCGGCGTACTGCGGGTCCCGCCCGGACGCGGCGAGGGCCCGCAGCCGGGCCAGCCGGGGCCCCTGGGGCGGCGGCGGGGCCTCCTCGGGCCAGGACGCCAACAGCCGGGCGAAACCCGCCCAGCGGCCCGCACAGCGCACCAGGGCGGCGTCCGCGCCCGGCCACCGCGCGGCGACCCGCACCAGCAGCTCGCGCACCCGCCGCTGCGGGTGCCCGGCGTGCCGGGCCGCCAGCGCCTCCACCACGGCCGCCAGCACCCCCTCGTCCCGCTCCGCGGCCAGCAGCGCGTCCAGCAGCTCCTCCCGGCCGCCGCCGGGCGCCGCCAGCACCGGCACGAAGAGTGCCCGCACCGACGGCCCGGCGGCCAGCACCGCGTCCAGCAGCGGGCGGCCGTCCCGCCCGGCGTCCAGCGCCGCGTCCAGGTGCCGGGCCACCTCCCCGGCCCGCTCCGGGTCCTCCCGCAGCAGTTCGGCGGCCAGCAGCAGGCCGGCCCGCGCCACCGCCGGGTCGGCCGCCCCGTCCAGCACCCGCAGGCCCTCCCCCGCCCGGGCGCCCGGCACCAGCAGCCGCGCGCGCACCGCCGCCAGCACCTGGTCCGGGTGCTCCGCCAGCAGCCCGGCCAGCACCTCGGCGGTCAGGAACGGGTCGCCCGCCCGGTACCCGGCCAGCGCGGCCGGCAGGTGCTCGGCCCGGCCCGCCGGGTCGCGCACCAGCAGCGCCAACGCCGCGCCGTGCAGGGCCGGTTCGTCCTCCCGGGCGAGCAGCGTGCGGGCCGCCAGCCGCAGCAGTTGCGCGCCCGAACCGCCCGCGTGCGGGGCGGTGCGCAGCGCGTGCACGGCCGCCGCGACGTGCCGCTCGGGGCGCGGGTCGTGGCTCCACCGGTCGACCGCCCGGCACAGCGCGGACGGCTCCCGCTCGGCCAGCCGGCCCAGCAGCGCGTCCGCCCGCGGGTGCGCGGTGGCCACCAGCGCCTCCGTCAACTCGTCCAGCGCCAGCGCCCGGTGCTCGTACAGCAGCTCGTCGGCCAGCTCCGCGGCGCCCTCGGCGCGCTCGGCCCCCTCGGGGCGCCCGGCGGCGTGCCCGTACCAGGCGCACAGCAGCGGCAGCACACCGCGCGGATCGGCCGCCAGCAGCTCGGCCGCCGCCGCCCGGGCCACCTCCGCCCGGCCCGGGACCTCGGCCAACCGGGCCAGCAGCGCGACCCGTTCGGCCACCGGCAGCGGCAGGCCCGTCCAGAACGCGGCGCCGAACCGCTCGTCCCGCCCGGCCCGGTCCGCCAGCAGCTCCAGCAGCTCCCGGTGCGCGGACGGCTCCGGGCTCCCCGCGATCCCCGCCACCAGCAGCCGCCCGGCCCACCAGTCCGCCTCGCCGCCGCGCTCCGAACGCTCCAGCGCCGCCCGCACCCGCCGCAGCCACCCGTCCAGCACCGCCGCCCCGCGCACCTCCCCCGCCCGCCGCAGCGCCCCCACCACCACCCCGACCCGGGCCCGCCCGACCCCCGCCCCGGCCCCCGCACCGCCGCCGGCCGGCCCGTCCCCCGCCGCCCCCGCGTCCCGCTCCTCCAGCAGCAGCCGCAGGGCCGCGTCCAGGTCCAGGTGCAGGCTCTGCAGCCACTCCCCCCACTCCTCGTGCCCCGCCCGGTACCCGGCCCCCGCCGGGACCAGCAGCCGTTCCTCCCGGACGGCCCGCGCCCACCCGCCCGCGTCCGGGAACAGCCGGGCGAAGTCCTCGGCGGGCAGCGCCCCGTCGCCCGCGCCGAGCATCAGCCGCGCCGCCTCGTGCAGCCGCCCGGCCGCGACGGCCGCGAGGCGGCGGACCTGCCGGGCGTCCTCGCCGGGCGGCACCGGCCCGCCGCGGCGGTGCCGGCGCGGCCCGCCGGGGGTGAGCGCGATCCGGCGGGCGACGGTGAGGCAGGCCAGGTCGAGCCAGCCGGCGAAGAGTTCGGCCCGGCTGCCGACCGGGCCGTGCACGCCCGCGCCGCGCAGCTCGCCGGCCAGCCGCAGGGCCAGCGGGTGGCCGCGCTCGGCCGGGCCTAGGAAGGCGCCGGGCAGTCCGTAGCGGCGGCCGGCCCGGGCCGCGGCGTCGTCGGTGAGCGGGCCGAGCCACAGGGCCCGGGCGGCGGAGCGCCAGGGGCCGAGCTGTTCCCAGCCGTCGGGGCGGCAGGCGACCAGGGCCCGGGCGCGGTGCGCGCGCAGCCATTCCAGCCCGGCGGTCAGCCAGCGCGCGGAGAGCGCGAGCGGCGCCTCCTCGGGCCCGTCGAGCACCACCAGCAGCGGCCGCCCGGCGTCGGCGCAGAGCGCCGCCAGCTCCCCGGGGTCGACCTCGGGCACGCCGAACTCCCGTGCTACCAGGGCGAGTCGGCGGCGCAGCGGGTCGCCGAGGGTACGGTCGCCGGCGGCCAGGTCGGCGCCGCGCAGCCAGAGCGTGGGCAGTGGCCGGGCGGCGCCGGCCCGGCGCACCGCCAGGGCCGCCAGTTCGGTGCTGCGGCCGCTGCCGCTCTCGCCGAGCAGCACGGTGAGGACGTCCTGCGGTTCCTCGCCGCTGAGACCGTCGGGGCGGTCGACCCGGTCGGCGGCGAGTTCGGCGATCCGTCCGGGTCCGGCGGCGGCGCCCTCCAGTTGGGCCCCGGTCAGCCGCAGGGCCCCGCCCAGGTTGAGCGCCCGGCCGAAGGCGGGGGCGTCGGCGGCGTTGCGGGCCAGCAGCCGGCCGAGCGGGGAGTCCTCCGGGCGGCCGTCGGCCGCCAGCGGGACGGCCGCGACGCCGGGCCCGGCGACGGCGCGCACCCGGGGGGCGAGCACGGCGAGCACCGCACCGGTCTCCGGGTCGAGCACCGGCGCCCCGGCGGGCGGGGTCACCGGGAGGTCGAGCAGCAGCACGCCGGGGACGGTGCGCACCAGGGCGCCGTCGCCGCAGCGTCCGCTCTCCCGGCCGAGCGGCCGCCCGTGGGCCAGCGCGGGCGCGCCGTCCTCCCAGCGCTGGTGCGGCACCGCGACGGGGCCGGTGACGGCGGTGCGCCCGATCGGCAGCGCGGGGCCGGGCAGGCCGCCGACGGCGGCGGTGCGCAGCAGGGCGAGGCCGCGTTCGGGCAGCAGGTCGACGCTCTCGGGGCCGAGCACCCGGGACTGGCCGCCGGGGGTGTGCAGCACCAGCCGGGGCAGGCCGGCCACCGCCTCGTGCGCGGTGACCACCGTGCCGTGCCGGTCGGCGACGAAGCCGAGCCCGCACAGCCGGCCCTGCTGGTCCCGGATCCGCAGCAGCGCCTGTGCCGGATCCCCCGCGAAGCCGGCGCCCGCACTCTCGCCCATCCCGCCAAGTCCTCCCGCCGGGCCGCGCCGGGCCCCGGGCGGGGCCGGGTACGGCCGCCGTACACGCCGCCGGTCAGCCTGCCCCCCACCAGCCCCACAGCACCTCGCACGCCCCTCTCACCACACTGCTTCACTCCGTGCGCCCCCTGCCGTCCCGCCCGGCGCGCGCCCCGCCCCGGACCACCCGGCCCGCCCCCGCCCGCCGCCAACTGCCGACCGGCGCCCCGCACTTGCCCGCACCGGCCCCGCCCCCGCACCCGTCCCCGGTCCGCCCTCCCCTGTGCCGTGCCCGGCGCACGTCCGCCGCCCGCCCGCCGCCGGAAAACCGCTGGCGCCCCGGCCGCCCCCGGCGCCACCCTGCGGGGCATGGACGTCCGCCTGGAACCCTGGTCCGAGTCCCACCTCGCCCTGCTGCGCCGGATCAACACCCCGCTGATGCGCCGGCACGTCGGCGGCCCGGAGAGCGAGGAGCAGCTGCTGCTGCGCCACCGCCGCTACCTCGGACTCCCGGCCCTGGGCGGCACGATGTACGCGGTGCTGGCCGACGGCGAGCAGGCCGGGTCGATCGCCCACCACCGACGCGAGTGGCGGGGCGCCGAGGTGCACGAGAGCGGCTGGAACGTGCTGCCCGGCTTCCAGGGCCGCGGCGTCGCGCTCGCGGCCGGCCGCGCGATGCTCACCGCGCTGCGCGCGCTGGTCGCCGCCGACCCGTCCGCCCCGGGGGTCCTGCACGCCTTCCCGGCCGTCGACAACGCCCCGTCCAACGCGCTCTGCGCCCGCCTGGGCTTCACCGGCGCGGGCCCGTGCGCCTTCGAGTACCCGCAGCGCTCGGGCCGCTTCCTGCACAGCAACGACTGGTACCTGGCCGTGCGCTGAGAACCCCGGCGCCGGAACGCCGGGCGGCCCCGCCGGTAACCACCCGACGGGGCCGCCCGGGACGCAGGCGCCCTCAGCCGACGAAGACCGCCACCGGCTTGGCCTTCCCGCCGACCTCCTCGATCAGCGCCAGGAACCGCCCGTCCGGGTCGAAGACCGCGACCGGCCCGTCCGCGCCCAGCCCGGGCGCGTCCAGCCGCATGCCGTTGGAGAGCAGCCGGGCCTGTTCGGCGTCGACGTCCCAGCGCGGGAAGGCGGCGGCCGCGGCCTCGGCGATCGGCAGCACCTCGAGCTTCTCCTCCAACTGCTCGAGGGTGTGCGCCGATTCGACCCCGTACGGCCCGACCCTGGTGCGCCGCAGCGCGGTCAGGTGCCCGCCGACGCCGAGCGCGGCGCCCAGGTCGCGGGCCAGCGCCCGGATGTACGTCCCGGAGGAGCACTCGACGGTGACGTCGAGGTCGAGCACCGGCGTGCCGTCCTCGGCGACGGCCGGGCGCACCTCGTGCACCGTGAACGAGTGCACCGTGGTGGGCCGGGCGGCGAGCTCGAAGTCCTCGCCCTCGCGGACCCGCGCGTACGAGCGCTTCCCGTCGATCTTGATCGCGCTGACCTTCGACGGCACCTGCATGATCTCGCCGGTCAGTTCGGCGATCCCGGCGTCGATCGCCTCCCGCGCCACGCCGTCGGCGGGGGCGGAGGCGGTGACCTCGCCCTCCCGGTCGTCGGTGACCGTGGTCTGCCCGAGCCGGATCGTCGCCTCGTAGGTCTTGGCGGTGAGCATCAGGTGCCCGAGCAGCCGGGTGGCCCGCTCGACGCCGATCACCAGGACGCCGGTGGCCATCGGGTCGAGGGTGCCCGCGTGCCCGACCTTGCGGGTCCCGGCCAGCCACCGCAGCTTGGCGACCACGCCGTGCGAGGTGATGCCCTCCGGCTTGTCGACGATGACCAGCCCGTCGGGGCCCGTCCCTTTACGCTTCATCGCTCATCATCATTTCGAAGTCCCGCGCGCATCCCTGCGCGGCCGCTCGCCCGGCCCGACCGCCGAACCGCACGAGCCTAGCGCGCGCCCGGCCCCTCGGAGTCCGCCCCCGACGCCGCGGCCACCTCGGCCAGCGCCGCCCGGAACCGCTCCACCACGGCCTCCACGGCCTCCCGGGCACTGAACCCGGCCGCGTACACGTGCCCGCCGCCGCCGAGCCGGGCGCACACCGCCGCGACGTCGACCGCGCCGCGGGAGCGGCAGGAGCCGCGCAGCGTGCCGTCCGGGTCCTGCTTGAGCACCAGCGCGACGTCCGCCTCGGCGGGCTTGCGCAGCACGTCGATCAGGCCCTCGATCTCCTCCACCGTGACGCCGAACAGCGCCAGGTCCTGGTACGGCACCCAGGTCCACACCAGCCCGTGCCCGCCGGCCTCCTCGGGCTCGAACGCGGCCCGCTCCAGCGCCCCGGCGAGCACCTTGAGGTACCCGAAGGAGGTGGTGTCCCACAGCTGCCGGGAGATCAGGTCCTGCCGGATCCCGGTGGCCAGCATCCGCCCGGCCATCTCGTGGGTGGCGGGCGTGGTGGCCCGGTACTTGAACGAGCCGGTGTCGGTGGCGATGCCGGTGTACAGGCAGGCCGCGATCGACTGGTCGAGCGGCACCCGCAGCCGCCGCAGCAGTTCGTCCACCAGGACGGCGGTGGCGGGCGCGGCCGGGTCGATCAGCCGGACGGTGCCGAAGCCGGGGTTGGAGGCGTGGTGGTCGAACACCACCAGTTCGTCCGCCGCGAACGCCTTCTCCCGCAGCAGGCCGAGCCGCTCCTCGGAGGCGGCGTCGAAGGCCAGCACCAGCGCGGGCGCGGCGGGCACCGCGGCGGCGGGGACGATCAGCTCCTGCCCGGGCAGGAAGGACAGCGACTCCGGGATGACCTGCGGGTCGTCGCCGAACGACACCCGCACCCGCTTGCCCAGGCCGCGCAGCGCCAGCCCGGCGGCCAGCGCCGAACCGAGCGCGTCGCCGTCCGGGCAGATGTGGCAGACCAGGTCGATCTCGTCGCTGCCCGCGATCAGTTCGAGGGCGCGCCGCCACTCCTCCTCGAACCGGCCCGCGCCGCCCGCCGCGTCCGCCTCCGCCCCGGATTCGGACGATGACGCGCTGCGAGGGCCCGGAAGCACCGCGAGGGCGGTCTCCACCTCGACGGTGGAGACCGCCCTCGCGGTGCCGGACTCGGCCGGCTCCCCGGCCACGGTCACTCGTCCTCGTCGTCGTCGCGGGACGACCTGTACGGGTCGGCCTCGCCGGCGAACGCGGCCCCGGCGGCGGCGGTGCGGACGGCGGCGTCGGAGAGCCGGGCCTTGTCCAGCAGGTCGTCGATGTTCCGGGCGTTGTCCGGCAGCGCGTCGGCGACGAAGGTCAGGGTCGGCGTGAACCGCACCCCGGTCTGCTTGCCGACCTCGGAGCGCAGGATGCCCTTGGCGCTCTCCAGCGCGGCCGCGCTGGACTCGCGCTCGGCCTCGTCACCGTAGACGGTGTAGAAGACGGTGGCCTCGCGCAGGTCCCCGGTGACCCGGGCGTCGGTGATGGTGACGTACCCCAGGCGCGGGTCCTTGATCCGGCGCTGCAGGGTCTCCGCCACGACCACCTGGATGCGGTCGGCGAGCTTGCGCGCCCTAGCGGTGTCGGTCACGTTGCCTCCTCGTGCAGTAGGCGCGTACCCCGGGTCATGACCTCGCCCGGTGGGGCCCTCTCCCCAACGTACCCGCCCGCGCCCAGCCTTGTGGGCGCTCTCGGTCCTGTGCGGGTGTGACGGTGGTGACGCCCGCAGGTCATTCGTCGTCGTCGTGGTGGTACCGCCTCCGTGCGGAGAGCAGCATCACCTCGGGGCGGCCGGCGACGAGCCGCTCACAGCTGTCCAGGATCTCGTTGACGTACCCGGCCTCGCCGGACACCACCGCGCAGCCGATCTCGGCCCTGCGGTGCAGATCCTGGTTCCCTACCTCTGCGGCGCACACGCTGTACTTGCGCTGCAGTTCGGCCACGATGGGCCGCACGATCGACCGCTTCTCCTTGAGCGAGTGCACGTCGCCGAGGAGCAGGTCGAAGGTGAGTGTTCCTACGAACATGTGGGACAGGCCTGAGCCGGCCTGGGAGCCTCGATGGAGTTCCGACAGGCCAGACCCTAACAAGCGCGGCCGGGGCCGGTCGACGGGATAAAGCACCCCGCCGACCGGCCCCGGTTCAGCACCTGTTACGAGCGCGGCTTCTCGCGCATCTCGTAGGTCTCGATGACATCCTCGATCTTGATGTCGTTGAACGAGCCCAGGGTGACACCGGCCTCGAAGCCCTCGCGGACCTCGGTCGCGTCGTCCTTGAAGCGGCGCAGGCCCTCGATGTTGAGGTTCTCCGCCACGACCTTGCCGTCGCGCAGCAGGCGCGCCTTGGTGTTGCGGCGGATGATGCCCTCGCGGACGAGGACACCGGCGATGTTGCCGAACTTGGAGGAGCGGAACACCTCGCGGATCTCCGCGGAGCCGAGGCGCACCTCCTCGTACTCGGGCTTGAGCAGGCCCTTGAGCGCGGCCTCGATCTCCTCGATCGCCTGGTAGATGACCGAGTAGTACCGGATGTCGACGCCCTCGCGCTCGGCCGCGGTACGGGCACGCCCCTCGGCGCGCACGTTGAAGCCGATGATGATGGCGTCCGAGCCCATCGCCAGGTCCACGTCGGACTCGGTGATGGCACCCACACCGCGGTGCAGGACCCGCAGCTCGACCTCTTCGCCCACGTCCAGCTTGACGAGCGCGTCCTCGAGGGCTTCGACGGAACCGGAGACGTCACCCTTGATGATGAGGTTGAGCTTCTCGATGTTGCCGGCGGCCAGCGCGGCCTCGAAGCCCTCCAGCGAGACGCGAACGCGGCGCTGGGCCATCGAGGCGTTGCGGTCGCGGGCGGCGCGCTTCTCGGCGATCTGGCGGGCGGTGCGGTCCTCGTCGACGACGATGAAGCTGTCGCCGGCGCGGGGCACCGAGGTCAGACCGAGCAGCAGCACCGGACGGGACGGGCCGGCCTCGGAGAGGCTGTTGCCGTTCTCGTCCAGCATCGCGCGGACGCGGCCGTAGGAGTCGCCGACCACGATCGAGTCGCCGACCCGCAGGGTGCCGCGCTGGACGAGCAGCGTCGCCATGGCGCCGCGGCCCTTGTCCAGGTGGGCTTCGATCGCGATGCCCTGGGCGTCCTGCTCCGGGTTGGCGCGCAGGTCGAGGGAGGCGTCCGCGGTCAGGACCACGGCCTCCAGCAGCTCCTCGATGTTGAGGCCCTGGCGGGCGGAGATGTCGACGAACATGGTGTCGCCGCCGTACTCCTCGGCCACCAGGCCGAACTCGGTGAGCTGGCCGCGGACCTTGGTCGGGTCCGCGCCCTCGACGTCGATCTTGTTGACCGCGACCACGATCGGCACGCCGGCGGCCTTGGCGTGGTTCAACGCCTCGACCGTCTGCGGCATGACGCCGTCGTTGGCCGCGACCACCAGGATCGCGATGTCGGTGGACTTGGCACCACGGGCACGCATGGCGGAGAACGCCTCGTGACCCGGGGTGTCGAGGAAGGTGATCGGGCGCTCTTCGCCGTTCACCTCGGTGACCACCTGGTACGCACCGATGTGCTGGGTGATGCCGCCGGCCTCGCCCGCGACCACGTTGGTCTTGCGGATCGCGTCCAGCAGTCGGGTCTTGCCGTGGTCGACGTGACCCATGACGGTGACCACCGGCGGACGCGGCGCGAGCATCTCCTCGTCGCCCTCGTCGGCACCGAAGTCGATGTCGAAGGACTCGAGCAGCTCGCGGTCCTCGTCGTCCCGGCTGACGATCTCCAGCACGAAGCCCATCTCCTGGGCCAGCATCTCGAGCGTCGCGTCGGAGACCGACTGGGTCGCGGTGACCATCTCACCGAGGTTGAACATCACCGAGACGAGCGCCGCCGGGTTGGCGTTGATCTTCTCCGCGAAGTCCGTCAGCGAAGCGCCGCGCGAGAGGCGAACGGTCGCGCCGTTGCCGCGCGGCAGCATCACGCCGCCGACGGACGGGGCCTGCATGGCCTCGTACTCCTGGCGCTTCGCCCGCTTCGACTTCCGGCCACGGGCCGGACGGCCGCCGGGGCCGCGACCGAACGCGCCCTGCGTGCCACCACGGGCACCCGGGCCGCCGGGACGACCGCCGAAGCCGCCGGGACGGGCACCGCCGCCGCCGAAGCCACCGCCGCCACCGGCGCCGCCACCCGGACGGGGGCCGCCGAAGCCGCCACCGGCCGGACGCGAGCCCGGACCGGCCGGACGGCCCTGGAAGCCGGGACGGGCACCGCCCGGAGCACCCGGACGCGCACCGGGGCCACCCGGACGCGCACCGGCACCCGGACCCGGGCGCGGGCCCGGACGCTGCGGCATCATGCCGGGGTTCGGACGGGGCATCCCGGACGGGCTCGGCGCACCGGGCCGCGGAGCGGCCGGACGCGGCATGCCGTCGGGACGGGGCGCACCGGCACCCGGACCGCCGGGACGCGGGGCGCCACCGGGACGGGGACCGCGCTCACCGGACGGCGCACCGCCCGGACGCGGCGCACCGGCACCCGGGGCACCGGCGGGACGGGGCCCGCGCTCGCCACCGGGACGGGGACCGCGCTCGCCACCCGGCGCACCGGCCGGACGGGGACCGCGCTCACCACCGGGACGGGCACCGCGCTCACCGGACGGCGCACCGCCCGGACGCGGGGCCGACGGACGGGCCATGCCCGACGCGCCGCCCGAGGTGAAGGGGTTGTTGCCCGGACGCGGGCCGGCCGGACGCGGGCCCGGACGGGCCGCGGGGTTGGCCGGGGCCGGCCGCGGGGCGGCCGGACGCGCCGGAGCCTCGCCGGCCGGGGCCGGGGAGGAGAACTCCGCCGCCGGCGCCGGAGCGGCCGGGGCGGGCGCCGCCGGGCGCGGACCCGGGGTCGGGGCCTGGCCGGCCGGCTTCGGCGCGGTCGGGCCCGCCGCGGGCGCGGGGGTGGCGGGGGTGGGACGGGGGCCCGGCGTCACGGTGGGACGCGGGCCGGGGGTGGGGGCACCCGGCTTGGGTGCGGCCGAACCGGCGCCGCCGGTCGGCTGGGGCGCCGCGGGCTTCCGCGGGCCAGGCTTCGCGGAGGACGCGCCGCCGGACGGCGGGGTCGCTCCCAAAGCGTCAGTCAACTTGCGCACGACCGGCGCCTCGATCGTCGAGGACGCTGAACGCACGAACTCGCCCAGCTCGGTGAGCTTGGCCATGACGGCCTTGCTCTCCAAGCCGAGCTCCTTGGCGAGTTCGTATACCCGGACCTTAGCCACTTCGCTCCTGTCTATGTGTCCGGGGTATTCGTCCGCCGGACTGCCGTTACTTCATGGGCGTACTCATCGCGTACTCATCGAGTGCTCATCGCAATCTCGACCTACTTCCATCTCGCGAGGTACCTGACTGGGGCGCACGGCGGCGTACCACGTCGCCGTGCGCTGGTGCGTGTTGCCGGGCGCGGGGCCCGTCAGTGGGCCGACTGCCGATCGGCCGGACTTGCTTCCGCCCCGAGGTGCTCCCGCAGGGCGCCGGGGTCGAGCGCGCCCTGGACCCTGAGGGCCCTGGGGAACGCCCGGCGGCGGACCGCGAGGTCGAGGCAGTTCGGGTCGGGGTGCAGATACGCGCCCCGGCCCGGCAGAGTGCCACGGGGATCGGGGACGCATTCGTCCCCGCCCGCCACGACACGCAGCAGCTCGTGCTTGGCCGCGCGCTTGCGGCAGCCCACGCAGGTGCGTTCAGGGCATGCCCGGACATGCGTCCGGCCAGACACGTTCAAGTCTACCCCTCCGAAGGGACTCACCGCCGCCGAGTAGATCTCCGGAGGCACATGACAACGTTGCTAGCGGTTGGCGGATTCCTCGGCGGGGGCCTCGGTGTCCGGACGGATGTCGATCCGCCAGCCGGTCAGGCGGGCGGCCAGGCGGGCGTTCTGCCCCTCCTTGCCGATCGCCAGCGACAGCTGGTAGTCCGGCACGATCACCCGGGCGGAGCGCTGGGCCAGGTCGACGATCTCCACCTTCGTCACCCGCGCGGGCGACAGGGCGGCGGCGACCATCTCGGCCGGGTCCTCCGACCAGTCGACGATGTCGATCTTCTCGCCGTGCAGCTCGGCCATCACGCCGCGCACCCGCATGCCGTTCGGGCCGATGCAGGCGCCCTTGGCGTTCAGGCCCTGCCGGCGCGACCAGACCGCGATCTTGGTGCGGTGGCCGGCCTCGCGGGCGATCGCGGCGATCTCCACCGAGCCGTCCGCGATCTCCGGGACCTCCAGCGCGAACAGCCGCTTCACCAGGTTCGGGTGGGTGCGCGAGAGCGTCACCGACGGACCGCGGACACCGCGCCGCACGCCCACCACGTAGCACTTCAGCCGGGTGCCGTGCCGGTAGTCCTCGCCCGGGACCTGCTCCTGCGGCGGCAGGATGGCCTCCAGCTTGCCGATGTCGACCAGCACGCTCTTCGGGTCGTTGCCCTGCTGGACGACACCGGTGACGATGTCGCCCTCCTTGCCCGCGTACTCGCCGAAGGTCTGGTCGTCCGCGGCGTCCCGCAGCCGCTGCAGGATGACCTGCTTGGCGGTGGACGCGGCGATCCGGCCGAAGCCCGACGGGGTGTCGTCGAACTCCTTCGGCTCGACGCCCTCCTCCAGCTCGGACGCGTCCTCCAGCGCCCAGACCGTCACGTGGCCGGTCTTGCGGTTCAGCTCCACCCGCGCCCGGCGGCGCGAGCCCTCGGTGCGGTGGTACGCGATGAGGAGCGCCGACTCGATCGACTCGACCAGCAGGTCGAACGGCACGCCCTTCTCGGTGACCAGCCCGCGCAGGGCACTCATGTCGATGTCCACGACTACGCCTCCTCTTCCTCTTCGTCCACGTCCGCGATGTCGGCGGCGGCGTCGAGCGGTTCCTCGTCCTTGCGGTTGAACTCGACCTGCACCCGGGCCCGCGCGATCTCCGCGAACTCCAGTCGGCGCTCCTTGGGGCGGCCGCGCCCCTTCACCGGCTGCACCTCGACCAGCGCGCCGTCCTCGTCGCTCTCCAGCACCCGCGCGGTCAGCTCCGCGCCGTCCAGCAGCTTGACCGCCGCCAGCCGACCGGTCGCCCGGCGCCAGTGCCGGGGCTCGCTCAGCGGGCGCTCGGCGCCCGGCGAACCGACCTCCAGCAGGTACGGGGCCTCGCCCATCAGGTCGGAGGCGTCCAGCGCCTGGCTCACCAGGCGGGAGAACTCGGAGATCGCGTCGAGGTCGACGCCGTCCTCGGCGTCCACGTCGACCTGCACCTGGCGGCGACTGCCGGCCTGGGTCACCTTGACCTCTTCGAGGTCGAGCCCGGCCTCGGCGGCCAGCGGCTCCAACAACGCGCGCAGCCGGTCAGTGGGGGTGGTGCTCATCCGGGTGACTCCTCGGCCGCGTCTGCTGTTGTCGAAGGTGCTAACTCACCGCGAAGCCTATCGGGTCAACCCCCGAACCACCGATTCCGACCCGGGCCGCCCGCACCCCCTGCGAGGAACCTCACAGCGGCCGGATACCGTCCAACCTCCGTACAGGGCGTGTGCGGCTCCGGTAAAGATTCTCCCGACGGGGAGCACCGCGCCCCCACCGAGCCCGCTGGAGCACCGATGCCCGCACCCACACGGCGGACCCTGCTGGCCCTCGGGGCGCTCACCGGGCTCCAACTGCTCTGCGGCTGCACCGACGACCACCCGGCCGCGCCGAAGCCCACCGCCGCCGACCCGGACCGTCCGCTGCGGCTGCGTCAACTGGCCGCCACCGACGCCCTGCTCGCCGACTACGACGCGGTCCTCGCCGCCGCCCCGGCCGACGCCGACCGGCTCGGCAACCTGCGCGAGGACGTCGCCCGGCACCGCGAGGCGCTCGCCGGCCCGCTGCCCTCGCCGTCCGCCGCCGGGTCCGCCGCTTCCGGGTCCGCCTCCGCCGCCGGGTCCGCCTCCCCCGCCGCGGGCCCGGCCGCCCGGACGGCCGCCGAGCTGGCCGCCGCCGAGCAGCGGACCGCCGCGCTGCGCCTGGCCGACCTCGCCGCGGCCTCCCCCGAGCTGGCCCGGACCCTCGCCTCGATCGCCGCCTCCGACGCGGCCCACGCGGCCGCCCTCGGCGACACCACCGCGCCCGCCCCCGCCCCCTCCCCTTCGGCCTCGGCCTCGGCCTCGGCCGGTGCGCTCCCCGCCGCCGACACCGCCGCCCTGCAGGCGGCGCTGGCCGCCGAGCACGCCGCCGTCTACGGCTACGGCGTGGTCGGCGCGTTCCTCCCCACCGGGCCCCAGCGCGAGGACGCCCGCTCCGGCTACAGCGCCCACCAGGCCCGCCGCGACGTCTGGCAGCGCCTGCTGGCCGCCGGCGGCGCCTCCCCCACCGCCGCCGCCCCCGGTTACCGGCTGCCCTTCGCGGTCAAGGACCCCGCCACCGCCGCCCAGTTGGCCGCCCACCTGGAGACCCAGCTCACCGCCGCCTACGCCGACCTCGCCGCCACCACCGCGCTGCGCGAGCAGGCCGCCGCCGCGCTGCGCGAGGCCGCCCTGCGCGCCGCCCACTGGGGCGCCGACCTGCCCGCCCTCCCGGGCCTGGCCGCGGCGTCCTGACCGCCGGGGGCCCGTCGGACCGGATAATCGATCACATGGCACAACCTGCGCGGTTCAGCGCCCCCCAGCGTCTCGTCGAGTCCGTCCGGGCGGAGGACACCCCGTCGGCGCGGGCCTGGCTGGCGCAGCTGCCCGCGCTGCTGGAGGCCCGGCTGGCGGCCTGGGGGCTGGTGCCGGAGCGGATCGCGGAGCCGGGCGGGCGCAGCAGCCTGCTGGTGCACGCGCACCGGGCGGACGACCTGGCGCCGGTGGCCCTGAAGCTGGCGCGCCCGAACGGCGAGGCCGCCGCCCTGCGGACGTGGGCCGGCCGGGGCGCGGTCCTGCTGCTGGACGAGGCCGACGGGGCACTGCTGCTGGAGCGGCTGCACGGGGAGATCCCGCTGCGCTCGCTGGCCGAGCCGAAGGCGATGCTGGAGGCGACCAGCCTGCTGCACCGCCTGTGGGTCCCGGCCCCGGCCGGGCACGGCCTCCCGTCCCTGGCCGAGCACGCCCGGCAGCTCGGGGACCGGATCGCCGAGCGGCGCTCGCTCCCGGGCGCCGCGGACGCCGGGCCGCTGGTGGACGAGGCCCTGGAGGCCGTGGCGCTGGCCGCGGACGGCGGCGGGTGGCTGCTGCACGGGCGGTTCCGGCACGGCCGGGTGCTGGCCGCCGACCGCGCCCCGTGGCTCGCGGTGGCCCCGCGCCCGGTGGTCGGCGACCGGGCGTACGACCTGGCCTCGCTGGTGCTGGACCGGTTGGACACCCTGGCCGCCTCCCCGGGCCCGCGCGGCGCGGCCCGGCGGCGGCTGGCCCGGCTGTCCGAGGCGGTGGAGCTCCCCGCCGACCGGGTCCGCGCCTGGACCCTGCTGCGGGCGGTGGACACCGCCCTGGGATCGCTGGCCGCGGGCGGCACCGCGGCGGCCGAGCTCCATCTGGAGTTCGCCGCCTGGCTGTGAGGCCGGGGCGGTCGGCCGCCCGCGGCGGCAGGTAGTAACGTCCCGCTTCATGGAGCAGCTCACCGGGGTGACGATCGAGGCCATCGACCTGGCGGCGTGGGCGCCCGCCGTGCTGGAGGTCCAGGCCGTCGCGTTCGGGCTGGGGCCGCACGAGGTCGCGGTGCGGCTGCCGATCGTGGGGCGGCACGCGCTGCAGCCGGGGGTGGTGGCGCTGGGGGCGATGTCCCGGGGGCGGCTGGTGGGCTTCGGGTACGGGATGCCGAACCGGCGCGACCACTGGTGGTCGACGGTGATCGAGCCGTACCTGGCGGCGCGCGGCCACGAGGGCTGGCTGGACGGGGTGTTCGCGGTGACGGAGCTGCACGTGCTGCCGGAGTTCCAGGGCCTCGGCGTGGGCACCCGGCTGATCCGCACGCTGTGCGGGCACTCGGGCCTGGACCGGTCGATCCTGTCGGCGATCGACGCGGAGACCCCGGCCCGCCGGCTGTACCGCTCGCTCGGCTACCGGGACCTGGCGCCCGCGGTGCGCTTCCCGAACACGGCCCGCCCGTACGCGGTGATGGGCGCCCACCTGCCGCTGCGCGACCCGGCCCGGCCCTGACGGACCGTCAGAACAGCACACTCATGAACGCGCCGACCTCGCGGAAGCCGACCCGGCGGTAGGCGGCGCGGGCCCGGACGTTGAAGTCGTTGACGTACAGCGAGACGACCGGGGCGACCTCGGCGAGGGCGGTGTTGACGACGGCGGCCATGCCGGTCTCGGAGAGCCGCTTGCCGCGGTGCTCGGGGGCCACCCAGACGCCCTGGACCTGGCAGGCGCCGGCCGTGACGGCGCCGATCTCGGCCTTGAAGACGACCTTGCCGTCCTGGTCGAAGCGGGCGAACGACCGTCCGGTGGAGACCAGTTCGGCGACCCGGGCCTGGTAGAGCAGCCCGCCGTCGCCGGCCAGCGGGGAGATGCCGACCTCCTCGGTGAACATGGCCACGCAGGCGGGCATCAGCGCCTCGATCTCGGCCCGGCCGACCCGGCGCACCAGCGGGTCGGGCTCGACCTCGGTGACGGGCGTGGCGGTGGCCATCAGCGGCTGGTGGGCGCGGACGTCGCGGGCCGGGCCCCAGGAGCGCTCGAGCAGCGCCCAGAGCGTCGCGGTGGCCTCGGCGGGGCCGACGATGGAGGAGCAGCGGCGGCCCTGCCGGCGGGCGCGTTCGGCGAAGGCGCGGACGGCCTCGGGGCCGGCGTTGACCGGGACGAGGTTGGCGCCGGCGTAGCAGAGCGCGTCGAGCCGGCCGTCGGCGTCGTGCCAGCCCCACATCTCGCCGCCGAGCCGCCAGGGGTCGAGGCCGACGGCCTCCACCCGGGTGGCGACGAAGGCGTTGGCGACGGGGTCGCGGTGCAGGATCTCCAGCGCGTCGTCGAGGTCGGGGGCCTCCAGCACGCGGGTGGCGGCGAGCGCCCGGGCGACCTGGAACGGGCCGGGCAGCATCACACCTCGGTCGAGCACGGGGGCACCTCTCGGACGGGCGGGGCCGCCCCTGTCAGGGCGGCCCCGCCGGGGGACTTCAGGCCGTCACTCGGCGGCCACGACGACGGGGGCGCCGGAGGCGACGCCCTCCTCCTGCATCTGCTCGGCCAGCTTCATGGCCTCCTCGATCAGGGTCTCGACGATCTTCGACTCGGGCACGGTCTTGATCACCTCGCCCTTGACGAAGATCTGGCCCTTGCCGTTGCCGGAGGCGACGCCGAGGTCGGCCTCCCGGGCCTCGCCGGGGCCGTTGACGACGCAGCCCATGACGGCGACCCGCAGCGGCACCTCCATGCCCTCCAGCCCGGCGGTGACCTCCTCGGCGAGCTTGTAGACGTCGACCTGGGCGCGGCCGCAGGACGGGCAGGAGACGATCTCCAGGCCGCGCTGGCGCAGGTTCAGCGACTCCAGGATCTGGATGCCGACCTTGATCTCCTCGGCCGGCGGGGCGGAGAGCGAGACCCGGATGGTGTCGCCGATGCCCTCGGCGAGCAGCGCGCCGAACGCCACCGCGGACTTGATGGTGCCCTGGAAGGCGGGGCCGGCCTCGGTGACGCCGAGGTGCAGCGGGTAGTCGCAGGCGGCGGCGAGCTGCCGGTAGGCGTTGATCATCACGACCGGGTCGTTGTGCTTGACCGAGATCTTGATGTCGCGGAAGTCGTGCTCCTCGAACAGCGAGCACTCCCACAGCGCGGACTCGACCAGCGCCTCGGGGGTGGCCCGGCCGTACTTCTCCAGCAGCCGCTTGTCGAGCGAGCCGGCGTTGACGCCGATCCGGATCGGCACGCCGGCGTCCTTGGCGGCCTTGGCGATCTCGCCGACCTTGTCGTCGAACGCCTTGATGTTGCCGGGGTTGACACGGACCGCGGCGCAGCCGGCGTCGATCGCGGCGAACACGTACTTCGGCTGGAAGTGGATGTCGGCGATCACCGGGATCTGCGACTTCCGGGCGATGATCGGCAGCGCGTCGGCGTCGTCCTGCGAGGGGACGGCGACCCGGACGATCTGGCAGCCCGAGGCGGTCAGCTGGGCGATCTGCTGCAGCGTCGCGTTGACGTCGGAGGTGAGCGTGGTGGTCATCGACTGCACCGAGACCGGCGCGTCGCCGCCGACCGGCACGTTGCCGACCATGATCTGACGCGAGTGGCGGCGCTGGGCCAGCGGCTTGAGCGGCAGGGAGGGGATACCGAGCGAGATCGCGGTCATGTGCGCAGTTTTTCCTCTGGAGAGGTCGGTGAGCCGGGGCGCGCCGCGGTGGCGGGGGCGCCCGGCGTCCAACGGTACGGCACGGCCGGGCGGCGGAGCACACCCGGCCGTGGATGGCGCGCGGCCAGGTCCTGTCCGGTCGATCCTGTCGGATCGGCGCGCGGCGGTGGGCGCCCGGCTGGGAGTGCCGGCCCGACGCCCTCGTACTGGATGTACTCGGGTGTCGGGCCGGTGCTTCCAGACGGGATGCCCGGCGTCGGGCGCCCGGCAAGATCGACCGGACAGGGCCTAGATGTTCTGACCATGGAGGTTGGTGACAGGGGTCACGGTGTGGTGATCTTGAAATGAGTGAGGGCCTTCTGGCTCGGTGTGGATTGCGACATCTACCCGGCGACCAGAAAGGCCCTCATGCCGCACTCTAATGCACCGCTGACCGAGACCGGCCGCCTGCGTCTGGCCCGGTGCGTGGTCGAGGACGGCTGGCCGCTTCGCCGGGCCGCCGAGCGCTTCCAGGTCTCGCCGACCACGGCCAAGCGCTGGGCCGACCGCTACCGCGCCCTCGGAGAGGCCGGCATGAGCGACCTTTCCAGCCGCCCGCACCACAGCCCGCGCCGGACCCCGACCCGTACCGAGCGGCGCATCATCAAGGTCCGCGTCCTGCGGAGATGGGGACCAGCCCGCATCGCCTACCTGCTGCGGTTGAACCCGGCCACCGTGCACCGCGTGCTGACCCGCTACCGGCTTGCCCGCCTGAACCACCTCGACCGGGCAACCGGCCGAGTGATCCGACGCTACGAGCACCACGCGCCGGGCGAGTTGGTCCACGTCGACATCAAAAAGCTCGGCAACATCCCCGACGGCGGAGGCCACAAGACCCTCGGACGCGCGGCCGGGCGCAAGACCCGTGCCGGGGCCGGCTACAGCTACCTGCACAACGCCGTCGACGACCACTCCCGCCTGGCCTACAGCGAGATCCTGCCCGACGAGCGCAAGGACACCGCCGCCGCGTTCTGGACCCGAGCACACGAGTTCTTCGCCCAGGCCGGCATCACTGTCCGGCGCGTCCTGACCGACAACGGCTCCTGCTACAAGTCCCACCCCTGGCGCGACGCCCTGGCCCGGACCGGGACCACCCACAAGCGCACCCGGCCCTACCGGCCCCAGACCAACGGCAAGGTCGAACGCTTCAACCGCACCCTGCTCGACGAATGGGCCTACGCCAAGCCCTACCGAACTGAGCAGGAACGACGCGACGCCTACCCCGAATGGCTCCACACCTACAATCACCACCGCGGACACACCGCACTCGCAGGCAAGCCACCCGCCAGCCGCGTCCCCAACCTCACGGGTCAGAACACCTAGACGAGTAGTTCCGAAGTCGGGTGTCTTTGGCTGTTCTGCTTCGGACATGCGGGGAGGGTGTCCAGGCTTCGGGTTGTGACGACCGAAGAGCTGGACACCCTCCTGACGGCACTCTACGTGCAGATCGATGACCACCTGCCCCGAACGCGCTGGTTGGGGCGCCCGCCGCGGCTGACGGACTCGGAACTGGTGTGCCTGGCCGTGGCCCAGGTGCTGCTGGGCTTCCACTCCGAGGCCCGCTGGATCCGCTTCGCCCGCGCCCGCCTGCGCGGCATGTTTCCCCACCTGCCCGAGAGGCCCGGCTACAACAAGCGCCTGCGCGCCGCACGCCCGCTGCTCCAGCAGGCGATCCGCGACCTGGCCCGGGACACCGACCTGTGGGCGGACCCGGTGTGGATCACCGACTCCACACCCGTGGAGTGCGGCCGCTCCCGCGACACCGCACGCCGCTCGGCCCTGGCCGGATGGGCCGGCTACGGCTACAGCCGCTCCCACTCACGCTGGTTCTGGGGCCTGAAACTGCACCTGGTCTGCACCCCCGCCGGTCTGCCCGTCACCTGGGCCCTGGCCAGTCCGAAGGTCGACGAGCGCGAGGTGTTGGCCGCGCTCGTCGAAACCGAACCGGAGCTGGCCCGCGAGCGGCCCGGCCTGCTGATCCTCGCCGACAAGGGCTACGTCTCCGCCGAACTCGACCGCTTCCTCGAACAGCACGGCATCACGCTGCTGCGGCCGTCCTACCGCAACCGAACCCCACGCCCCGGGGAAGGGCTGCTGAAGTCCGTCCGCCAGCTGATCGAGTCCGTCAACGACACCCTCAAGGGCCAACTCGGCCTCGAACAGCACGGCGGACGCACCATCGAGGGCCTCGGCGCCCGAGTCGGCCAACGGCTACTCGCGATGACCTGCGCGATCTGGCACAACCGGGCCACCGGCCAACCCGTCACACGCTCGTTGATCGCCTACGACCACTGACCGACTAACCGACTTCGGAACTACTCGTCTAGTTGATGCGCACCGGGTTGACGATGTCGGCGGCCATCACGAGGCCGGTGAAGCAGATGAAGACGCCGGCCACCACGTAGGCCAGCGGCATCAGCCGGGCCACGTCGAACGGGCCGGGGTCGGGGCGGCGCAGCAGCCTGGCGAAGCCGCGGCGCAGCGACTCCCACAGCGCGCCGGCGATGTGGCCGCCGTCCAGCGGCAGCAGCGGGAGCATGTTGAACAGGAAGAGCATCAGGTTGATGCCGGCCAGCAGCTGCACCGAGAAGGCGAGCCGCTGGGTGGCGGGCAGGTCCATCGAGAACACGTCGCCGCCGAGCCGGGCGGCGCCGACCATGCCGATCGGGGAGTCGGCGTCGCGCGGGGTGCCGTCGACCACGGCGTGCCACAGGCCGGGGATCTTGCCGGGCAGCTGGGTGAGCGACTCGACGCTGTGCCGGGCCATCGACCCCATCTGGTCGGCGCTCTCGACGAGCGTCATGTGGTGCACGCCGGTGGCGGGGGTGATGCCGAGGAAGCCCGCGGTGACGGTCTGCCCCTTGATCGGGTTGTTGTCCTTGTCGTACGCCTGCAGCGTGTTGGTCTTGATGTCGGCGCGCAGCGTCTGCTGCTCGCCGCCCCGGTGCCGGACCAGGATGTCGACCTGCCGGCCGGCGGAGTCCCGGATCAGGTTCTGCAGCTGCGGGTAGTCGTGGATCTGCACGCCGCCGAAGCTGAGCACGGTGTCACCGGCGCGCAGGCCCGCCAGGTTGGCCGGGGACTTCTCGGCGTCCTGCGTGCAGTCGTCGGTCTTGGCGCTGACCGGGACGACGCACTCGCTGACCTCCTGCACGGTCGGCACGGCCTGCTGCACGCCGATGCCCATGAACAGGGCGAGGAACAGGCCGAGCGACAGGACCAGGTTCATGCCCGGGCCGGCGAACATCACGATGACGCGCTTCCACGGCTTGCGGGTGTAGAACAGCCGGGTCTCGTCGCCGGGCTGCAGCTCCTCGTAGGAGGCGGCCCGGGCGTCCTCGATCATGCTCCGCCAGGGCGAGGAGGAGCGTTTCGTTATCCGGCCGTCCGCGCCGGGCGGGAACATCCCGATCATCCGGATGTAGCCGCCGAACGGGATCGCCTTGAGGCCGTACTCCGTCTCGCCGCGCTTGACCGACCAGATGGTCCGGCCGAAGCCGACCATGTACTGCGGCACCCGGATGCCGAACAGCTTCGCGGTGGACAGGTGGCCGAGCTCGTGCCAGGCGATCGAGAACAGCAGCCCGACCACGAAGATCAGGACGCCCAGCACCCACATCAGCTTGTCCACCGCGTCGCCTCCGTCGTACCTAACCTGCCGCCAGTTCCCGGGCCCGGGTGCGGGCCCAGTGCTCAGCCTGGAGTACGTCCTCCACCGTGAGCGAAGTTCCCGCCGCCGGGGTGCCGTGTTCGGCGACCACCTTCGCCACAGTGTCCACGATTCCGGTGAAGGGCAGTGCGCCGTTCAGGAAAGCGTCCACACATTCCTCGTTGGCGGCGTTGAAGACCGCGGGGGCCGTCCCGCCGAGCGTACCCACCTCGCGGGCCAGCTCGACCGCCGGGAAGGCCGCGTCGTCCAGCGGGAAGAACTCCCAGGTCGCGGCCTTGGTCCAGTCGCAGCCGGGCGCGGCGTCGGGCACCCGGTCCGGCCAGCCGAGGCCCAGCGCGATCGGCATCCGCATGTCCGGCGGGCTGGCCTGGGCCAGCGTGGAGCCGTCCGTGAACTCCACCATCGAATGAACGACCGACTGCGGATGGACCACCACCTCGATCCGGTCGAAGGGCACGTCGTACAGCAGGTGCGCCTCGATCACCTCCAGGCCCTTGTTCACCAGGGTCGCCGAGTTGATCGTCACCACCGGCCCCATCGCCCAGGTCGGGTGGGCCAGCGCCTCGGAGGGGGTCACGCCCGCCAGCTGCTCGCGGGTGCGGTTGCGGAACGGGCCGCCGCTGGCCGTCACCACCAGCTTGCGGACCTCGGCCCGGGTGCCGCCGGCCAGCGCCTGGAACAGCGCGGCGTGCTCGGAGTCCACCGGCACGATCTGGCCCGGCCGCGCGACGGCCTTCACCAGCGGGCCGCCGACGATCAGCGACTCCTTGTTGGCCAGCACCAGCACCCGGCCGGCCCGCAGCGCGGCCAGCGTCGGCGCCAGGCCGATCGAGCCGGTGATGCCGTTCAGCACCGAGTGGCACTCCGTCGCGGCCAGTTCGGTCGCCGCGTCCGGGCCCGCCAGCACCTCGGGCAGCGCCGCGCCGCCCGCCCGCGCCGCCAGCGCGGCGCGCAGCGGCGCCTCGGCGGCCGGGTCGGCCACCGCCACGGTGCGCACGCCCAGCGCGAGCGCCTGCTCGGCGAGCAGCTCGACCCGGCCGCCGGCCGCGGACAGCGCCACCACCTCGAACCGGTCGGGGTTGCGGAGCACCACGTCGATGGCCTGGGTGCCGATCGACCCGGTCGAGCCGAGGATGACCAACTCCCGGGGGCCGTCCGGGTCCTGCACGGCCGGAGTGAAGCGCGACTGCGGATGGGCGAGCGAGTTCATGCCCCCATTGTGTCCTGCCCCGGCCCCCGCGACGGACGCCCCGCCCGCCGGCCGGGGGCAGCGGCGGGCGGGGCGTCCGGGGGCGCCGGGCGGCGGGCTCAGAGGTCCAGACCGGTCAGGACCAGCACCTTCTCGAAGGTGAAGTCGTCCATCGCGTAGCGCACGCCCTCGCGGCCCACGCCGGAGTCCTTCACGCCGCCGTACGGCATCTGGTCGGCCCGGTAGGACGGCGCGTCGCCGATCACCACGCCGCCGACCTCCAGCTCGCGGTGGGCCCGGAACGCGGTCTGCACGTCGTGCGTGAACACGCCGGCCTGCAGGCCGAACGCCGAGTCGTTGACCGCGGCGAACGCCTCCTCGGTGCCCTCGACCCGGTGCAGCGACAGCACCGGGCCGAACACCTCGGCGGTGGCCAGGATGGCGTCGGCGGGCAGCTCGGCCAGCACGGTCGGGGCGTAGGCCGCGCCGTCCCGGCTGCCGCCGGTGAGCACCTTGGCGCCCTTGGCGACCGCGTCCTCGACCCAGGACTCGACGCGCCTGGCGGCGTTCTCGTCCACCAGCGGGCCGACGTCGGTGGCCTCGTCCGACGGGTCGCCGGTGACCTGGGCCCGCACCTTGGCGACGACCTTCTCCACCAGGCGGTCGTAGACGCTCGCGTCGGCGATCACCCGCTGCACCGAGATGCAGGACTGGCCGCCCTGGTAGTTGGCGAACAGCGCGATCCGGCCCGCCGCCCAGTCGAGGTCGGCCTCGGAGCTCCAGTCGGCCAGCACCACGGCCGCGGCGTTGCCGCCGAGCTCCAGGGTGACGTGCTTGCGCGGCACCGAGTCCATGATCTGGTAGCCGACCTTGTCCGAACCGGTGAACGAGATCACCGGCAGGCGCTTGTCCTGCACCAGCGCGGGCATCTTGGCGTTCTCCACCGGCAGCACGCTCCAGGAGCCGGCCGGCAGGTCGGTCTCGGCCAGGATCTCGCCCAGCACCAGGGCGGAGACGGGGGTGGCCGGGGCGGGCTTGAGGATGATCGGCGCGCCCACCGCGATCGCCGGGGCGACCTTGTGCGCCACCAGGTTCAGCGGGAAGTTGAACGGGGCGATGCCCAGCACCGCGCCGCGCGGGAAGCGCCGCACGATCGCGTACCGGCCGGTGCCGCCCGGGTCGGTGTCCAGCCGCATGGTCTCGCCGTTGGTCCGGCGGGCCTCCTCGGCGGCCCAGCGGAACACCGACACGGCCCGGCCGACCTCGCCGCGCGCCCACTTGATCGGCTTGCCGTTCTCGGCGGTGATCAGCCGGGCGATCTCCTCGGTGCGCTCGGCCAGCCGCTTGGCGACGTGGTCCAGCGCGGCCGCCCGCTGGTGCGCCGGAGTGGCGGCGAACACCGGCACCGCGGCGGCGGCGGCCGCGACGGCCTCCTCCACCTGCGCGTCGGTCGGCACGCTGACCTTCGCCACCAGGCTGCCGTCGTGCGGGTGGCGGACCTCGAACTCCGCCTCGCCGCTCGCCCGCCGTCCGGCCAGCCAGAACTCCTGAGTGGTGGTCACGGTCGCACCGGCCCCTTCCCTCGAAAGACTTGTCGCCTTCACGGTAGGGCGCGGCCCCGGGGTTTCCGATTGGACGGACGGGACGAAACCGGGGGCCCGATTAGGACGCCGCGGAGGACAGTGCGGCCTACTCCTCGCCCGACCTGAGCGCCAGCCACAGCTCCATCCGGACGTCGGTGTCGTCCAGCGAGCGGCCCAGCAGCTCCTCGACCCGCCGCATCCGGTAGCGCAGCGTGTGCCGGTGCACGCCCAGGTCGGCCGCCGCCGCGTCCCACTGGCCGTGCCGGGAGAGCCAGGCGCGCAGCGAGGCGACCAGGTCGCCGCGGGCGGTGCGGTCGTGGTCGCGCAGCGGGCGCAGCAGGCCCTCGGCGAAGGCGGTGACCGCCTCCTCGCCGAGCAGCGGCAGCAGCGAGCCGGCGCCGACCTCCTCGTGGTCGACGGTGCGCCGGCCGCCGCGCTGGGCGACCGCCAGGGCCCGCTCGGCCTGGGCCTGCGCGGTGCCGGCCTCCTCCAGCGCGGCGGGGGCGGAGACGCCCAGCGCCAGGCCCTCGTGCTCCTCGACGGCGCCCAGGCAGGCCCGGTGCACCGAGCCGTTGTCCAGCGCGAGCACCGTCAGCCGGGGCCCGTGCGCGCCGTCCTCGCGGGACACCAGGAGCTTCTCGCCGACCTTGCCGCCGGCGTTCTCCGCCCGGTCGGCCAGCTCGCCGAGCGCCTCCGCGGCCTCCGGTCCGGGACCGGCGGCCGCCACCAGCACCCGGACGGTGCCCTCGGGCAGGCCGCCGAACAGCCCGGCGGCGACCTGCCGGGCGGTGCCGACCTCGCCGGCCAGCACCATCCGCAGCAGCGCGGCGCCCATCTTCTCCTCGGCCTGCCGCAGCTCGCGCGAGCGCTCCAGGGTGAGGGTGAGCAGCGCGACGGCGGCGTTCAGCACGTACCGCTCGGTCGGGGTGATCCGGTCCTCGGTGCCGACCGCGAGGAAGCCGCGCGGACGGCGGTCGGCGCCCAGCGACTGGACCACCACGTAGTCCTCGTCGGCGGTGTCGATCGTCCCGGCCCGGCCCTGCAGGGCGGCGCTGGACGGGGCCGGGCGGCGGCGCAGCCGGTCCACCTCGGCGGCCAGCCGGCCGGCCCGGCGGGCGGCCCAGTCGGGGGCGACCGCGGACAGCGCGCCGGAGCCGTCGTACAGCGCGGCCCAGCCGCCGAGCCGGGCGGCCAGCCGGCGGACGATCGCGGTGGTGCCGTCCTTGCCGAGCGCGGCCCGGGTCAGCTCCTCCTGCGCCTCGAAGCTGGTGGTGACGGCCTCGTACTGCTCGGCGGCCAGCGCGGCCGAGACGGTCTTGGAGATGGCGATGAACGGCGTCGCCTCGGGCACCCGCAGCAGCGGCAGCCCGCGCTGGGCGGCCGCCTCCACCAGGGCCTGCGGCACCTCGCTGTGCGAGAGGCCGACGCCCAGCCCGAGGCCGACCACGCCCGCGTCGGCGAGCCGGTGCACGTAGGCCTGCAGCTTGGCGGCGGCCTTGCCCAGCTTGATGCCGGTGGTGAGGAGCAGCTCGCCGCCCTCGAGGAACGGGGTGGGATCGTCCAGCTCACTGGTGTGGACCCAGCGGACGGGGCGTTCCAGGTGGTCCGCGCCGGCCAGCACCGTCAGGTGGAGCGCGGAGGTGCGGACGACGGAGGCGAGAGTGGGGGGCATGGCACCTTCGGTGGTTCGACCTGGCTGCGCCGTTGCGACCGGGCGAGTGAGGGTTCTCCCCCCATTATGGACGCTCCGGACAACCCGGAGTGCCGAAATCCGCCGGTCCGTAGCTTCTGCGTTGCCGGGCGCCGGGCGGACGGCCGCCGGACGCCCCGTCCGGCGGCCCCCCGTCCCGCCGCCCGGCCGGGCTCAGTGCCGCAGGTCGACCAGCAGCGGCGGCACCTGTTCCCCCGTCACCGAGGTCAGCGAGATCACCGCGTGCCCCGACGGCAGCGCGTGCGCCAGGTCGGACGGCGACCAGCGGTGCCGCTCGACGTCCCGGGTGGTGATCGACTCGGTCTGCGCGGTGGTGCCGGACAGCGCCTTGCGAACCAGCCGCCCGGCCCGGCGAACCGTTCCTCCGGAGGTGTCCGGGACGTGCGTGACCGCGGTCTCCCGGACCAGGTGGGTGCCCCACGCCTCGGAGAACAGCCGCCCGTCCCAGGGCGCGATGCCGGGGAACGCCATCCGGTTGCCGACCGCGCCGAACAGCGGCGCGCGCAGCGCCTCCGGCAGGTCGGACAGCGTGCGCAGCAGCAGCAGCACGCCCGCGTTGGCGCCGCGCAGCCGCTGCACGCCGCGGATCGCCTGCGCGTCCACGGCCGCGGTGGCGTCGTCCAGCACCATCCCGGCGAACAGCTCGCGGTCGCGCCGGTCGGCGGCGGCCTGGGTGAACTGGCCCAGCAGCAGCCGCGACAGGATCCGGGCGGCCTCCGGGTGGCTGCGCTCGGGCAGCTTCACCCGCACCCGCAGCGGGTGCTCCAGCGCCCGCATGGCGAACGCCGGCTTGGCGTCCGGGCCGCCGGAGAACCCGGCCGCCAGCGCGGGCCGGTCCAGCAGCGCCAGCCGGTCCGCGAGCAGCGCGCCCGGGTCGTCGGCCCGGCCGTGCATCCGCTCGCGCTGCTGCAGGTCCGCCTCGAACTCCGGCCGCCGGCCCGACTTCTGCAGCCGCTCGCCGAGCTCCGCCCAGCCCTCCGCGTCCCCCGCCAGCAGCGCCCGCAGCGCCCGCACCCCCGGGTAGCCGCCGTACGCCGCCCGGTACGGCCCGACCACCTGCTGCATCGCGGCCCGGGCGCTCTCCGCGCGCGGCGCCAGCTCGTCCGGCAGCAGCGCGTCCGCCAACCGGGCCGCCGCCTCGTCCGAGTGCGGCGCCGCCCCGTACAGGTCCAGGCCGTACGGGGCGGCCGGGTCGCCGGGGGCGATCACCACGTCGTACCAGTCGTCCGGCCCGAGGTCCGCGTCGGACGCGCCGACCACCACCGCGCAGGCCGCGCCCGCCAGCGCCTGCAGGCACAGCGCCTCCGCGACCGGACGGGCCAGCGAGGCGGTCTTGCCGGTGCCGGCCGGACCGACCGCGAGCAGCGAGGTGCCCAGCACCCGCGGGTCCAGCGCGAACCCGGCGTTCCGGTGCCCGACCGGGTTCTTCGGCACGTCCTGCGCCGTCCCCAGCCGCACCTGGCGCACCAGCAGGTCGTGCCGCGCCGCCCGCCCGCCCGGCAGGTCCCGCTGCTCCGACGGGTGCGCGCACGCCGCCGCGCCCCGGGCCGCCACCTGCGCCGCGAACTCCTGCCACGCGGCCGGGTCGCTCCCCACCGTCCGCCACGCCTGGTGCAGCCGCACGTAGTCCACGTCCCCGACCGCCTCCCCCTCCAGCCGGCGCACCACGTCCCCGGCCGGCCGCAGCTCGGCCCACACGTCGACGACGGGGGCCTGCTCGGGGGCGGGGGGCACCTCGGTGACGGTGCGGGAGAGCAGCGGGAGCAGGAATCGGCGGCCGACCTCGCGCCAGCGGCCCATCCGGCCGAAGATCCAGATCAGCAGGGTTGCGGCGATCACCCCCAGCAGCAGGGCGATCGGGTTGGCGAGCGCGCTGGTGAGCTGGGTGCCCAGGCCGACGGCCTGCATGAGGAACACCTCGGCCTCGACCACGTACCGGTACAGGACGAGGGCCACCAGCAGGTTCAGCGCCGCCCGCAGCAGCAGCGGCCCCGCCGGGGTCCCGGCCTGTTCGGCGGCCTTCGGGTCGTGCGGGGTGTGGTGCTGGCGGTAGATGCCGGGGGCGGCTTCGGGGCGGGGGGCGGTGGCCCAGGTGGGGAGGTGGAAGGGGGTGCGGGGCGGGGGGAGACGGGGGTGGGTGTGCTGGGTTCTCGCGTCGTTCAGTTCCACTTCGGGCCCCTCCTACGTTGCCGGCGGTGCCATACCCGCATCGCCGTCCCACCGACACACCCGGGGGCCAATGTAGTGGAGTGCGCGGGCGCGCAGCCGATCTTCGGCCACTGGCCGCGTCGGACAACTGGGACGGCCCAGCAGTACCGAGTGGCGCATGCCCGGGCCGCGCGGCCGGTCGTAGCCTGCGGTTACCGCGTCAAGAACTTGGAGAAGACAGATGAGCGCTGCAACTCCGCTCCCGCAGGAGCGCCGCCTGGTCACCGCGATCCCCGGCCCGAAGTCGCAGGAGCTGCAGGCCCGCAAGCTCGGCGCGGTGCCGGCGGGCGTGGGCACCACGCTGCCGGTGTACGTGTCGCGGGCCGGCGGCGGCGTGCTGGAGGACGTGGACGGCAACAGCCTGATCGACTTCGGCTCGGGCATCGCCGTGACGAACGTGGGCAACAGCGCCGCGGCGGTGGTGGCGCGGGCGACCGAGCAGCTGGCCGCGTTCACGCACACCTGTTTCATGGTGACCCCGTACGAGGGCTACGTGGCGGTGGCGGAGCAGCTGAACGAGCTGACCCCGGGCGACCACGACAAGCGCACCGCGCTGTTCAACTCGGGTGCGGAGGCGGTGGAGAACGCGGTGAAGATCGCCCGCGCCTACACCAAGCGGACCGCCGTGGTGGTGTTCGACCACGGCTACCACGGCCGCACCAACCTGACCATGGGCCTGACGGCGAAGAACATGCCGTACAAGCAGGGCTTCGGCCCGTTCGCGCCGGAGATCTACCGGGTGCCGGTGGCGTACCCGTACCGCTGGCTGACGGGTGCGGAGAACTGCGCCGCCGAGGCGGCCGCGCAGGCGATCGAGGTCATCACGAAGCAGATCGGCGCGGAGAACGTCGCGGCGGTCATCATCGAGCCGATCCAGGGCGAGGGCGGCTTCATCGAGCCGGCCAAGGGCTTCCTGCCGGCGATCGCGGAGTTCGCGAAGGCGAACGGGATCGTGTTCGTGGCGGACGAGATCCAGACCGGTTTCTGCCGCACCGGCCAGTGGTTCGCGTGCGAGGACGAGGGCGTCGTCCCGGACCTGATCACCACGGCGAAGGGCATCGCCGGCGGTCTGCCGCTGGCGGCGGTGACCGGCCGGGCCGAGATCATGGACGCCGCGCACTCGGGCGGCCTGGGCGGCACCTACGGCGGCAACCCGGTGGCCTGCGCGGCCGCGCTGGGTGCGATCGAGACCATGAGGTCCGAGGACCTGAACGGCAAGGCGCAGCGGATCGGCGAGGTCATGCTGGGCCGGCTGCGGGCGATGCAGGAGAAGTTCGCCGACTCGGACCGGGTGCGCATCGGCGAGGTCCGCGGCCGCGGCGCGATGATCGCGGTGGAGCTGGTGAAGCCGGGCGGCAAGGAGCCGGACCCGGCGGCGACCGCGGCGATCGCCAAGGCCTGCCACGCGGAGGGCCTGGTGGTGCTGACCGCCGGCACCTACGGCAACGTGCTGCGCTTCCTGCCGCCGCTGGTGATCCCGGAGCACCTGCTGGCCGAGGGCCTGGACATCCTGGAGTCGGCCTTCGCGGGCGTCTGATTCCCGCCGGTTCCGGCCGGGAACCGCTGGTGGGCGGCGCGGGGGCGGGGCGGGACGGGTCCCGCCCCGCCCCCGCGCGTCCGGCCGTCCGCCGGGCGGGTGGAGGTCGCGCCGCCGGTGGTGAAGATGCTGTGCACGATGGCCGGTCCGCCGTTCCCCGCCCCGGCTTTGACGTACTGTCATCACAGATGGACAGCGAACCGCACGCACTGCCCACAACTCCGTCCGCCGCCGAGGCGGACGCACCGGAACGATCGACCGGCCGTCCCGCCCACACCCCCCGGGCCGCACGGCGCGGCGATCACCTTGGCCGCCCCGGAGCTCTCCCCCCTGCTCCGGGGCGGCCGATTTTTGCTGTCCTGGCCATGTCACTGGCGGTGCTGCTGGCCGCGGTCTCCTGGCAGGTCGCGGTGGACGGGCCGCTGCTGGGGCTGGACACGGCGGTGCGCGACGGGGTGCGGGAGGCCCGCGGGGCGATCGGCTCGACGCTGCTGAACCACCTGGGCGTGGCGCTGTCCGACCTGGGCGGCGGGACGGTGGCGGTCCCGGTGCTGCTGGGGTGCGCGGGCCTGGCGGCCTGGCTGGCCCGGCGCGGCGGGCGGCCGCGCTGGTGGGTGCCGGTGCCGGTGGCGACGGTGGCCGCGGTGCTGGTCCCGCTGCTGGTGGTGCCCGCGAAGATCTGGTTCGCCCGCCCGGGCCCGTACGGGGCGCCGCTGGCCGGGGACCAGTGGGGCTGGTACCCGTCGGGCCACACGGCGACCTCCTCGATCGCGTACGGGACGGCGGCGCTGCTGCTGGCCCGGGTGCTGCCGGTGGTGGCGGGGCGGCGGCTGGGCGCGGCGTGCGCGCTGGTCTGCCTGGGGGTGGGGGCGGGGCTGGTGTGGAGCGACTTCCACTGGCTGCTGGACGTAGTGGCGAGCTGGTGCCTGTCCGGCCTGCTGCTGCTCGGGCTGCGACTGCTGCTGCCGCGCCTGCTGCCCGACCGGCCGGACTCCGCCTCCTGACGCCCCGTCAGCCCCCGTTTCGGTCCAGACCATTGACGCCCCTGCGGCCCGCGCGCACCCTGTTCCCCACCCTTCAGCACGCGATCGCCGGGAGGCGGATGTGCGTTCCCCAGTCATGCCCATGACGCGTTTCTCGGTGGCGGCCTCGCTGCTGGCCCTGGCCGTGACGGCCCTGCCGGCCCAGGGCGCGACCGCGGCGGCGGCCGCGCCGGTGCAGGTGTACGGGGCCTGGCACTGCAGCGACGACGCCTGCACCTGGGCGAAGGTCCGCGACCCGGCCGCCTTCGACGCCGCCAACCACTGGCTGGTGGACCGCGGCGACGGCCGCCCCTCGGTGAACGTGGTGGTGCTGAGCTTCGTCAACCCGCTGCGGCTGCTGAACGGCACCACCGACGCCGGGAACGCCGCCGGGGTGCCGGTGGGCATGAACCAGCAGGTGGTGGACTACTTCACGGCGCACGGCGTCCGGGTGATGCTCTCCATCGGCGGCATCACCTACACCGGCGACTGGGACACCGCGCTGGCCCAGAACGGCACCCTGCTCGGCCAGAAAGCAGCGGCGCTGGCGAGCAAGCTCGGCGTGGGCATCGAGATCGACTACGAGAACAGCAACAGTCCGAACCTGACCGGCCTGCAGGCGTTCGTGGACGCCTACCGGGCCGCCCACCCGTACGACGCCTCCGGCACGGACCCGACCGCCCGGCTGACCATCGACGTGGCGGCCGGGGACCGCTGGCTGATCGGCATCGACCAGTACGCCACCGCGCACTGGCTGACCACGGCGAACCCGGTGCTGGACTACGCCAACGCGATGGTGCCCAGCAAGCAGCCGTCCGCCTCCTCGGCGGTCGCCAACTGGCAGGAGCACCTGGACGGCAAGCCCACCTACAACCCGGCGATCCCGCCGCTGGCCCCGGCGAAGTTCACCGGCAGCCTGTACATCGCGGAGGGCTCGCAGGTCCGCCCGGAGTGCAACAACTTCGCGAACTCGGCGCAGAAGGCCACCGGCAGCTGGGTGCGCAGCGCCGCACCGAACGGGGCGGGGGCCACGGCCGGGCTGCTGGGCTTCATGTTCTGGGCGGCCGAGAAGCCGTCCACCCGGGGCGTGACCACCGCGCCGCCGAACAGCTGCGAGGGCGGGGTCGGCGCGGGCGCCACCGCGTTCGACGTGCCGGTGCCGATGCCCCCGCTGCGGCAGGGCTGAGCGGCCCCGGGGCGGTCAGCCCTCCTCGCCGGTGAGGCGCTGGACGGTGCCGGCCGCGCCGCTCTCGCGCTGCCAGGCGACGACCAGCTCGTCGCGGGTGCCGAAGCGGACCAGGTGGCGGCCGACCACGTCCTCCAGCTGGTCGAGGCTCTCCTCGGCGCCCTCGACGGCGAGCAGCAGCGCGCCGTCCTCGGCGGTGAGCTCGGCCCGGCCGGCGCCGAAGGCGAGCGAGCCGCGGCCGGTCTCCTCCGACCACTCGGCGGGGACCTTGCGGCCCATGTGGGCGGCGAGCTGCTTGGCGTAGCGGGCGGGGCGGTCGGTGGTGACGCGGGCGGTGGAGCGGGCCACGGCGGACTCCTCGAGTCGAAGGCACGGATGACTTAGGTTGCCCTAAGCTACTCGATTACTGAGCCAAGCTCAACATGTTATCGAGGCGAGATCGGTCACCCTCCGTACCGGCCGCGACCCGCCCGCTAACCTGTGCCCATGACCTCCCCCGGCCCCGCCGACACCGCCGCGGAACTCGCCGACGCGCTCACCCGGGCGATGAAGCGGATCCGGCGGCAGACCATGCAGCGGCTGGAGCCCTACGGCCTCACCCCCGCCCAGGGCCGGGCCCTGCGCACCCTCGCCCACGCACCCGGCTGCGAGAGCGCCGAGACCATGCGGCTGAGCGAGCTCGCCGAGCGCCTGCACATCGCCCCGCGCTCCGCCACCACCGTGGTCGACGCCCTGGAGGAGGCCGGCCTGGTCGCCCGCACCCCCGACCCGGCCGACCGCCGCGCGGTGCGCCTGGTGCTCACCGAGGCCGGCCACGGCGCGCTGGAGCGGATCTCCCGGGTCCGGCACGAGGTCGCCCAGGAGTACTTCGGCCCGGTCAGCCCTGCCGAGCAGGACGCCCTGCTGCGGGCGCTGCGGCAGGCCGAACTCGCCTACGAAGCCGGGCCCACCCCGTAGCCGGCACCGCGCCCAGCCCGATCCCGGCGATCACCAGCACCGTCGCGGCCCCCGCCAACAGGCTGAACCGCTCGCCCAGCAGCAGCGCCGCCGAGGACATCCCGAACACCGGCACCAGCAGCGAGTACGGGGCCACCAGCGAGGCGTCGTAGCGGCGCAGCAGGTGGCTCCAGGCGACGAACCCGAACAGCGTGGAGACCAGGCCGACGTACAGCACCGCGCCGACGCCCGACCAGGTGATCGACCGCAGCGCCGCCCAGTCCGCGTCCGGGCCCTCGACCAGCAGCGACAGGGCCAGCAGCGGCAGCGGCGGCACCGCGGAGACCCACACCATCCAGCGCAGCGCGTCCGGCGGGGCGGCCCGGCGGGTCAGCACGTTGGCCAGGCCCCAGGCCACCGCCGCGCCGATCACCAGCGCGAACGCCCCCACCGGGCCGCCCGCGCCGCGGTCCACCGCGGCCAGCGCGATCCCGGCGAAGGCCACCGCCAGCCCGGCCACCCGCAGCCGGGCGGGCCGCTCGCCCAGCAGCCCGGCCGCGAACAGCGCGGTGAACCCGGCCTGCCCCTGCAGCACCAGCGAGGACAGCCCGGCCGGCATCCCGGCGTGCATGCCGAGGAACAGCAGCCCGAACTTCACCACCCCGAGCGTCAGCCCGACCCCCAGCACCCACCGCCACGCCACCCGCGGCGAGCCGACCAGGAACACCGCGGGCAGCGCCACCACGGCGAACCGCAGCGCGCAGAACAGCAGCGGCGGGAAGTCGTGCAGACCGACCTCGATCAGCACGAAGTTCAGCCCCCAGACGGCGGCGACCAGCACGGCCAGGGCGATGTGACGGGGGGTCATGGCGGAGGAGGGGGGCATGCCCCGAGCATCTCCCGGGCCGACCGTTCAGCACCAGCGACGATTCCTCAACCCCACCGTTTAGCATCACTGCATGATGGATCTGGGACGCCTGCGCGCCCTGCACGCGGTCGCCGTGCACGGCTCGGTCGGCGGGGCCGCCACGGCCCTCGGCTTCACCCCCTCCGCGATCTCCCAGCAGATCGCCAAACTCGAGCGCGAGACCCGCACCGTCCTGCTCGAACGCCAGGGCCGCGGCATCCAACTTACCGACGCCGCACGCCAGTTGGCGGACACCGCGCAGCGCGTCCTGGCCCTGGTCGAGCAGGCCGAAGTGACGCTCGAGGAGCAGCGCGGCCGACCCGCCGGACGGCTGCTGGTGGCCGCCTTCCCCACCGCGGCCCGCGGCCTGCTGCCCGCCGTCCTCGCCGAGCTGCACGCCACCTGCCCCGAGCTGGACGTCCGGCTGCTGGAGAGCGACCCCTACCCGGCGGCCGAGCTGGTGGCCCGCGGCGAGGTCGACCTGGCGGTCGTGCAGGACTGGGCGACCGTCCCGCTCCCGGTGCAGGACGGCCTCGATCGGCTCGACCTCGGCACCGACCCGGTCGACCTGCTGCTGCCCGCCGGGCACCCGCTGGCCGCGCTGGACGCCGTCCCGGTGACGGCGCTGCGCGGGCAGCGCTGGATCAGCGTGCCGCCCGGCAACATCTGCCACGACTGGCTGCTGCGCACCATGCGGGAGACCGGCGAGGAACCGGACGTCGCCCACCGGGTCGGCGAGTTCCAGACCCAACTCGCCCTGATCGCCGCCGGCCTGGGCCTCGGCCTGATCCCCCGCCTGGGCCGCGGCCCCCTCCCGCCCGGCATCGCCGCCCGCCCCGTCACCCCCGAACCCGTCCGCCGCGTCCACGCCCTCTGGCGCACCCAGACCTCCCGCCGCCCCGCCGTCACCGCCACCCTGACCGCCCTCCGCCACCACTGGGCCGCCCTGGAGAACACCTGAACCACCCCGGCCCCGCCGCCAGGCCGGCCCCGCCACCAAGGCACATGAACCCCACCCCAGCGGTGTGCACGCCGGCGTCCCCGCACCCTTTCCCCACCCCTCACCTCGCCGGAGGCGCCTCTCCCCCCGCCGGAGGCGCCCCTCCCCCGCCGTCAGGCCAGCCCCACCACCAGCCACATGAACCCCACCCCCAGCAGCGTGCACGCCAGCGTGCCCTTCGACGGGTGCGGGCTGTGGGCCTCGGGCAGGATGTCGGAGGTCGCCAGGTACATCAGGAAGCCGCCGAAGAAGCCCAGGTAGAGCCCGAGCAGCTGTTCCGGGATGGTGAACAGCAGCGTGATCCCGGCCCCGGTGACGGGCGCGAGCGCGTCGGCGAACAGCAGCGCGACGGCCCGCCGCCGGTTGTTCCCGTAGAGCCGGGTGAGGGTGTACGTGTTGAAGCCGTCCGCGAAGTCGTGCGCGACGACGGCGACGGCGACGACGGTGCCGACCGTCGTCCCGGCCTGGAACGCGGCGCCGATCGCGAAGCCGTCCATCATGCTGTGCAGGACCAGTGCGGAGGCGGCCGCGATCCCGACGCCCTGCTCGCGCCGCCGCTCCCCGTGCGCGTGGCCGTGCGCGTGGCCGTGGCTGTGCGCGGCGTACTCGCCCTCGTGGCCGCGGTGGATGGCGACGGCGCGTTCGACCACGTGGATGGCGAGGAACCCGGCGGCGAACATCAGCAGGGCGGCGGGGACGCCGTGGACTTCCTGCGGGGCCTGCGCGAGTGCCTCGGGCAGCAGGTCGAAGGCGACCACGCCGAGCATCAGCCCGGCGGCGAGGCCGAGGACGAGGTGGCGGCGGTCCCCGGTGCGCTGGGCGACGAATCCGCCGACCAGGGTCATCAGGAACGCGCCCGCGGCGACCAGCACGGCAGTCAGTTTCGGCCTCCCCCGTCACGCCGCCGGGGGCCGGACGGCTGTGCTGACCGCTGCCCACGGGCATCCAGTCCGTCCGGCCCGGGTCCGGACGGTGCCGGGCCCTGCGACCAGCCTGCGGGCCCGGGTCGGGCCGCGCCGCCCGGGCGGCCCGTCGGGGTGACGCGCCGTCACCGCGGGCCCGGCGGCCCGGCGGTCTCAGCCGTCGCTCGCCGCCCGGTAGACGGCGGCGAGCTGCGGCGCGCCCTGTTCGGCCCAGTCGTGGCCGATCGCGGTGGCGTCGAGTTCGAAGCCGGTGCCGAGCACCATCAGCGGGCGGCCGTCGGCGGCGAGCTGCCAGCGGGCGTCGGGGACCTGGCGGCGGATCACCGTGCCGAGGTAGAGGCCGGCGTCGGTGCCGAGCCACTGGGAGACCTGCGGGTCGTCGCGCCAGCGGGGCAGCAGTTGGTCGAGGGCGGTCAGCGAGTCGACGGTGTCGTCGAGGCGCACGTCCACGGACTCGGCGAGTTCGCGCAGCAGCCCGCACTCGGCGTACATCTCGGCCATCGCCAGTTCGCGGTCGTGCTCGGCCGTCTGCCGGGGCGCCGGCTCGGCGGGGCTCCGGTCGTGCCGGTGTCCGGGGAATCGGTTCTCCACGCCCCCAGCCTGACAGCCCGTCGGGCGGTCCGCCGGTGGAACCGGCGAGTCCGCGCCGGTCCGCCGGTTCTCACAGGGTCAGCGGCAGCGCCAGGTGGGTGCGGGCGAGCTCGCGGATGCCGGGGCCGTCCATCAGGTGGATGCGCTGGTGGCGCTCCTCGCCGGTGAGGTCGAGGGCCTCGTCGGTGAACTGGCCGCAGGTCATCCGCAGGCCGCGGTCGGCGCCCTCCTCGCGGACGGCCTCGGCGAGGGTGGCGATCTCCTCGGCGGCGACCGGGGCGGGGCCCCGGGAGGCCCACACCACCCAGCGGCCGGGCAGCCGGCTGTCGGGCTCGCCCTCGGCGGTGGCGACCAGGCCGGCCGGGCCGCGCAGCCGGACGCTCCAGTCCCGCAGGCCGCCCGCGGTGAGCACGGCGCGCACCAGGTGGGCGAACTCGCCGGGCGACAGCTCGCCCAGTGCGGGCACCGCCGAGGAGGCGCTGCCCCAGGGCAGCACGGCCTCGCCCGCGTACGGGTCGGGGGTGATCACGGCGGCCAGGGCGCGCAGCCGCAGCAGCGACTCGTCGTGCTCGGCCTCCGCGTAGACGCCGCCGTCCGCGCCCTCGTCGCCCAGGTGCCCGGCGTCGGGGACCAGCCGGGTGCGGGCCAGCGCGTCCCGGTCGGCGTCGACGCTGAGCAGGCACTGCGGGGGCTGTCCGGGGACGCGCAGCCAGCCGTTCAGGACGACGCCGGCCAGCACCTCCTCGGTGTCGACGGCGTCGGCGGCCTGCAGGGCGCGCAGCGCGAGCCGGGCGGCCAGCCGCAGGTAGTCGGTGCGGACGTCGGCGGCGGGGCGGGGCACGGGTTCGACCGCGCCGGCCTCGGTGAGCCGGTAGCCGGACAGCGCGGGGACGGTGTCCAGCGGCGGCAGGTCGAGGTCGAGGACGGCGGTGCGGGTCAGGGCGCGGAACACCGCGCGGCAGGGGGCGGGCAGGTCCTGGGTGGCGCCCTCGGCGGCGGCCAGGGCGCGTTCCAGCAGGGACTCGACGGCGGCGGGCTCGGCCTGGCGGTAGGCGCGGCGGCACTGCTCCAGGCTGTCGTTGTACTCCTGGACGGCCCGGGCCCGGGCCCGTTCGGCCTCCTCATGGGCCTGCCGGGCGGCGACCGCGCCGCTGTCGGCGAGTTCGGCCTGCCGGGTGCGCCACTCGCGCAGCGCGCGCTGGTGGCGCAGCCGGGCCTGGGCGAGTTCGCGCTGGTAGCCGGAGTCGAGCAGGCGGCGCGAGCGCGGCTGGTCGGGATCGGCGCCGGCGGGCTCGGGCGGCGCGAAGTCGGCCCAGGCGGGCTCGGGTTCGGCCTCCGGCCCGGCGTCCGGGAAGGGCTTGGGCTGGTAGCTGCGCAGTTGGCTCTCGAAGTCCATCGCGGAGACCGGCTGGGCGGCCCGGCGCAGCAGGTCGGCGAGGCGCCGGTGGTCGGCCTGGACGGCGAGGGTGCGGTGGTGGGTGAGCGCGGCGGCCCGGCCGTGCGCGGCCACCGGGTCGTCCGCCGCGGCGGGGGCGTCCGCCGGGTCCGCGGGGCCGGGCTGCGGCGGGATCGCGGTCGGCGGGCCGGGGTACGGCGCGGCGGGCTGTCCGGGGCGGGCGGCGGGGTGGGCGGCGGCGGGGTCCTCGTCCTCGTCGGCGCCGAGTTCGTGGAACAGCGAGGCGAGGAATCCGGGCTGGAGCACCGTGGTGGTGCCGTCGGTGCTGCCCTCGGCTGGATGCTGCATCGGCGGTGGTCCCCCTGCTCGTCCGGCGCACGTCGGCGGGCCGCCGCGGCGGGGCCCGAGCAGCATTGTCCCCCGTCCGGGCTCCGCGGTCAGCCAACCCCGGCGGTTTGGCCGACCCTTGACGTCGGGTCAGCGGGGCAGCCGGGGGCCGGTGGGGTCACCGGCCCCCGCGGGGCGGTCAGTTGGTGCGGGTGTTGGTCAGGTGCAGCCCGATGTAGCCGACGTAGATCCGGCCGCTGCCGGAGCAGTCGTCCAGGTAGTGCACCCGGGGGGCGGTGCCGCCGCCGCCGATCCGCAGGTGGGCGCCCATGAACGCGCGGCAGGAGGAGTCGACGGCGGGCGGGACGGGCAGCATCCGCTGGCGCTTCCACTTGCCGTGGCTGGCGACGGTGCGGGACTCGCCGCGGACCGCCTTGCGCGGCGGGAAACGGTGGCAGCCGGGCGGGGTGTGCTCGCACCACTGCTTGAAGTCGCCGCCGGCCTCGCCGCGCACGGCCGCGTCGGCGTACTCCTGGAGCGCCGTCAGGCCGTCCCAGGTGAGCCGGGCCCAGCCGTCGGCCTCGCTCTGGCCGTCCAGGGCGAGCGTCTCCTTGCTGTCGCCGGTGAACTCCAGCAGCGGGAACTCCCCGAAGCGGTCGACGAGTTCGCCGAAGCTGACGGGGCCGGTGCCGCACCGGGGGCGGCGCGGTCCGCGCGGGAGCTCGATCCGCAGCCGGCAGCGCTCCAGCCGCACCGGCGGTCGTTCGACGACGGCCCGGGGGGCGGCGGGCGCCTTGCGCGCCTCGGGCGGCAGCCAGAGCTCGGGGACGGCGGACAGCGGGGCGGGCAGCGGCAGTTCGGCGGCGATCCGGCGCGGTTCGCGGGCCAGCAGGGCGGCGGCGCGGCGCGGGTTCTCGTCGATCCGGCCGCGCGGCAGGACGGGATGGCGGGCGGCGTCGGCCCGGGAGGCCGGGTCGACCTCGGGCAGGAAGGTGCGCACCGCGCCGCCGTACACCTTGTGGTACTCCAGGGCCAGGTTGAACCGGGGCAGCGCGCCGTGCCCGAGCACGTACAGCGAGGCCAGGCCGGGGAGTTGGCGCACCAGCGGGTCGAGCACCTGCTGCTGCCAGCGGTCGACCGGCACGGCGGGCGGGACGCTGGCCACCACGGTGGGCAACCGCCGTTCGGGGTCGCAGAGTTCGTCGATCAGGCCGTCCAGGTCGGCGGGGGCCAGCAGCCGGGGCGCGACGGCCAGCGGCACCGGGCCCTCGGCGGCGTCAAGCAGCGGCAGCAGGCTGCGGACCAGGTCGGGGACGGGCACCCGCCCGTGCGGGGCGACGGCGGGCCCGGCGGGGAGGTGCTCGGCCTCGATCCGCAGCCGGGTCGGCCCGTCGACGGTGTCGGTGGCCAGGGTGAGGGTCAGTTGGTCGGTGCCGTGCACGGCGGGCGTGCGCAGTCGGCGGCGGCTGTAGCGGGCGCCGGGGCCGCGGCCGGTCAGCGGGCCGTCGTCGCGGTCCAGCAGGACCCGGTCGCCGAGGCGTAGTCGCTCGGGCGGCGCCTGCCGTTCGCGGGGCGCGGGCTCCTCGTGGCCCTCGGACTTCAGTTGCTCGGCGAGGAGTTGGTCGACGAGGGCGGTGGTCTCGTGGTGCGGGCGGGGTGTCGCGGCCGTCAGCCGGTACGGTGGCTGGGCGTGGTCGGTGGGCATGCGCGGAACCTCCCGTGGTGCGGTGCTGGGGTCTGCGGATCCTCCTCCCGGGTGTCGCTGGCGAATCGTTGCTCCTGTCTCTAGGAGACGAAGCGATCAGGAGTGGAAGTTCCGCATCCGGCACCGCTTCCTTCGATCGGGTGTCATCCGGCGGCAACGCGAACGCCGCCTGTGCCGCCTCTGCTACCCGCCCGCCCGCGATCGATGCCGGGTCTCCCCCGGTCGGCCGCCGGACCTCTCACCGGGCCTTTCACCACGCCTTCCGCCGGGCCTTCCTCGGACTCCGACCGGGGACGGCCGTCAGACGTCGACCTCGACGAACGTCCGTCCGGCCGGGCGGGCTTCGGCCGACCCGCCGGTCGCCTCGGCCAGCCAGGTGTGGAACTCCGCGGTCTCCGGCTCGGGGACGCCCACCTCGATCCGCACCCCGTCGGCCAGGTACTCCAGCCCGGCCACCGCGTACCCGGCCGCCCGCAGGTCGTTCTCCAGCCGCCCGGCCCGGGTGTGGTCGACAGTCACCGACAGCAGCGCGACCGGGCGCCGCTCCAGCAGCCCGACCTCGTCCAGCGCCTCGGACACCGCCGCCCCGTACGCCCGCACCAGGCCGCCCGCGCCGAGCTTGATCCCGCCGAAGTACCGGGTCACCACGGCCGCGGTGTCGGTCACCCCGCGCCGCCGCAGCACCTCCAGCATCGGCACCCCGGCCGTCCCGGCGGGCTCGCCGTCGTCGCTGGAGCGCTCGCGCGGCTGCCCGCCGCCGACCACGAACGCGGTGCAGTTGTGCCGGGCGTCCCAGTACTGCTTGCGGACGCCCGCGATGAACGCCTGTGCCTCGTCCTCGTCGGCGACCCGCGCCAGGTGGCAGATGAACCGGGACTTCTTGATCTCCAGCTCGTGGCTGCCCGAGCCGCGGACGGTCAGGTACGGCTTGGGGCTCGGCTCCGCCATGGCGCTGGTGTTCTCCGCTGGGTCGTCGGTCGTCGGTCGTCGGTCGACGGTCGAAGGTCGTCGGTCCGGTCCGGTCCGGTCTCGGGCGCCCGGCCCCGCGCCGGTCCGCCCGTCCAGCCTATGCCCCGCGCCCGGGGCTCCCGTTCAGCGGCCGGCCAGGGCGTCCAGCCGGGCCCGGTCGAGACCGGTGCGCTCGGTGACCTCGGCGAGGTCGACGGCGCCGCAGTCCAGGCCGCGCAGCACGTAGCCGCTGAGCGCGCGGGCGGTGGCGGGCTCGTCCATCACATCGCCGCCGGACTTGGCGACGTACGCGGCGAGCCGGGCGCAGGCGGCGGCCAGGCCCTCGCGGTAGAACGCGTAGACGGCGGCGTACCGGGTCGGCAGGTGGGCGGGGTGCATGTCCCAGCCCTGGTAGTAGGCGCGGGCCAGCGAGCGGCGGACCAGGCCGTGGTGCAGCCGCCAGGCGGCGTGCACCTGCTCGGCGGTGCCGGCCGGGACGACGTTGGTGGAGCCGTCGGAGAGCCGGACGCCGGTGCCGGCCGCGGCGGCCTGCATGACGGCCTTGGCGTGGTCGGCGGCCGGGTGGTCCATGCTCTGGTGGGCGGCGGAGACCCCGCAGGCGGCGCTGTAGTCGAAGGTGCCGTAGTGCAGGCCGGTGGCCCGGCCCTCGGCGGCCCCGATCATCAGCGCGACGGTGGCCCGGCCGTCCGGGCCGAGGATCGCCTGGGTGGTCTCGATCTGGATCTCGAACCCGATCCGCCCGGCGGGCAGCCCGGCCCGCCGCTCGAAGTCCTCCAACAGCCGCACCAGCGCGGTGACCTGGGCCGCGTAGGTGACCTTCGGCAGGGTCAGCACCAGCCCGTCCGGCAGACCGCCCTCGGCCAGCAGGGTGCCCAGGAACAGCTCCAGGGTGCGGATGCCGCGGGCCCGGACCGGGGCCTCCAGGCACTTGATCCGGATCCCGACGTACGGCGGGGCGCTGCCGTCGGCGACCGCGGCTGCCACCAGCCGGGCGGCCCGGACGGCCTCGGCGTCCTCCTCGGCGTCGGGGCGCGGGCCGTAGCCGTCCTCGAAGTCGATCCGCAGGTCCTCGACCGGCTCGCGCTCCAGCTTGGCCCGCACCCGGGCGTGCACGTCGGCCAGCAGCGCGTCGTCCGCGACCCCGAGCGCCTCGGCGAGCCGCCCCGGCGTACCGGCGTGCTCGTCGAACGCGGCGAGCGCCTGCGCGCCCCACTCCCGGACGGTGTCCGCCCCGAACGCGTCGGCCGGCACGTACACGGTGTGCACCGGCTGCCGGGAGCCGCTCTCGCCCGGGTAACGGCGCGTCAACTCGGCGTCCACGGGGGCGAGCAGCGCCTCGACGGCCGCCAGGGCGGTGTCCGAGAACGAGACGGGCTGGGCGGCATCGACCTGGGCAGGCTGCGACATCCGGAGGCTCCTCCACTCACCACGCGACTTCAACAATTTGTTGATGCGAAGGTAGTGGCGGCCCCGCGGAACCGTCAATGGCCGCCCGGCCGGAGGAACCGGCGGACGGCCATCACGCGTTTGTGGCTATCTCCGAACGGGGCTGTCCCCTGAACGGGGCTGCCTCCGAGCAGGGCGGTCTCCGAACGGGGCTGCCTTCGGACGGGGCGCGGGATCACTCGCCCCGGCCGGACTCCATGTACCGCTCCTGCAGGTCCTGCCAGACCTTCTCGACGTCCTTCACCGTCACGCCGCCGTCCGGGCGCGAGCCCGGGACCCCGCGCTGGCTCAGGTACTCCGCGAACCGGCGCTCGTCGGGGTGCCGCTGGTTCTCCTCCATGTAGCTGACCAGCGCGTCGAAGCACTCGTTCGGGTCGAGCGGCTCCACCGCGCCCGCCATCGGCCGCCGCGCCGGGGCATCCTCCTCCCCGAACGGCAGCGGCTCCGGCTCGGGCGCCATCATCGACTCCAGCCGCATCGGCCGGCCGGGCACCAGGATCGGCTCCGCCGCCTCCGCCACCGGCACCTGCTGCCGGGCCGCCGGACCCCGCCCGTTCGCCGCCGGGCGGTACTCCTCCTGCCGGTACTCCTCCACCTGCCGGTACTCCTCCGGCCGCCCGCCCTGCTCCGGGTACGCCTCGCCCTGCGGCGGCTGGTAGCCCGACTGCGGCCGGTCCTCCGGGCCGTCCTCCGCCCCGCTCGGCCGCGGCGCCTTGAACCACGGCGACGCCTGCCCCGGCACCCGCGCCGTGTGCACCTGCTGGTCCGGCTCCGCCACGTGCGAGCGCACCGGGCGGGCCGTCCACACGTTCAGCTCCGCGGACGGGTCGATCACCGGCGCGGCCTGCGCCGCCTCCGGGTCCTGCTGGTCGCGCAGCCGCAGCGCGGCCAGCTTCGCCAGCGTCGGCACCGCCACCGCCGCGGACACCTGCGGCACCTGCTGGACCGGCGGCTCCGCCGCACCCGCCGCACCCGCTGCCGCGGCCTGCTGTGCCTGTGCCTGCGCCTGCGCCTGAACCGCCTGCTGAGCCGGCGTCAGCCGGTCGCCCCGCACCGCCGGCGCCACGGGCGCCGCCTGAACGGACTGGACGGGCTGCCCCGCCGCCACGGCTGCCACGGCCGGCCCTGCCGGGCCCGCCGACACCGCCGGCGCCGTCTGCTCGGCCGCCGCCGCACTGCCCGGCACCAGCAGCGGGCCGTCGATCCGGTCCAGCACCGTCGGGTCCAGCGGGACACCGTATTTGGCCAGCTTCAGCGGCAGCAGCGCCTGGAACGGCGCCGAACGCCGCCAGCCCCGCCCGTACCGGAACCGCAGCTGCGCCCGGTACACCAGCCGGTTCTGCTCCAGCCGCACCGTCTCGTCGTACGAGCGCAGCTCCCACAGCTTCATCCGCCGCCACAGCCGGAACGTCGGCACCGGCGACAGCACCCAGCGCATCAGCCGCACCGACTCCATGTGCCGGTCCGCGGTGATCGCCGCGATCCGGCCCACCGCGTGCCGCGAGGCCTCGACCACCACCACGAACAGCACCGGGATCACCGCGTGCATCGCCATGCCCAGCGCGTCGCCCCAGGAGGCCGCCGCGTTGAACGCGATCGTCGCCGCGGTCAGCAGCCAGGCCGTCTGCCGCAGCAGCGGGAACGGGATCCGCAGCCAGGTCAGCACCAGGTCCAGCGAGAGCAGCACCACGATGCCCGCGTCCACGCCGATCGGGAAGGCGTAGGCGAAGGCACCGAAGCCCTTCTCCATCGCCAGGTCCCGCACCGAGTTGTACGACCCCGCGAAACCGATCCCCGAGATCACGCACGCGCCGACGGCCACCACACCCAGCAGTGCCCGGTGCGCGCGGGTAAGGGAAGGACGTGCCATTCGTTGATCAACCCCTGGGACTCGGCAGCTGCCGTATACGACCTGTAGCCGCCGAGTACACGTCCCCGCCCCGGGGCGCACCCGTCGGTCATCGCGTCAGGACGCGATGCCGGTGCGCCGTTGACAGACTCGGCCCACCGGATACTACTCGTACGGGCGTTCGCCCCCGTCGCCAGGCCGGACCGGCACCGTACCTCCACTGGTCCACACCACTGTGCGCACCGCCGTACCGCCCGCCGCCGACCCTGCTCCGGCCTGCCCGGCCCCTGTCTGTCCGCCCCTTCCGCCGACGTCCTCCTGCCCTTCTGCCCTCCCGCCCGGCACGGCCGAGAGCCACCCCGCTCAGCCCTCCGCCGGCCGCTCCGCCGCACCGTTCAAGTACGCCAGCACCGCCAGCACCCGCCGGTTGGCGTCCTCCGTCGGCGCGAGCTCCAACTTCCCGAAGATGTTGGCGATGTGCTTGGCCACCGCCCCGTCACTGACCGTCAGCCGGGCCGCGATCGCCGAGTTCGAACAGCCCTCCGCCATCAGCCCCAGCACCTCCCGCTCCCGCGGCGACAGCCGCTGCAACGGCTCCGACCCCGCGCTGTGCTGCAGCAGCCGGCCGATCACGTCCGGATCCATCGCCGTCCCCCCGGCCGCCACCCGCCGCACCGCGTCCACGAACTGGTCCGCATTGAACACCCGGTCCTTGAGCAGGTACCCCACCCCGCCCGTCCCGTCCGCCAGCAACTCCCGCGCGTACAACTGCTGGACGTGCTGCGACAGCACCAGCACCGGCAGGCCCGGGATCTCCCGGCGCGCCGCCAACGCCGCCTGGAGCCCCTCGTCCGTCAGCGTCGGCGGCAGCCGGACGTCCACCACCGCCACGTCCGGCCGCTCGGACAGCAGCGCCGCCAGCAGATCCGGCCCGGTCTCCACCGCCGCCGCGATGGTGAACCCGTGGATCTCCAGCAGCCTGGTCAGACCCTGGCGGAGGAGGTAGAGGTCCTCGGCGAGGACAACGCGCACGGCAGCTCCATCGTGATCGTGGTCGGCCCGCCCACCGGACTGTCGAGCGAGATCGTCCCGTCGAACGTACCCAATCGCTTCTCGATCCCCCGTAGCCCACCGTCCACCTCCATCCGCGCACCCCCGTGCCCGTCGTCCGTCACCACCACCCGCAGCCGGCCCGCCCGGTACAGCACGTCCACCCAGGCGTGCCGGGCCCGGGCGTGCTTCGCCGCGTTCGCCAGCAACTCGCTCACGCTGAAGTACACCGCCGTCTCCAGCGCCGCCTCCGGACGCCCCGGCAGACTCACCGTCACCTCCGTCGGCACCACCGCCGTCAGCGCCAACTCGCGCACCGCGTCCGGCAACCCACGCTCCGCCAGCACCGGCGGATGAATGCCCCGCACCAGGTCACGCAACTCCTGCAGGGCCTTCGCCGACGCCTCTCGGGCCTCTGCCAGCAGCTCCCTGGCCGCCTCCTGGTCCGTCCTCATCAGGTGCTCGATCGTCCCCAGCGTCAACCCGATCGACACCAGCCGCGCCTGCGCCCCGTCGTGCAGATCCCGCTCGATCCGCCGCAACTCCGCGGCCTGCGCGTCCACCGCATCCGCCCGGGTCTCCGTCAGGTGCGCCACCCGCTCGGTCAACTGCGCCCGGCTCGGCTGCGGCCCACCGCCCAGCACCCGGCACGCGAACGCCCCGTGCGCCCGCACCGCCCACGGCATCGCCAGCAGCCCCGCCACCGCCAGCGCCCCGCCGAGCACCACGGAGAAGAGCAGGTTCACCCGGTGGTTCTCCACCCCGAAGAAGTGCCGCGAATCCACCGCCGCCGTCCCCATGAACACCAGCCCGCCCCACACCAGCCCCATCGGCACCCCCAGCAGCGCCAGCACCCCCACCGGATTGGCCACCCACCACAGCCCCTCCCGCTGCACCTGGCGGTCCCGCACCGCCCACCGCACGAACTGCACCAACCGCGCCACCTCCGCCCGCCGGTGGTACGACACCCCCGTCCACCAGAACCCCCGCGCGTCCTGCTCCAACGCCTCCCGGGGCGAATACACCACCCCCCACGGCTCCCCCGCCTCCCGCGCCACCCGCCGCCGCGTCCACACCGCACCCCGCCGCACGAACCAGTACAGCGAAGACACCCCTGCCAGAACCGCACCGGGCACCGCCACGTACAGCGCCAGCGGCCCTTGGTCGAACAGCTGCACCGCCACGAACGCCGCACACACCGTCGCCAACAGCGGCCCCACCACCCCCGCTCCCGCCGCCGCCGTCATCACCACGGCCTGCCCGCCGGCCCGCACCGCCACCCGCACCCGCTCACCCACCGCAGACCGAGCAGCCCCACCACCGAACCACGCTGTCGTCGCCAAAACCCACTCCCCGAGAAGTCGAACGCCGTCCCCAACAACGCTCTCAGTCTCCCTCGCCCCCCAGGCCGGCACATTGGCCGTGCCACCCGTCTTTAAGGTGGACCTAGCACCACCCCCCTTGGTGGCACTTACTCCCGGGAACGCGAGAAAGCCCCCTGACTTCCCGTCAGGGGGCTTTCCCACAATGATTGTTCGGCGGCGTCCTACTCTCCCACAGGGTCCCCCCTGCAGTACCATCGGCGCTGTGAGGCTTAGCTTCCGGGTTCGGAATGTAACCGGGCGTTTCCCTCACGCTATGACCACCGAAACACTATGAAACTGTCGCCGCCCGGCCGGATCCCTCCGGCGGGGGTCGTTGTTTCAGAACAACACAGTGGACGCGAGCAACTGAGGACAAGCCCTCGGCCTATTAGTACCGGTCAACTCCACCCCTCACAGGGCTTCCATATCCGGCCTATCAACCCAGTCGTCTACTGGGAGCCTTACCCTCTCAAGGAGGTGGGAGTGCTCATCTCGAAGCAGGCTTCCCGCTTAGATGCTTTCAGCGGTTATCCCTCCCGAACGTAGCCAACCAGCCATGCCCTTGGCAGGACAACTGGCACACCAGAGGTTCGTCCGTCCCGGTCCTCTCGTACTAGGGACAGCCCTTCTCAACACTCCTACGCGCACAGCGGATAGGGACCGAACTGTCTCACGACGTTCTAAACCCAGCTCGCGTACCGCTTTAATGGGCGAACAGCCCAACCCTTGGGACCTACTCCAGCCCCAGGATGCGACGAGCCGACATCGAGGTGCCAAACCATCCCGTCGATATGGACTCTTGGGGAAGATCAGCCTGTTATCCCCGGGGTACCTTTTATCCGTTGAGCGACGGCGCTTCCACAAGCCACCGCCGGATCACTAGTCCCTACTTTCGTACCTGCTCGACCCGTCAGTCTCACAGTCAAGCTCCCTTGTGCACTTACACTCAACACCTGATTGCCAACCAGGCTGAGGGAACCTTTGGGCGCCTCCGTTACCCTTTAGGAGGCAACCGCCCCAGTTAAACTACCCACCAGACACTGTCCCTGATCCGGATCACGGACCCAGGTTAGACATCCAGCACGACCAGAGTGGTATTTCAACGGCGACTCCACAACAACTGGCGTTGCTGCTTCACAGTCTCCCACCTATCCTACACAAGCCGAACCGAACACCAATATCAAGCTATAGTAAAGGTCCCGGGGTCTTTCCGTCCTGCTGCGCGAAACGAGCATCTTTACTCGTAATGCAATTTCACCGGGCCTGTGGTTGAGACAGTCGAGAAGTCGTTACGCCATTCGTGCAGGTCGGAACTTACCCGACAAGGAATTTCGCTACCTTAGGATGGTTATAGTTACCACCGCCGTTTACTGGCGCTTAAGTTCTCAGCTTCGCCCGACCGAAATCGGACTAACCGGTCCCCTTAACGTTCCAGCACCGGGCAGGCGTCAGTCCGTATACATCGCCTTACGGCTTCGCACGGACCTGTGTTTTTAGTAAACAGTCGCTTCTCGCTGGTCTCTGCGGCCACCACCAGCTCGGGGAGCAAGTCCCGTCACCAGCAATGGCCCCCCTTCTCCCGAAGTTACGGGGGCATTTTGCCGAGTTCCTTAACCACAGTTCACCCGAACGCCTCGGTATTCTCTACCTGACCACCTGAGTCGGTTTGGGGTACGGGCCGCCATGAAACTCGCTAGAGGCTTTTCTCGACAGCATAGGATCATCCACTTCACCACAATCGGCTCGGCATCAGGTCTCAGACACGTGTTGCGCGGATTTGCCTACGCAACGTCCTACACCCTTACCCCGGGACTACCACCGCCGGGCTGGACTACCTTCCTGCGTCACCCCATCGCTCACCTACTACCCCGTTGGGTCACCGGCTCCACCACGTCC
>NZ_RJVJ01000003.1:600000-771774 GCF_003751605.1 Kitasatospora cineracea
GACCCGACACCGGCGCCGCGGGGCGGCGCACCGCGATCCCTCAGCCCGTGCTCCCCGTCCCCCGGGCCGTGCTCCCCGTCCCCCGGGCCGTGCTTTCGGCCCCGGCGCGGTGCAGCGCGTCGAGCCGGTCGAGCTCGGCCGCGGACAGCCGCAGCGCACCCGCCGCGACGTTGGCGGCGAGGTGGGCGGGGTCCCCGGTGCCGGGGATGGCCAGCACGTGCGGGCCGCGGTGCAGCGTCCAGGCGATCCGGACCTGCGCGGGGGAGACCCCGTGCGCACGGGCCACTTCGAGGACCGCCGGGTGCTCCCCGCGCCCGGCCGCCCCGTGCTGCCGGCCGTCGGCGGCGATCGCGTAGAACGGCACGAAGGCGACGCCCCGCGCCCGGCAGAGCCCGACGAACGCGTCCTGCTCGGGCCGGACCCCGAGGCCGTACATGTTCTGCACGCACACCACGGGCGCGATGGCCTGCGCCTCGTCCAGGTGGTGCGGCAGGACGTTGGACAGGCCCAGGTGCCGGACCAGCCCGGCCGTCCGCAGCTCGGCCAGCGCGCCGAACCGCTCGGCGACCGAGCCCGCGCCCACGACCCGGAGGTTCACCAGGTCCAGGTGGTCGCGGCCGAGCTGGCGCAGGTTCTCCTCCACCAGCCCGCGCAACCGGTCCGGCCCGGCGTGCGGCAGCCACGCCCCCGACGGGTCGCGCGGCTGCCCGACCTTGGTGGCGATCACCAGGTCCTCGGGGTAGGGCGCCAGCGCACGGTTGATCAGCTCGTTGGCCGAGTGCAGCGGCGAGAAGTAGAAGGCGGCGGTGTCGATGTGGTTCACGCCGAGCTCGACGGCCCGGCGCAGCACGCCGAGCGCCTGCGCCCGGTCGCGCGGGACGGCGCCGGACACCAGGCCCTGCCCGGCCGATCTTGCCGGGCGCGCGCCGCCGGGCATCCCGGCTGGAAGCACCGGCGAAACACCCAAGTACACCCAGTACGAGGGCGTTCCGCCGGCACTCCCAGCCGGGCGCCCAACGACGCGCGCCGATCCGACAAGATCGACCGGACAGGGCCTGGTGCCGGGCCGGTCTGGGCCAGGCGCATCGCGCCGAAGCCGATCCGGCGCACCGTCAGGTCGCCCAGGGTCCAACTGCCCGCCGCCGCGGCGGTGATGGTCTGCGAGGTCATGCCGGGAATGATCGGCGGGCCGCTACAGTGGCGGCCACCGATTCGGGGATGCCCGAATCCTCGAGGAACGGGGGCCGCGATGGCCGAACTGGCCCTCCCGGCGGGCGACCTGGCCCGGATCCGGTTCGCCGTCTCGCCGATGTGGCAGGTCGTCAGCAGCTTCCGGCTGCTGCGTGCGGGCACCGCGGACCGGGTCCACCGGCGCTGGCTCGACCAGGTGCGTCCCCGCACGGCCGCCGCCGGACTCGACCGCGGCTGGCTCGCCGAACTGATCCCGCCCGCCGGGTCGTACGCCCCCGACTTCCTCACCCCCGCCCCCGCCACCCCGGCCCCGACCCTGGAGCAGGAACTCGCCGCGCTCACCGCCGCCCCCGCCGACCGGGTCCGCGCCGACCTCGACCACCTCCGCCACCACCAGGGCCCGCCCGGCCCCCGGGCCCGCGCCCTGCACGCCGACCCGCCCGCCGCGCTGCCCCGCCTCGCCCAGGAGATCCGCGCCTACTGGGAATCGGCCCTCGCCCCGTACTGGCCGCGCATCCGCGCCCTGCTGGACGCCGACGTCTTCCACCGCACCCGGCAGCTCGCCCGGCACGGCACCGGCCGCACCCTCAACACCCTGCACCCCCAGATCAGTTGGGACGGCCGCACGCTGCACCTGGCCCGCCGGGCCCGGACCCTGGCCGGCCACACCCCGGGCACCGGGCTGCTGCTGGTCCCCACCGCCTTCAAGGGTCCCGGCCTGTCCACCCGGATCTCCCCGCCGGACCCGCCCCAACTCGCCTACCGGGCCCGCGCCGTCGGCGACCTGTGGCAGCCGCGCGGCCGCACCGCCGCCGCCACCGCCGCCGTCCTGGGCCGCGCCCGCGCCCTGCTGCTGGCCGAACTCGACACCCCCGCCACCACCACCGAACTCGCCCACCGCACCGGCCTGTCCCCGGCCCACGTCTCGCAGAACCTCACCGCCCTGCGCGACGCGGGCTTCGTCACCGCCCACCGCACCGGCCGCAGCGTCCTGTACGCCCGCACCGCCGTCGCGGAAGCGGTGCTCGACGCGGGCCGCTGAGGCCCGGCACCGGCCGGAACGCTACCGCCCGCCCCGCCCCGCCCGCCCCGCCCCGACGACGTCGGCTCAGCCGGGGCCGTCCTCCCCCTCCTGCTCGCTGCGGGAGCCCGCCCGGGCCGCCGCGAGGAAGACGGCCAGTGCCGTCACCGGGCAGGCCAGCACGAGGCCCAGCAGGACGTAGCGCACGACGACCCCCTCCTTCTGTTCACGAACCCTTTCGGCGCGAAGGGCCGTCAACCTGACCCCGGCGGGCGGACTTTCACCCGTCGGTGTCATCACCGCCGTCGCTGCTGCCGCCGCCGCCGCTGCCGCTGCCGCCGCTGCCGTCGGCGACCGCGCTCCGGATCCGCCCGAGCAGCACGCGCAGCTGCTCGCGCTCGGCGCCGCCGAGCGCGCCGGTCGCGACGGCGAGCGCGGCCCGGTCGAGCTCCTCGGCCTCGCGGTGGCGCCGCTCGCCCTCCGGGGTGAGGGTCAGCAGGAAGGCGCGCCGGTCGGTGGGGTGCCGGACGCGTGCGAGCAGGCCGTCGCGTTCGAGGCTGTCGACGATCGTGGTGGTGGTGCGGGGGGCGTTGCCCACGTGCTCGGCGAGGTCGCGCATCCGCAGCGGGCCGTCCGCGAGGGCGAGGACACGCAGGGTGCGCAGCCGGGCGACCGAGGCGCCGTGCTCGCGCAGCCGGCCGTCCACGAAGGTGCGCACCCGGTGGGTGGTGTCGAAGAGTTCGTCGATCAGGACGTCGCTGCTGCCGAACCGTTGCCGCGGCGCCGCTTCCTCTGCCATGCCGTGCCTTCCCCATCCTGTTGCGGGATCCCGGGTGGGATCCGGTCGTCCGCGCCGGGCCGAAACAGACTTTCTGAGCATACTCATACTGAGTATGCTCAGCTTCTATGAGCACCCGCCTGGGCCAGCGCCGTGTCGTGCCCATCATGGCTGTCCTGACCACCTTCATCTGCATCGTCGACGGTGCGATCACCACCGTCGCCCTCCCCAGCATCGCCCGGCAGTTCGACCTGACCCCGGCCGCCCTCACCGGCGTCGTCGTGGTCTACCCGGTCTGCCTGGGCATGATGATCCCCGCCTCCGCCTGGCTGGTGGAACGCTACGGCGGCCGCCGCCTGATGCTGCTGTCCCTGTCCGCCTTCACCGCCGCCAGCGGCCTGTGCGGCGCCGCCCCGGACCTGACCGCCCTGGTCGGCGCCCGCGCCCTGCAGGGCCTGGCCGCCGGCCTGCTCATGCCGACCTCGCAGGCCCTGCTCTTCCGCACCTTCAGCCAGGCCGAACAGGTCCGGCTGTCCCGGCTGATGGTCATCCCGCAGCAGATCGCCCCCGCGATCGCCCCGCTGCTCGGCGGCCTGCTGGTCACCGGCCTGTCCTGGCGCTGGGTGTTCTACGTCAACGTGCCCTTCGGCGCGGCGGCGGTGCTGTTCGGCGCGCTCTTCCTGGCCGAGCACCGCGACCACGCCGCCGGCCGCCTCGACCTGCCCGGCCTGCTGCTGTGCGGCGCGGGCACCGCCGCCCTGATGTACGGCGTCTGCGCGGGCCCGGACCTCGGCTGGACGGGGCCGCCGGTGCTCGGCGCCCTGACCGCCGGCGCCGTGCTGCTCGCGGTCGCCGTCCGGCACCAACTCCGCACGCCCGAACCGATCCTGCGCCTGCGCCTGTTCCGCGACCGGCTGTTCCGCGACACCAACCTGATCAGCCTGGTCGGCTACGTCCCGATGATGGGCGCGATGTTCCTCGGCCCGATCTTCATCCAGGAGGCCCGCGGCGGCAGCGCGCTGGAGAGCGGCAGCACCACCTTCACCGAGGCGTTCGGCGTCCTGGTGACGATGCAGCTGGTCGGCGCGGTCTACCACCGGGTCGGACCGCGTCTGATCATCGGCACCGGCCTGCTGGGCGTCGCCGCCGTGATGGTGCTGTTCGCCACCGCCGGCCCCGACACCGGCCTGTGGACCTTCCGCTGCTACATGTTCCTGCTCGGCCTGGCCATGGGCGGGGTCTTCATCCCGACCACCATCGCCTCGTTCAGCACCGTCGCCCGCCCGGACGTCGCCCACGCCGCCACCCTCAACACCGTGGTCCGGCAGACCGGCAGCGCCCTCGCCCCCGCCGTCGTCACCTCGGTGCTGGTGTTCGGCGCGACCGGCCAGGAGCGGGTCCACCCGCCGCTGGCCGCCTACCAGCTCAGCTACTACGTCCTGGCCGCCGTCGCCCTCGTCGCCGCGCTCTTCGCCTTCACCGTGCCCGACGGCCCCGCCCGCACCACCGCACCGGCCCCCCGCCCCGCCCGCCGCTCCGCCCGCCGCTCCGACGCCGACCGCCCCCGCCAGCGGATCGGCTGACCGGCCGCCGGCAGATCGGCCGACCGGCTGCCCGCGCGCCGCGCCACCGGCCGTCCGCAGGCTGCGCCACCGCCCGTGCCCGCCGCGCCACGGGCTGCGCCCGCTGCGCCCCACTGCGCTCCGACGAGTGGCGCAGCCCGCCCCGGCGGCCGGTCGCCGGGGGTGCCCCGGGGCGTCCGCCGGGGGCGCACGGCCGTCGCCGACGCGCGGGGCACACACCGGAACCCCACAAGCGGCGGTGGTGATTCCGTGCGCCCCTGGCGGGCGCCGCGCGCCGAACGGACGATGGCTCACGCCCCTGACGGACCGTCAGAAACCGGTGCGCCGGGGCCCGGCCGGGGCCCGCCCGGCCGTCCTGCGCCAGGTCCGCCGACCGGCGGGCCCGGGCACCTCCCGGAAGGACGTCCATGTCACACCGGTCCACCACCCTGCTCCGCCTGCTGGTGCCGGCGGCGCTCGCCGCGGGCGCGCTCGTCCCGCTCTCCGCGGGCGTCGCCTCCGCCGCCCAGCCGATCTGCCTGAGCGGGAACCTCCAGTTCGACTACCAGTCCGCCGAGGCGGGCACCACCAAGCCGACCCTGACCCGGGCCGCCCGCAACGCCTCGGTCGAACTCTGGGGCCGGGAGAAGTCGACCGACACCGACCACAAGCTCAACACCGACACCCAGCTCACCGGCGCGGCGGACGGCTCGTTCAACCTCTGCTACACCCCGGTCGGCACCACCGCGATGGACCACCTGTTCGTGCGCTTCGCCACCCGCAGCAACCAGGTCTGGCGGGTCGCCGACGCCACCGGCACGGTCTACACCTACGACACGCCCACCCAGAGCAACATATCCACCAGCCTCGCCCTCGGCACCGTCAAACCCGCCACCGCCGCCCGCGCCTGGCACGCCTTCGACACCGTCAACCTGCTCTGGTCGCACCGGGCCAACTCCACCACCCCGTGCTGGACCGCCGCCGAGGCCAACGCCGCGACCTGCACCACCCTCACCGTCCGTTGGCAGTCCGGCTCCACCGACGGCCCCTGGTACGACCTGTCCAACACCGTGCACCTGGCCGACGCCGACCCGGACTCCGAGCACACCGTGCTCCACGAATCGGGCCACTTCTTCCAGAACCGGCTGTACAACAGCACCTTCCCGACCGTCACCAACTGCAGCCCGCACTACATCCAGGCGGTCTCCTCCGCCACCTGCGCCTGGACCGAGGGCTTCGCCGACTCCGCGGCCGCCTACCTGCTCGGCGACCAGCGCTACGTGTGGTCGGACGGCTCCTCCTACCCGTTCACCCCCGCCGCGGGCTGGCAGACCGGTGACCAGGTGCAGGGCAACGTGGACGGCGCGCTGCTCCGGCTCTGGAACCAGGTCGACGGCAGCTGGGACCGCACCGTCGCCACTCTCGCCTCCCACACGCCCGCCACCTTCGCCGACTGGTTCAAGAACGTCCGCCCGACCGCCGTCCCGCCGCTGTCCACCACCGGCACCGCACTGACCGCCCTGGACACCAACGCCATCAACTACGGCCCCACCGTGGTCGGCGACAACGCCTACCACGCCCTCAGCAACGGCGGCGGCGTCGCCCTCCAGCGCGGCGGCACCTGCAGCGGCAGCATCCCCTCGGTGGCCGAGTTCGCCGCCCTGGACACCACCCGGGCCTCGCAGCGCTGGAAGTTCACCGCCAACGGCGACGGCACCGTCCGGATCTACGACAGCTGCCTGATCCCGCTCTACCTCACCGCCCCCACCACCGCGGGCGGCCAGATCTCCCTCACCGCCGTCAACCTCGGCGCCGCCAACCAGAAGTGGCAGGTGACCCAGAACTCCTCCGGCACCTACACCCTCACCAACCCGGCCACCGGCTTCGCCCTGGACGGCAACGCGACCGCGGGCCAGGCCGTCACCGCCAACACCGCCTCGGCCGCCTCGGCCGGCCAGAACTGGGCGTCGGTCTTCTCCATCTCCTGACCCCGCCCCGCCCCGCCCCACCCCGCAGCCACCCCGCAGCGACCCGCCCGGGCCCCGGGGCCGGACACACCGTCCGGTCCCGGGGCCCGGGCGCGTTGCCCCGCGGCCGGGTCACGGGCGGGCCAGCCCGTGGCGGGCCTCCACCGCCGCGACGGTCTTCCGCAGCGCGCCCCCCAGCAGGCCCTTGCCGACGCCGCCCAGCAGCAGGCCGGTGACCCGGCCCTTGAGGTTCTTGCCCTCGCGGACCACCACGACGTCCAGCCGGGTCGTCCCGTCGGGCAGCGGCGTGAAGGTGTAGGTGTGCCCCGAGGCGCCGCCCCAGACGTTGGAGTCGACCGTGGTCATCACCACCCGGTGCGGGTCGGACCAGTCGTAGTGCAGCCGCTCCCAGACGCCGCCCGAACCCTCGGTGACGTCGGCGCGGCCGGGGCCCTCCGCGTGGACCCGCAGCGACTCGTCGGCGCTGTTCGGGAACAACTCCCGGCGGCCCGGGCCGAAATCGGTCAGGCACGCCACGAACTGCTCCGGGGTGGCCGACGTCCGCTCGGTGAAGTGGATGGTTGCCATGGGTCGCTCCTGCGCTGCTCGGATCGGTCGGTCGAACGGGCCCCAGCCTCCCCGGCGACCGCACCCCGCCGAGCCGGTGGCGGACCCTGGCCCGGGACGACCCGTGCCCGGGCCCGGGCCCGGGCCCGCACCCCCGGCCCGCGCCCCTGGCCCCCGGCCCGCGTCCCTGGTCCCGGGGGACCAGGGTCCGCCACCGGCTCGGCCGGGCGGCGGACCCGGGATCGTGGTCGGTGCGACGCCGACCGGCGTCCCGGAGCGCAGCGGAGGAGCCGACGATGGTGGAGTTCAAGATCGAGGTCGTGGTGGTCCCGGTGTCGGACGTGGACCGGGCCAAGGACTTCTGGACCCGGATCGGGTTCCGCGCGGACGTCGACCACAGCGGCCCCGACGGCTTCCGGGTGGTGCACCTGACCCCGCCCGGCTCGGCCGCGTCGCTGATCGTCGGCAGCGGCGTCACCGCCGCGGCGCCGGGCTCCGAGCACGGCGTGCACCTGATCGTGGACGACGTCGTCGCGGCCCGCGCCGAACTCGCCGCCGCCGGGGTCGAGGTCGGCGAGGTCTTCCACGACGCCGGCGGCGTCTTCCACCACGCCGGCACCGCCGAACGGCTCGCCGGCCCGCACCCGGCCCGGCGGTCGTACGGCTCGTTCGCGTCCTTCGCCGACCCCGACGGCAACACCTTCGTCCTCCAGGAGGTCACCGAACGCCTCCCCGGCCGGACCGACCGGGCGGTGTACCGCTCCGCCGCCGCCCTCGAAGCGGCCCTGCGCGACACCGCGGCCGCCCACGGCCGGTACGAGGCCGAACTCGGCCACCCCGACCCGGACTGGCCCGCCTGGTACGCCGCCCACCTGGCCCGCGCGGCCGGCCTCGCCGACTGACCCCCCGTCACCTCCCCTCCCGCCAACCGCCACGGGGCGCCACGCGCCCCCGGAAAGGACCGGACATGATCAGCAGGCGCACCTTCACCACCGCGGTCGGCCTCGGCCTCGGCACCCTCCCGGCCCTCGCCCCGCCGGCGGCCGCCCGCACCGCCGCCACCCCGGCCACCCTGTCCGTCCAGGCGGCCCCGGACACCGCCCCCGGCACCCGCACCGGGTTCACCGACCTGCGGCAGGTCCGGGCCGGCGTGCTCGACATCGGCTACGCGGAGACCGGCCCGGCGCACGGGCCGACGGTGATCTGCCTGCACGGCTGGCCGTACGACATCCACAGCTTCGCCGACGTGGCACCGCTGCTCGCGGACGCCGGCCACCGGGTGATCGTGCCGTACCTGCGCGGCCACGGCAGCACCGCCTTCCTCTCCCCGACCACGCCCCGCAACGCCCAGCAGTCCGCGGTCGCGCTCGACGTCATCGCCCTGATGGACGCCCTGGGAATCCACCGGGCCACGCTGGCCGGCTTCGACTGGGGCTCACGGACCGCCACCGTCGTCGCGGCGCTCCGGCCGGAACGGGTCAGGGCCCTGGTGCCGGTGAGCGGCTACCTGGTCACCAACGTCCCCTCCCAGCGCGACCCGCTGCCCCCGAAGGCCGAACGCACCTGGTGGTACCAGTACTACTTCGCCACCGACCGCGGCCGGACCGCCATGGAGACCCGGCAGAACCGGCACGACCTGGCCCGGCTGGTCTGGGAGGAGGCGTCCCCCACCTGGGACTTCGACGACGCCACCTTCGAACGCACCGCCGCCGCCTTCGAGAACCCCGACTACGCCGCCATCGTGGTCCACAACTACCGCTGGCGGCTGGGCCTGGCCGACGGCGAACGCCGCTACGACCGCTACGAGCAACTCCTCGCCGCCCGCCCGCCGGTCACCGTGCCGACCATCACCCTCGACCCGGCCCTCGACCCGTTCCTGCCCGCCACCGACGGCGCCGCCTACCGGAAGTTCTTCACCGGCCCCTACGAGCACCGCGTCCTCACCGGCACCGGCCACAACGCCCCGCAGGAGGCCCCGGCCGCCTTCGCCCGGGCCGTGCTGGACGCCGAACGCCTGGCGGCGGGACAGTGAGCGGCGGGACGGGGAACGGCGGGACGGGGAACGGGGGGATGCGGGGCACCAGGACGGTGAACGTCGGGACGGGGAGCGGCCCGGACGCCGACGCGCAGGCCGCCGCCGCCCGGCGCGTCCGGTTCGGCGCCCTCCCCGAACGGCCCGCCCCCGCCGACCTGGTCGGGGAGCGCCCGGTCCCGCCACCCCATCGGACCGCCCCCGCCGACGACCCCGACAGCAGGGCGGCCCGCTTCTCCTGCCTGGCCGCGGACCTCGGCCTCTGAGCCCGCCGCCCGTCACCCGCCGGAGAGGGCGCCGCCGAGCTCGCGGCGGGAGGCGACGCCCAGCTTGGTGAACACCTTGCGCAGGTGCCACTCCACGGTGCGCGGGCTGAGGAACAGCTGCGCACCGATCTCCGCGTTCGGCTGCCCGTCGGCCGCGAGCCGGGCGATCCGGGCCTCCTGCGGCGTCAGCACGGACTCGCCCGCCTCCGGCCGGCGCACCGTCTCGCCGGTGGCCAGCAGCTCCCGCCGAGCCCGCTCCGCGAACGCCGCCATCCCCGTCGCCACGGCCGCCCCGTGCGCGGCGCGCAACTCCTCGCGCGCCCGGGCCCGCCGGTTCTGCCGGCGCAACCACTCGCCGAACAGCAGCCGGGCCCGGGCCTCGAACCCGCCCAACCCGCCCCGGGCGAACCGGTCGACCGCCTCGCGGTAACGCTCCTCGGCCCGCTCCGGCTCCCCGGCCAGCGCCTCCGCCAGCGCCCCCGCCCCCAGCGCCCAGGGCGTGCCCGCCCGGGCCCAACCGGCCAGCTCCTCCCGCGCCCCCGCCGCCGACTCCGGCCGCCCCGCCCGGACCGCCGCCTCGACCAACTCGCCGCACGTCCAGTGGTACACGCCGAGATCCCGGTACGCGGCCCCCTCCACCGCCGCCTCCAACGCCGCCGCGTAGGCACCCTGCCCGTTGTGCAGCACCGCCCGCGCCAGCGCCGCCACCGCCACGAGCCGCCCCGGCCCGCCCGGCCCGCGCTCCCCGGCCGACGCCGCCGCCGAGAACCGCTCGGCCGCCGCCAGGACCGGCCGCTCCCGCCCCTGGTACGCGTCGAGCAGCACGGACACCGCCGCCCGGTCCGCGTCACCGGCCCCGTCCGCCCCGCCCCCGACGGCCGCCGCACCGGCCAGCAGCGCCCGCCCCTCGGCGAAACGCCCCGCGAAGCCCAGCGCGGCCGCCCGGTGCGGCAGCGCCGCCGCCAGGGTCGACAGCGCGCCCGTCGCCCGGGCCGAGCGCACCGCCCGGTCGGTGACGTCCAACCAGGCCCCGAGGTCGCCCAGTTCGGCGGCGGCGTCCACCACCGCCCCCAGCAGCGCCGGGTCCTCGACCTCCGGGCGGGCGGCCAGCGCCCGCGCCAGCAGCGGCTGCGCGGCGGCCGGCCCGTCCGTGCTCCACCCGGCCAGCGCCCGCAGCAGCACCCCGGCCGGCTCGTCGCCGGACGGCAGCGCGTCGGCGGCCGCGGCGACCAGCCGCAGCGCCCCCGGGTCGGACCGGCCGGCCCGGACCGCGGTGCCGAACGCGGTCAGGCAGGTCTCCCGGGCGGCGGCCGGGTCCAGCCCGTCGAGCCGCCGCACCGCGTCCAGCAGCGGCCGCACCGCCGCCGACCCCCTGCCGGTCAGCGCCGCGGCCCGGGCCCGCAGCCGGTGGACGTGCGCCTGCTGCAGCAGGTCCAGCGGCCCCAGCTCGGCGGCGGCCAGCAGATCGGGCACCCGGGCCGTCGACCCGGCCGACAGGTGGGCCGCCGCGGCCGCCAGCGCCCGCCGGGCCTGCCCCTTCGGCTCGGGGCTGAGCGCGGCGGCCCGCTCCAGGAAACCGGCCGCGGCCGCCCGGCCGCCGCGGGCCAGCGCCCGGTCGGCGGAGTCCTCCAGCGCGACGGCGACCCGCTCGTCCGGCCCGGCCGCGGCGTGCGCCAGGTGCCAGGCCAGCCGGTCGGGGTCGCGCCCGCCGTCGGTGGCCCCGGCCAGCGCGCGGTGGGCGGCCCGCAGGGCGTCCGGAGCCGCGGCCCGCCACACCGCCGAGCGCACCAGCGGGTGCCGGAACCGCACCGGGGCGCCCAGCACGATCAGCCCGGCCGCCTCGGCCGGCGCCGCCGCCTCCGGACCGACGCCCAGCAGCCGCAGCGCGTGCCACAGCAGCGGCCCGTCGCCGACCGGTTCGAGCGCCGCGACCAGCAGCAGCGCCCGGCTGTCGGCCGGCAGCGCCTCGACCCGGCGGCGGAACCCCTCCTCCACCCGGGCGGGCGGCGGACCGGACCCCGGCCCGCCGAGCCCGAACGCCAGCTCCGCGGGCGACAGGCCCCGGGGCAACTCCAGCAGCGCCAGCGGGTTCCCGCCCGCCTCGCCGACGATCCGGTCCCGCACCCGGGCGTCCACCGGCCCCGGCAGCGCCCGCTCCAGCAGCGCCCTCGCCTCGGCGTCGCCCAGCCCGGGCAGCGGCAGCTCCGGCAGCCCGGCGAAACCCCCGTCGCCCGCCCCGTCCACCGTCCGCTCGGCGAACACCAGCAGCACCGACTCGCGGTCCAACCGGCGGCCGACGAACGCCAGGATCCGCTGCGACATCAGGTCCAACCACTGGGCGTCGTCCACCAGGCACACCAGCGGCCCCGCGGCGGCCGCCTCGGCGAACAGGCCGAGCACCGCCATCCCGACCAGCAGCATCTCGGGCGCCGCCCCCGCGCTCAGGCCGAACGCCACCCGCAGCGCCTCCCGCTGCACCGGCGGCAGCCCGCCCAGCCCGCCCAGCCCGCCCGGCCCATCAGGACCGTCAGGCCCGTCCAACAGCGGCGCGCACAGGCGTTGCAGCGCCGAGTACGCGAACTCGGACTCGGCCTCCACCCCGGCCGCCCGCACCACCCGGAGCCGACCCGCCCGGCCCGCCAGCTCGTCCAGCAGCGCCGACTTGCCGGCCCCGGCCTCGCCCCGCAGCACCAGCACCCCACTGCGCCCGTCCCGGACGTCCCGCAGCAGGCCGTCCAGCACCGCCGACTCCCGTTCCCGCCCGAGCAGTTGCACCACCACGCGGTCCGACCTCCACCCTTCCGGTCCGTCCCCCTCCCGGAGGAGCCGCCCCCATCCTACGAACGGCCCCCGCCGCCGTCCGCCGCCGCAGCGGCCGCGCACCGGCCCCTACCTGCGCGGATCACCTGATATACAGCGGGATGTGCGCGGATCACGTCCTTCGTCGGTGGTGGGTGCGGCGAGGGTCCTGTCGCCGCGGGGCGCTCTGGCGTTGAGCGGCGCGGACGGCGCGCTGCTGTTCGCGGTGCGGGCCGCGCTGGCGATGGCGCTGCCCGCGGTGCCGCTGGTGCTGGCCGGCCACCCCCGGCTGTCGGTGTACGCGATGCTCGGCTCGTTCACCACGACGTTCGGGCGCGGCCTGCCCTACCGGCGCCGGGCTCGGGTGCTGGCCCTGGTGGCGCTGGCGATGACGGCCGCGGTCGGCGCCGGGTCGCTGCTCGCCGCCCGGGTGGGGCCGGACGGCGGCCGGGGCGGCGCGGCCGCCGTGGTGGCCGCCACGGCCCTGGTCGCCGGGGCGGCCAAGTTCGGCTGCGACGCCGCCCGGCTCAGCGGGCTGGGCGCCGTCCTGCTGCTGTTCTCCTTCGCGGTCGCGGCGAACGGGGCCCCCACCGGCCCGGAGGCCGCGGCGCAGACCGCAGCCGCCGCGCTCGGCGCCGCCGTGGCGTGGGCACTGTCGGTGTCCGGCCGGCTCTGGCACCCCGACCGGCCGCAGCGCCTGGCCGCCGCGGCCGCCCTCCGCGCGGTCGCCGACCTGCTGGAACGCGCCCCCGGCCCGGCCCGCTCCCGGGCCCGGCACCGGGCCACCGGCGCCGTACTACGGGCCTACGGCACGCTGGAGACCCACCCACCGACCAGGTCCGACCAAGGCGGGCGCGGCGGCCCCTGCCTACAACTGACCGACCTGTGCTGGTCACTGCTGGTCCGCTCGGCGGGCAACCACCCCGAGAACCCGGCAGCCCCGGCGCATCCGGCAACCCCGCCAGTTCTGGCGAATCCGGCAGACCGCGCAGCCCCGGTCGGCCCAGCCGACCATGCAGCCCCGGCCGCTTCGGCGGATCCGGACGACCCATCAGCTCCGGCCGACCCGGCCGCCCGCGCGACCACGACGGATTCGGCAGCCCAGGCGCATCCGGCAACCCCGGCAACCTCGCCACCTCCAGGGGCCCCGGCGAATTCGGGTCACCCCGCAGTCCCGGCCGGCTCGGCCGGCCGGGCGGCTCCGGTGGGTTCGGCAACCCCGGCGGTCTCGGCCGACCTCCCGGTGCGGCTGCGCGCCCAGGCCCGCCTGCTGGCCGACGGGAGCCTCCGTTCCACGGTGCTGCTGGCCGATCTGGCGGCGCCGGCCGGCAGGCCCCCGGACGGGTCCGGCCGGGACGGGGGCGGATCCCCGTCGCGGCCCGGGCCTGTCGGCCGCCGCACGGCCGAACTGCTGGCGGGCCCCGGCAGTCGGCGGCACCGGGCGGCGGTCCATGCCGTGCCCGCGCTGCGGATGGCGCTCGGCACCGGCGTCGCGGGCGGGCTGGCCCTGCTGCTGGGCCTCGGGCACGGCTACTGGGCGGCCCTGACGGCCGCGGCCGTCCTGCACTCGGTCAGCCTCCGCACCACCACTCACCGGGCGGTGCAGCGCACCCTGGGCACCCTCGCCGGGCTGGCGGTCGCGGTCGCCGTGCTGGCCGCCGGGCCCGGACCCGGGCTGCTGGTGGCGGTGATCGTGCTGCTGGAGTTCCTGCTGGAGTACGCCGTGGTGCGCAACTACGCGCTGGGCGTCCTGTTCGTCACGCCGCTGGCCCTGCTGATGAGCGACCTGGCGTCGCCCGCCTCGGCCGAGGACCTGGTGCTGGACCGGGCGCTGGGCAGCGTGCTCGGCATCGCCGTCGGCCTGCTGTGCGCGCTCCTGGTGGTGCACGACCGGGCCGCCGTCCGGGTCGAGCGGGCGCTCGCGGCCTGCACCGCGGCGGCCGGCCGGGCCGAACGCGCCCTGGCCGCCGACCGGTTCGGGCCGGCCCCGGACGACGGCGCCGAGGCCCGGCCCGACGTCCGGACCGAACTGGCGCAGGCCGTGGTCGAGTTGCGGGAGGCGGACGACGCGGCGGCCGGCGAGCTGTGGGAGACCGGCGTCGACCCGGCGGAGCTGGCCGCCGCGGAGGAGCGCGCCTACCTGCTGCTGGGTCGGCTGCACGGCAGCGGGCACCGCCCCGGCAGGCCGGACCGGCCCTGAGCGGAGCGGCCCTGAGCGGAGCGGTGCCCGCGGCCCCCGGTCACCCGGCCGGGGCGGACTCCTCCCGGCGGTCCGCGGCGGGCACCACCGTCACCTTGAGGTGCTTCATGATCGGCTGATCGCTCTGGGTGGAGTAGTCGCCGATCGCGCACAGCACGTTCATCTCCGGCATGTAGCCGGCCGCACAGCCGCGCGGGATGTCGTACGGGACGGCCAGGTAGCCGTGCAGCGAGCGGGTCGAGCCGTCCCGGGCGGTGGCGGTGATGTCCACCGGGTCGAACTCGCCGAGGCGGCGCTCGCGCATGTCCTGGCGGTTCATGAAGACCAGGGTGCGCAGGTTGGTGACGCCCCGGTAGCGGTCGTCGTCCGAGTAGATGGTGGTGTTCCACTGGTCGTGCGAGCGCATCGTGCCCAGCGCCAGGGTGCCGGGGGCGGGGACGACGTCCGGCAGCGGCGCCGCCGAGAACTCGGCCTTCCCCGACGGCGTCAGGAACACCAGCTCGCGGGCGGGCTGCCTGATCCGGAAGCCCAGCGGCAGCCGCACCCGGCGGTTGAAGTCCTCGAAGCCGTCGAGGACCTCGGCCATGGTGTCGCGGATCCGGTCGTAGTCCTCGACGTACCACTGCCACGGCGTGGCGCTGTCCGGCAGCGCCGCGCGGGCCAGGCCCGCGATGACGGCGGGCTCGGAGAGCAGGTGCGGGGAGGCCGGGCGCTTCATGCCCTTGGAGAGGTGCACCATGCTCATCGAGTCCTCGACCGAGGTCTGCTGCTCGCCGCCGCGCTGGTGGTCCTTCTCGGTGCGCCCCAGGCAGGGCAGGATCAGCGCCTGCCGCCCGTGCACCAGGTGACTGCGGTTCAGCTTGGTCGACACGTGCACCGTCAGCTCGCAGTTGCGCAGGCCCGCGTAGGTGTAGGCGGTGTCGGGGGCGGCGAGGGCGAAGTTGCCGCCCATGCCGACGAACACCTCGACGTCGCCGCGGTTCATCGCCTCGATGGTGGCGACGGTGTCCAGGCCGTGCGCGGTCGGCGGGTCGATCCCGCAGACCGCGCCGAGCCGGTCCAGGAACGCCTCGGTCGGCCGGTGGTCGATCCCGCAGGTCCGGTTGCCCTGGACGTTGGAGTGCCCGCGCACCGGCGACGGCCCGGCGCCCTCCCGGCCCAGGTTGCCGCGCAGCAGCAGCAGGTTGACGATCTCGCGGACGGTGTCCACCCCGTGCTCGTGCTGGGTGACGCCCAGGCACCAGCTGACGATGCTGCGGTCCGCCTCCCGGTACACCTGGGCGGCCCGGAGGATCTGCGCGCGCGGCACGCCGCTCTGGTGCTCGATCTCCTCCCAGGACGTCCGCTCGCACACCGCCCGGTACTCCTCGAAGCCGCTGGTGTGCCGTTCGACGAACAGGGTGTCCAGCGCCTTCGGGTCGGTGCGGGCGCTCTCCAGCAGGGCCTTGGCCATGCCGCGCAGCAGGGCCATGTCGCCGCCGATGCGCGGCTGGACGTTCAGGCTGCTGGTCGCGGTCGCCTTGTTCAGCGCCATGTCGACGAAGTCGTGCGGGATGATCGTGCGCCGGGCGGCGGCCTCGACCAGCGGGTTGACGTGCACGATCCGCGCACCGCGCTTGTGGGCCCCGGCGAGCGCGGTGAGCATCCGGGGCGCGTTGGAGGCCGCGTTGACGCCGAGGATGAACAGCGCGTCGGCGCTCTCCCAGTCCTTCAGGTCCACCGTGCCCTTTCCGGTGCCCAGCGCGGCCTGCATGGCCCGGCCGCTGGCCTCGTGGCACATGTTGGAGCAGTCGGGGAGGTTGTTGGTGCCCAGCTCACGGGCCATCAACTGGTAGAGGAAGGTGGCCTCGTTGCCCAGCCGGCCCGAGGTGTAGAACGCGGCCCGGTTCGGGTCGGACAGCCCCCGCAGCGTCCGGCCGACCAGCTCGAAGGCGTCCTGCCAGGAGATCGGCCGGTAGTGGTCGGTCGCCGGGTCGTACACCATCGGCTCGGTGAGCCGGCCCTGGTCCTCCAGCGCGAAGTCGCTCCACCCGGCCAGTTCCGTGACGGTGTGCGCGGCGAAGAACGCCCGGTCCACCCGCTTGCGGGTCATCTCCCAGGTGACGTGCTTGATGCCGTTCTCGCACAGGTCGAGCTTGAGGCCCTTGACGTCGTCGGGCCAGGCGCAGCCCGGGCAGTCGAAGCCGCCGTCCTCGTGGTTCATCTTCATGATCGCGCGCGGGCCGTCCAGGTACTCGCCCTCGCGGACCAGGAACTTCGTGACGCTCTTGGCCGCACCCCAGCCGGCCGCGGGATGGCGGTAGGGCTTGAAGCCCGGGGGCTTGCCCGGCGCGGCGCCGACGCTCGGCTCGATCCCGGCGGGGGAGGGGTCCATCGGCCCGGGCTGGTCGGAGGAGTTCACGGTAGTCGCCTTCCGGAGTCGGGGAGCGGCCGCCACGGCTGTGGCATCCGGTCGTCAGGGTGCTCGCTGTCGGGCCCCGTCTTCAAGGAAGCCAGGCCGACGGGGATCGTGCCCGTCGGAACACCCCGGCGCACCCGGCGCCCCGCCGACGGGGCGCACCCCCGCCCCGGTGACGCCCCGTCGGGGAGCAGGGACGCCGCCCCCGGGTGCGCAATTCTTGCTGGCTGTGCGCAAAACTGCTTGAAACAGTGCCTGATCGAGCACTTGACGGCAGGATGAGGCGCTGGTGCGATGTGTACCGGTCAAATCGACCGTCCGGAATCCGCAGCCCTCCGAGGAGGAACCCCGCATGCGATCCGTCCTGCCCCGACCCGGCAGTCCCGGCACCCGCCGCACCGCCCTGGGCCTGGCCGTCCTGCTGATGGCGAGCCTGTTCGCCGTCCTCGGCCCGGCGCCGGGCGCCGGCGCCACCACGGCCGGCAACGTCACCGGCGTCACCCGCTCCGGCGACACCTTCACCGTCACCACCACCGGCAAGCCCACCGCCCGGATCACCGTGGCCCGCGCCGACATCTTCCGGATCTGGCTCTCGCCGGACGGCACCTTCACCAACGACCCGGCCGGCGCGGACCTCGCGGTCAGGACCTCGTTCGGCACCGTCGGGGCCACCCTCACCGACGCCGGCGCCTACTGGCGGATCGGCACCTCCGCGATCAGCCTGCGGATCAACAAGTCGCCGCTGACCTTCGCGCTGTACCGGGCGGACGACACCACCCTGGTCTGGGCCGAGTCCCAGCCGACCAGCTGGACCAACCAGCAGACCACCCAGTACCTCGCGCGCGGCGCCGACGAGCAGTTCTACGGCACCGGCCTGCACCTGGGCGAGTGGGCGCTGCGCGACAAGACCGTCCCGGTCTCCGTCTCCAACTCCTGGACGGAGAACAGCAACGCGAGCCCCGCGCCGTTCTACATGTCCACCAACGGCTACGGCGTGATGCGCAACACCTGGGCCCCCGGCTCCTACAACTTCGGCGCACCGACCCAACTCACCCACAACGAGAACCGGTTCGACGCCTGGTACTTCGCCGGGGACTCGCTCAAGGGCGTCCTGAACGCCTACACCGACGTCACCGGCAAGCCCTTCCTCGCCCCGATCTGGGGACTCGAACTCGGCAACGCCGACTGCTTCAACGCTTCCAACCCCGCCTACACCGGCGACCACAACCGGCTGCGCCACCAGACCACCCCCGACGCGGTCGGCTACGCCACCGACGCCCGCGCCGCCGACATGCCCTCGGGCTGGTTCCTGCCCAACGACGGCTACGGCTGCGGCTACACCGACCTGCCGAACACCGTCAGCTCGCTGGCCGCCCAGGGCGTCCACACCGGCCTGTGGACCTCCACCGGCCTGAACAGCATCAACTGGGAGGTGGGCACGGCCGGTTCGCGCGCGGTGAAGACCGACGTGGCGTGGATCGGCGGCGGCTACAAGGGCGCCTTCACCGGCGTGCAGCAGGCCGTCGACGGTATCGAGAAGAACTCCGACGGCCGCCGCTTCGTCTGGACGGTCGACGGCTGGGCCGGCACCCAGCGCAACGCGGTGGTGTGGACCGGCGACACCTCCGGCACCTGGGACGCGATGCGCTGGCACGTCCCGTCGATCGCGGGCGCGGGCCTGTCCGGCCTCAACTACGCCTCCGGGGACGTCGACGGCATCTACGCGGGCAGCCCGCAGACGTACGTCCGCGACCTGCAGTGGAAGGCGTTCACCCCGGCGTTCATGACCATGTCCGGCTGGGGCGCGACCAACCCGTCCGCCGGGTACAACGACAAGCAGCCCTGGCGGTACGCCGAACCGTACCTGTCGATCAACCGCAAGTACCTGCAGTTGAAGATGCGGCTGATGCCGTACCTGTACACGATGAGCCGGGTCGCCACCGACACCGGCGTGCCCGCCACCCGCGCCATGGTGCTGGAGTACCCCGACGACCCGGTGGCGCGCGGCAACCTGACCAGCGGTCAGTTCATGGCCGGGGACTCCTTCCTGGTCGCCCCCGTGGTCAGCGACACCGCCGTCCGCGACGGCATCTACCTGCCCGCGGGCGACTGGACCGACTACTGGACCGGCAAGGTCTACACCGGCCCCGGCTGGCTGAACGGCTACAGCGCGCCGCTCGACACCCTGCCGCTGTTCGTCAAGTCCGGTGCGGCGGTGCCGATGTGGCCGCAGATGAACTACACCGGCGAGAAGCCCGTCTCCACCCTCACCTACGACGTCTACCCGCGCGGCGCCTCCTCCTTCACCCTCTACGAGGACGACGGCACCACCCGGGCCTACCAGAACGGCGCGTCCGCCCGGCAGACCGTCAACGTCACCGCACCGGCCTCGGGCAGCGGGAACGTCACCCTCGCCGTCGGTGCCGCCACCGGCAGCTACACCGGGCAACTCGCCAGCAGGGCCTACGAGTTCACCGTGCACGCGGCCGCCGCGCCGAGCACCGTCACGGTCGGCGGCACGGCGCTGCCGAAGCTCAGCGGCAAGGCCGCCTACCAGGCGGCCGCCACCGGCTGGTACTTCGACCCCGCCGACCGCGCCGGCACGCTGTGGATCAAGGCCGGCGACCACGCCGTCAACAGCGCGTTCACCGTCACCGCCACCGGCCTCACCCTGCCCGCCGGCACCCCCGTCACCTCCAGCGGCCCGATCCCGCAGGCCGGTTGGAAGGTCGTCGCCGCCGACAGCCAGGAGACCACCAACGAGAACGGCGCCGCCGCCAACGCCATCGACGGCAGCTCCGCGACCATCTGGCACACCCAGTGGTCCAGCATCGCCGCCCCGCTCCCGCACGAGATCCAGATCGACCTCGGCGCCCGCTACGCCGTCGACGGCCTCGGCTACCTGCCCCGGCAGGACGGCGGCGTCAACGGGCGGATCGGGCAGTACGAGGTGTACGTCTCCGACTCGACCACCGACTGGGGGCCGCCGGTGGCCACCGGGACCTTCGCCGACACCGCGAGCGCCAAGAAGGCCGCGTTCACCGCGAAGCGCGGCCGCTACCTGCGGCTGCGGGCGCTGACCGAGGCCGGCAACCGCGGGCCGTGGACCAGCGCGGCCGAGATCACCGCGACGGGACGCCCCGCCCCGTGACCGGGGGTCCGGGCCCGGCGAGTCGCACTCGCCGGGCCCGGACCGCTGCCGGGGGAGCGGGTCAGCCGACGGACCAGTGCTGGAGCGCCGAGCCGGTGTCGGCCTGCTGGGTGACCGGGGCGCCGTCGGCGGTGGAGCCGGCGGTCAGCAGCAGGCCGCTCGACCGGGAGGTGACGGTGTATCCGCCGCCGCTGACGGCGTCGACCAGCCAGCGCTGGTTGGCGCCGCCGGTGCAGGTCCACTGGATGACCGCGGCGCCCGGCGCGGTGGAGCCGCCGCTGACGTCCATGCAGAGCTTGGACTCGCCGTTGGTGATCTGGTAGCTGCCGTCGCCCTGCCGGGTGAGGACCCAGCTCTGGTTGGGCCCGCCGTTCGGGGTCCAGACGACGAACTGCGTCCCGGTACTGGTGGAGTGGCCCGGGTCGTCGAGGGCCTTGCCCGCGGCCAGCAGGGTGTGGGACCCGCCGAGCACCGGGTTCACCGCCCAGGTGAAGGCGGTGGAACCGGTGGCGGTGCCGGAGGAGGCGGTCGCGGTGACCGTCGCGGCGCCGACCGCCGTGGGGGTGCCGGTGACCAGGCCCGCCGGGCTGACCGACAGCCCCGCGGGCAGCCCGGTGGCGGACCAGGTGAGCGCCTTGCCCAGCGAGTCGGTGCCGCTCAGCTGGAGCGAGACGGCGGTGCCGACGGTGCCGGACTGCCTGCCGGGGGCGGCGACGGTCACGACCTCGGCGGCGGTGCCCACCGGTGTCAGCGCGAGGGTCTGCTCGGCCGCGGTGCGGCCGCCGCCCACGGCGCTGCCCGAGGTGTCGGTCCAGGTCCGGGTCGGGACGGTCTCGGCCGGGCGCCCGGCGGCGGCGGAGAGCGCCAGGTCGAGGCCGCTGTAGCGGTTGACCAGGTGGTAGGCGCTGCCCGACCGGAGGACCCACCACTGCTGGCCGACGGTCGGGCCGTCGGCGGGCGCGGCGGTGGCGGTCGGCCGGGCGCCCCAGGCGCGCCCGGCGGTTCCGGTGGAGTCGACCCCGAGCAGTTGCCCGGTGGCGGAGTTGGCGATCCGGTAGGAGCCGTCGCCGACGGCGGCGAAGGTCCAGGACTCCAGGGCGCTGCCGGTGGCCGCGGGCAGCGAGGTGGTGCCCGCGGACCCGGCGACCTGGGCGAGCACCCGGCCGTCGCCGCTGGCGATGCGGTACGCCCGGGTCACGTCGACCGGGGCGGGCGCGGCGGCGGTGGAGGTGAGGGTGGTGTTCACGTACTCGCCGGAGGCGCCGTTCGAACAGCCGAAGGAGCAGTAGGAGCGGAAGGTCCGGCCGACGATCTGCGAGCTGGTCCGGTTGCCGCCGTCGAGGAACCAGCGGTACCAGGACGCGGTGCGGTAGCCGCCGGTGTCGCCGGCCAGGTACCACTTCTGGGTGGAGAGGTCGTCGGTGACGTAGTACTGCTGGGGGGCGTTGCCGCTCTGGTCGACGGCCTGCGGCTCGCCGACGTACAGGCCCAGGTAGGCGTCGTAGGTGACGTCCATGACGAACAGCGGCGAGGTTGCGGGCATCTTCCCGGCCGCGATCTGCTGCGCGGAGGTGCCGGTGTTGGCCGGGTCGTACTCGCCGGACGGCGGGACGTAGCCGGTGCCGCCGGACGGCCCGACCGGCACCATCGAGGACTCCCGGCCGCCGACGCCCGGCTCGCTCCACGCGCCGTCGTACCACTTCTGCCAGGAGCCGGGCGCCATCTTGCCGGAGATCGGGGCGCGCGCCACGTGCTCGTGGAACGCCTTCCAGCCGCCGCTCTTGTCGACCACCCGGGAGCCGTAGAAGAGGTAGAAGTAGCCGGACGCGGTGTCGACGAGCAGGCGCTGGTCGCCGTCGCCGTAGTAGTACGTCTGGTTCGGGAACTGGGCGGTGTCGCCGCGGGCGGTGCGGTAGGGCGAGGTGACCACGTGGTCGCGGATCTTCCAGGTGCGGCCCTGGTCGGTGGAGACCGCGTAGTCGATCGCGTCGAAGTGCAGGCCGTCCCCGAAGGGCTGCGGGGAGAACTCGTTGTGGACCAGGCCGTACCAGTCGCCGGTGTCCGGGTCGATCCAGATCCCCGAGAGGTCGCAGTAGTTCTTCTGCGCGTAGCTGCTGCCGGCCGGGGCGTAACTGGCCGTCAGGCCGGTGGGGCTGTTGTTGCAGCGCCGGGTGGTGTCGCTGTTGCGGTCCTTCGGGTCGGCCGGGTCGGCGGAGTCGCCGAGGGTGCTGGAGAAGGCGGCGCCGTCGAAGTCGGCGCCGGTGTAGAAGTCCCACCTGCGGGGGTCGTTCGCGCCGTAGAGCGCGGCGGACTGCTGGTAGTAGAACGTGCCGTCCTTGTCGAGGTAGGGGACGGCGGGCGTGTCGGTGGGGTGCCCGAACGGGACGGGGGCGCTGACGCCGACCGTGTAGGTCGCGGCGGGCGGCGCCGCCGCCGACGCCGGGGCGGGCAGGCCCGCGGCGAGGCAGGCGAGGGCCGCCGCGGCGGCGGTGGCCAGGGTTCTGCGCAGGGGAGTGCTCATCAACGGGCAGTCCTTCGGCTGAGGGGGCTCTCGGAGTGCATCGGAGCGCTTCGGCAGGCTTCGGAAGGCACCTGAAGGCACCTGAAGGCGCCTGAAGGCTCCGGCGTGTTCGAGAGTGAAGTATCTGCGCCGCTAACAATCAAAAGTCAACATGCTCGATCAAAAAATGCGCGAAGGAGCTCCGGTCCGCACCCGAACGCGCACCCGGCGGACGGCGGCCTCACCAGGGCCCGTCGCCGTCGGCCGGCTCCGGCCGGAGCGGGACGTCCGACGGGTCCTGGAAGATCCCTCCAGCGCCAGGTGCGCACCGCCCCGGGCGGCGTTGGACAGGCCGAGCCCGGAGGCCGAGACCACCACCTGCTGGGAGCCGGGCGCGATCCGCCGGCGGTCCAGGAACTCCTGCGCGGGGCCGACCAGGTAGCGGCCGAAGACCGCGAAGTAGCCGCCCAGCACGATCCGCGGCGGGTTCAGCACGTCCACCAGGACGCTGAGCCCGAGGGCCAGGTCGTCGGCGACGGCGGCCAGCGCGCCGAGCGTGCGCGGGTCCCCGGCGTCGGCCCGCGCCAGCAGGTCGCCGAGCCGCTCGGCCAGGTCGACCGAGCGGTCGTGGACCCGGTCGGCCGGGTCGGCGGCGGCGTCCAGCAGCGCCTGCAGCCCGACCGCGACCTCCCAGCAGCCGGTGCGCCCGCAGCCGCACGGCCGGTCGAGCCGGTCGAGCTTCATGTGGCCGATCTCGGAGCCGCGCAGCAGCCGGCCGCCGGAGATGCCGGCCCCGCCGGCGCCGATCCCGCCGGTGACGTAGACGAGTTCGCGGGTGTCGGCGCCGGGGACGGCCAGGTACTCGGCGAGGGCGCCGGACTCGGCGTCGTTCTCCAGCAGGACGGGCGGCGCGTGCCGCCCCAGCCGGGCGCGCAGCTCGGGCACGGCCCGCACGTCGCGCCAGCCGAAGTTGGTGGCCACGGTGACCGTCCCGGCCGCGCTGTCGACCGAGCCCTGGGTGACCAGGGTGATCCCGACGGCGCGCATGCCGCGCCCGGCCACCGCGCTGAGGCAGTCCGCGACCAGGTCGGCCACCTCGTGCAGGGCGGCCTGCGGGGTGAGCGCGGGCACGTCGAGGGGGCGGCGGCCCTGGTGGACCACGTCGCCGCGCAGGTCGAGGGCGAGCACGGTGAGGTGGTCGGGCCCGATCTCGGCGCCGACGCCGCAGATCCAGCGGCCGTCCAGCTCGACCATCCGGTGCGGGCGGCCCACCGCCCCGGCCCGGTCGAGCTCGCCCTCGCGGACCAGGCCGCGCTGGATCAGCTCGGCGACCAGCACCGAGACGGTCGCCTTGGGCAGGCCGCTCGCGGCGGCGAGGTGGGTGCGGGACTGGGCGCCGCCCTCGCGCAGGTGGCGCAGCAGCACGCCGAGGTTGGTGCGGCGCAGCGAGGCCTTGTCGGCCACCTCGGGGTGGCCCGCCAGGATGGCGCCCGCCGGGCCGACCGTACCGGTTGTGCCGCGCTGCGTCTGTCGCACGTGCTCTCCTCGTTCCGCGGCCCGCCGGGGGCCGGTGTTGACCTTGGACATATTAGTTCAGGCACCACATGAAATAACGCTGACCGCCGATCGCCGCCCGCCGCGGCAAGCGCCCCCGCGGACGCCCGGGGGGAGGGGTCGGGCAGCCCAATTCGCCCTTTCCCCAGGCAGATTGCCTGCGGCCGTCGACGGCGGCGGCCGTCCGTCGCGGTTGCGCAACGGCCCGCCGCACCCCTTGACAGCCCCGACCCTTAATTAACACACTAGCCGAAATAACGGCCCGAGGCGTTCAACGGGCCCCCACCGCCGCGCCGGGGCCGAGTCCGCCCGCGGCCGGCAGCAGCAGAGGACCCCCATGAAGAACCGCGCGCTCAGAACCGTCACCCTCGCCGTGGCGATCGCCTCCCTGGCCGGCACCGCCGCCTGCGGATCGGACGGATCGACGGGCCGGGCCTCCGGACCGGTCACCATCGAGTTCTGGGGCTGGGCCCCCGGCTACGAGAAGTCCGTCGAGCTCTTCAACTCCACCCACCCCGACGTCAAGGTCACCTACAGCAAGATCTCGCCCGGCGCCAAGGGCGGCTACACCAAGCTGCTCAGCGCCGTGAAGGCCGGCAACGCCCCCTGCCTGGCCAGCGTCGGCTTCGAGACGCTGCCCACCTTCGCCGCCGCCGGAGCCCTCCAGGACGCCACCGCCGAGACCGCGCCCTACGCCAAGGAGTACGTGCCCTGGGCGTTCGCCCAGTCCGGGGTCGCCGGGCACACCTACGGCCTGCCGGTCGACATCGCCCCGATGGCGCTGGTCTACCGCAAGGACCTGTTCGCCAAGTACGGCATCCAGCAGGCCCCCAAGACCTGGGCCGAGTACGCCGCCGACGCCGCCACCATCCACGCCGCCGACCCGAACGCCTACATCGGCTACTTCGGCAACGACGCCTACAACTTCGCCGGCCTCGCCTGGCAGGCCGGCGCCAAGTGGTTCGGCACCAGCGGCGACAAGTGGACCGTCGACCTGGACGACCCGGCGACCAGGAAGGTCACCGCCTTCTGGCAGGACCTGATCGACCGGAAGCTGGTCAAGGTCGTGCCGAGCTTCGACAGCGCCCTCTACAAGGGCATGGGCGAGGGCACCATCCTCTCCGACGTCAACGCCGTCTGGGACACTCCGATCCTCGCCGACAGCGTCAAGCAGACCGCCGGCAACTGGGCCGTCGCCCCGATGCCCGTCTGGGACGCCGCCACCCCGCGGCCGGCAACGCCGGCGGCACCCCCAACGCGGTGCTCAAGGGCTGCAAGCACACCAAGGAAGCCGTCGAGTTCGCCCACTGGTTCGGCACCGACCAGGCCAGCACCGGCAACCTGATCAAGGAGACCGGCATCTACCCCGCCGCCCTCACCGGCCTGGACAACCCGGCCCTCGCCGAACCCAACCCCTTCTTCGGCGGCCAGCGGATCTTCGACGTCTTCAAGGACAGCGCCACCCACGTCGACCCCGGCTTCCAGTGGGGCCCGGTGATGACCAAGACCTCCGGCGCGCTCGCCGACGGCCTCGGCAAGGCGGGCACCGGCACCACCACCCTCGACGCCGCCCTGGCCGACACCCAGGCCCAGACCCTGGCCGAGATGAAGACCCAGGGCATGGACGCCGGCTGACCATGCACCCCACCACCCCCACCACCCCCGCCCCGGTGCGCCCGCACGAGCGCACCGGGCCCACCCCGCCGCCGAAGGCCGCCCGGCCGCGCACCACCGGCCCGCGCCGCTGGGCACCGCTGGGCTTCCTCCTCCCGTTCGGCGCGCTGTTCCTGCTCACCTTCGTCGCGCCGATCTGCTACGCCCTCCACCAGAGCCTGTTCAAACTGCACCGCTCCGGCCTCGGGCTGACACCCCCCACCACCGTCTTCACCGGCCTTTCCAACTACACCGAGGCACTGGCCGACCGCGCCTTCACCTCCGCGGTGCTCCGGGTGCTGCTGATCGGCGCCGTCCAGGTGCCGCTGATGCTCGGCCTGGCCCTGGTGCTGGCCCTGCTGCTCGACGGCCGCCGCACCCCGGGCAAGCGCTTCTTCCGGCTCGCCTTCTTCCTGCCGTACGCCGTCCCCGGCGTGATCGGCGGCCTGATGTGGTCCTTCCTCTACCAGCCGGACGTCAGCCCGATCGCCCGGGCGCTGGCCGGGATCGGCCTGCACGTCGACTTCACCTCCGACGGCGCGCTGCCCTGGGCGGTGGGCAACATGCTCACCTGGGGCTGGACCGGCTACAACATGATCGTCATCCACTCGGCGCTGAAGGCGATCCCCGGCGAGTACGCCGAGGCGGCCGAACTCGACGGCTGCACCGGCTGGCGGCTCGCCTGGCACATCAAGATCCCGATGGTGCGGCCCGCCCTGGTGATGAGCACGGTGTTCTCGATCATCGGCATGGCGCAGCTATACAACGAGCCCGTCATCATGCGGGCCGTCGCCCCGAACCTGTCCGGCGACTGGACCCCGATCATGGCCGCGCAGAATGAGGTGGCGGCCAACAACTACCAGGCGGCCGCCGCGCGTTCGGTGCTCCTCGCACTGGTGATCTTCGTCCTCTCGTTCGGATTCATGCGGTTCGTCAACAAGCGCGGAGCAGCCCAGTGAAGGACGCCACGAAGGGCCCGCGCCGGGCCGCGAACCCCGCCGGCCGGATCGGCGTGCTCGCCGTCCTGGTGCTCGCGGCGCTCTACTCGCTGCTCCCGGTCTGGTGGCTGGTGGTCTCGGCCACCAAGGGCAGCAGCGACCTGTTCACCGGCAACGGCTTCTGGTTCGCCGGCCGGATCGAACTCGTCCGCAACGTCTCCGACCTGCTCGGCGTCCAGGACGGCATCTACGGCCGCTGGCTGCTCAACAGCCTGCTCTACGCCGTCGGCGGCGCCCTCGTCGCCACCCTGCTGTCCGCGATGGCGGGCTACGCGCTGGCCAAGTACGCCTTCCGCGGCCGCGAGGCGGTCTTCAACACCGTGCTGGGCGCCGTCCTGCTGCCCGCCCCGCTGTTCGCCCTGCCGCTGTACCTGATGTTCTCCGCCACCCACGTGGTCAACACCTTCTGGGCGGTGTTCATCCCCAGCGTGGTCAGCCCGTTCGGGGTGTACCTGTCGCGGATCTACGCCGCCGCCGCGGTCCCCGACGAACTGCTGGAGGCCGGACGGATCGACGGCGCGGGCGAGTTCAGGATCTTCCGCTCCGTCGCCCTGCGGATCCTGCAGCCCTCGCTGGTCACCGTCGGCCTGTTCCAGTTCGTGACGATCTGGACCAACTACCTGCTGCCCTCGCTGATGCTCGCCGACAACCGCCTGCAGCCGGTCACCGTCGGCCTGGTCGCCTGGAAGGAACAGCGCGGCCAGACCGTCCCCTACAACCTGATCATCACCGGCGCCCTGCTCTCGGTCGTCCCGATCGTGCTGATGTTCCTCCTGCTGCAGCGCTACTGGAAGGCCGGACTCACCTCCGGCAGCGTCAAGTAGCCCGCCCGCGCCGGGCCGCGGACCCCCACCGGGCAGCGGCCCGCCACCCCGATCCCCAGAAGGCAGACCCACAGATGAGTGAGCTGCGGCTTGCCACCCTGACGCTGCCGACCGCACCGGTCGGCCCCGTCAACCCCCTCCCCCCGCTGTTCACCGGCGCCGACCTCCACCAGGTCGAGGACACCGGCGAGGCCGACGAGGAGATGCGCCACAACATCGGCTACGGCCGGGTGCCCTCCGTCCTGCCCTACCTGGTCCAGGACGGCTACACCCGCGAACGGGCCCCCGCCGAACACCCCGTGGCCGTCCTGGAGAACGACACCCTGCGGGCGGTCTTCCTGCTCGGCGCCGGCGGCCGGCTCCAGTCGCTGGTCCACAAGCCCACCGGCCGCGAACTCCTCTTCCGCAACCCGGTGTTCCAACCCGCCAACCTCGCCCTGCGCGGAGCCTGGCTGGCCGGCGGCGTCGAATGGAACACTGGCACCATCGGCCACGCCCCCACCACCTGCGAACCCCTGCACACCGCCCGCCTCACCCGCCCCGACGGCACCCCGGTGCTGCGGATGTGGGAGTACGAGCGGATCCGCGGCACCGTCTTCCAGATCGACGCCTGCCTCCCGGACGACTCCCCGGTCCTGCTGGTCCACGTCCGGATCACCAACCCGCACCCGCACACCGTCCCGGTGTACTGGTGGTCCAACATCGCCGTCCCCGAAGCCCCCGACGTCCGCGTCCTCGCCCCCGCCGACGCCGCCTGGCAGTTCAGCTACGACCGCAAGGTCCGCCGGGTCGACCTCCCCGCCCCGCACGGCACCGACCTCAGCCGCACCACCCGCTCCCGCGACGCCGCCGACTACTTCTTCGACCTCCCGGCCGGCCGGCGCCGCTGGATCGCCGCCCTCGACGCGGACGGCCGCGGCCTGGTCCAGACCTCCACCGAACGGCTGCGCGGCCGCAAACTCTTCCTCTGGGGCCAGGGCCCCGGCGGCCGGCACTGGCAGGAGTGGCTCGCCGGACCGGGCACCGGCTACCTGGAGATCCAGGCCGGCCTCGCCCGCACCCAGCTCGAACACCTCCCGATGCCGGCCGGCGCCCGCTGGGCCTGGACCGAGGCCTACGGCCTGCTCGAAGCCGACCCCGCCGCCGTCCACGGCGAGGACTGGACCGCCGCCCGCGACGCCGCCGAACACGCCCTCGACACCCTCCTCCCGCCCCACCTGCTGGACGCCGAACTCGAAGCCGCCGCCCACTGGGCCGACCGCGCCCCCGACCTGATCCTGCAGGCCGGCTCCGGCTGGGGCGCCCTAGAGGAACGCCGCCGCGCCCACACCGGCCAGGACCCCCTGCCCACCCCCGGCACCCCCTTCCCCGCCGACACCCTCGGCCCCGAACAGGCCCCCTGGCTCGAACTCCTCACCCACGGCACCCTCGACCCCGGCGACCCCCGCCAACCCCCCGCCTCCCACCAGAGCGACCCCGCCTGGATCCCCCCGCTGACCGCCGCCGACACCTGGCTCGCCCACCTCCACCTCGGCACCCTGCACGCCCACCGCGGCGACCACGACAGCGCCCGCGCCTGCTGGCAGCGCTCCCTCGACCGGCACCCCACCGCCTGGGCCTGGCGCAACCTCGCCGCCCTCGCCGACCGCACCGGCGACCTCGACGAAGCCGCCCACGCCTACCGGCAGGCCCTCCGGCACGCCCCCGCCCTGCTGCCGCTCGTCCTGGAGAGCACCGCCCTGCTGCTCCGGGCCGGCCACCCCCGGGAAGTCCTGGACCACCTCGACGCCCTGACCCCGGCCCAGCGCGCCACCGGCCGGGCCCGCTGGACGGAGGCCCGCGCCGCCCTCGACAGCGGAGACGTGGAACGCTGCGGACGGCTTTTGCACGAAGGCATCGAGATCGCCGACCTCCGCGAGGGCGAAGGCTCCCTGCACGAACTCTGGTTCGCCCACCGCCGCGCCACTTCCGGCACCGACCCGGAACCGGGCCCGGACCTCCCGCGGGCCTACGACTTCCGGATGCTGACCACCGACCCGACCGGCTGACTCCCACAGCTCCCCGGCCCCCCGCACGTCCGGTGTGCGGGGGCCGGGGAACTGTGGAACAGCTAGGAACGCCGCAAGCGCCGGAAGACCACGGCCAGGACGGCCACCGTGAGCAGCAGCAGCCCCCCGGCCTCCACCAGTTGGACCGGCACCAGGTGCCCGGCCGGGTGGTAGCGCAGCCACACGGTGTCGGCCTTCGCGCAGGGGTCCGAGTCGAGGCAGGCCGAGGTGCGCACCCGCGAGCCGTCCGCCAGCACCAGCATCCGGTCGACCAGCCAGGCGTTGGTCGGCTGGTAGGTGCCGACCGGGCCGGTCGCCTCGACGGCGGGCCAGAAGTGCGGCCGGGCCCAGAAGGCCAGGCCGCCGAGGGCCGCCACCAGCGCCCCGGTCAGGAGCATCGCGGGCACCACCCGGCGGCACAGCTGGCCGACCAGGACGCCCAGCGCGAGGGCGAACAGCGACCACGCCACCGGCGCCACCCCCAGCGCCGGGTAGGTGAAGGCCTGGAACGGCGGGTCGAAGGCGACCGGCCCGTGCACGATGTCCGTCCACCACACCCAGGTCATCAGGCAGGCGAACACCCCGCTGACCACCAGCACGGCGACACCGGGGACGGCGAGGCGGGCCGCCAGCCAGCGGGCGGGGCCGACGGACTGGGCCCGGACCAACCGGATCGTGCCGCGCTCGTACTCCTGGGCCAGCAGCGGCGCGCCGACGAACACCCCCAGCAGCAGCGGGAGCGCGGCGGCCAGCGGCTGCAGGACGGACAAGTACCAGAAGTTCGGGCGGCTGATCGGCGCGAGCAGGATCCAGCAGGTCGTGCCGTCCCACGTTTCGGGGGCGTAGCAGCCGGTCCGCCGCAGCACGCCCACGATGTGCCCGATCGAGACGTGCAGCCACACCAGGTCCGCCGAGACCAGCACCAGCAGCACCGCCAGCACCCGCAGCACCACCCGGTTCTGGCGCAGCGACAGCCACAGCAGGCCGCGGAGCCGGGGAGCGCGCGCGGACGGTCGCCCCGGGGCTGCGGCGGGCTTCGCCGGACCGGTCAGGACGTCGGTGCTCATGCCGCCCTCTCCTCGTGCTCGTCGTTCCTGTCGTCCCCGCCGTTGCCGCCGCGCGCGTGAGCGCTGCCGGGGGAGCGGAGGTAGCCGAGCAGCAGTTCCTCCAGCCCGGGGCGCTCGCTCTGCCACCCCTCGTCGAACGGCCCGGCGCCGCGCACCAGCGCGGTGGCCCGGCGCCCGCCGACCCGCCGCTCGACGACCAGGTGCTCCGGGAGCTCGGGCCCCGTGACCGGGCCGGTGAGCAGCCGGTGGCCGTCCAGGACGTCCTCCAGGTCCCCGGAGAGCCGGACCCGGCCGCCCTGGACGAGCAGCAGGTGGTCGATGACGCCGTCGAGCTCCGGCAGGATGTGGGAGGAGACCACGACCGTGGTGCCGCGCTCGGCGACGACCGACATCAGCGTGCCCATCAACTGGTGCCGGGCCAGCGGGTCGAGGTCGGACATCGGCTCGTCCAGCAGCAGCAGGTCGGCGCGCTTGCCCAGGGCCAGCGCCAGCGAGACCCGGGTGCGCTGGCCGCCGGAGAGCGAACCGACCCGGGCCCGGAGCCGCAACTCGCCCTGCTCGACGATCCGCCGGGCGCCCTCCTCGTCCCAGACCGGGTTGAGCTCGCGGCCCATCCGGAGCGTCTCGGCGACGGTGAGGCCCGGGTACAGCGGCTTGTCCTGCGCCACGTAGGCGACCCGGGCCCGCAGCCCCGGTGCGCCGGCCGGCTCGCCGAGGACGCGCAACCCGCCCGCGTCCGGCGCCAGCAGGCCGGCGGCGAGGGCGAGCAGGGTGCTCTTCCCCGCGCCGTTGGGGCCCACCACGCCGCTGATCCGCCCGGCCGGGACGGTGAAGTCGCAGTCGCGCAGGGCCCATTCGCCCCGGTAGCGCAGGCCGAGCCCGGCGGCCTCCAGCGCCGGAACCACGCTTGTCGGGTCGTTCACCCGGTCCCCCTCGCTCGCTTCTCGTTCCGGCGCCGCGGGCAGCACCCGGGACGCCTCCGTTCGGTCCCGGGCATCACCCGGGAGATCGCCGTCGCGCCGGTCACCGGCGCGCCGTCACCCGGCGGAATCCGGCGCCCCGAAGCGCTGGTCCAGCACCGACGCCACCAGGGCGGCGACGTCCTCGCGCTCCAGCCCCGCCGCGCGGGCCCGGTCCACCCAGTCGACCAGCTCCCCGCGCAGCGGGCCGTCGGCCGCCGCCTCCGGCCGCGCCAGCGAACGCCGGACGAAGGTCCCGAGCCCCGGCCGGGGCTCGACCAGCCCCTCGCGCTCCAGCTCGCGGTACGCCTTCAGCACGGTGTTGGGGTTGATCGCGGTCAGCTCGACCACCTCGCGGGCGGTCGGCAACTTGTCCCCGGGCTCCAGCAGGCCGAGCCGCAGGGCCTGCTTGGTCTGCTGCACGATCTGCTGGTAGGTGGAGACGCCGCTGCGCCGGTCGATGCGGTACTCGATCATCCGGTCACCCGATCACGCCTGTTGTGGCCTTTCACTAGTTCAATGGTGGAATGGTGGCCCACTGCGGCGCGGGGGTCAAGCCGGGCCGGCGGCGGGTCGCCGACCGTCCAGGGGGGGTGAGGCGGCGTCAGGGCCGTTCGAGCAGCAGCAGTCCGTCCCGCTCGAACCGCGGCAGGTAGCCCGCCCCCCGGTAGAACGCCAGCATCCGGGCGGTGTCGGCGGTGGCGCACGGGGCCTTCACGCTCGGATCGCGCAGGTCCACGGCCACCCACTGCGGGCCCGCGCCGACCGGCGCCCGGCACACCAGGGTGACGTCCGCCCGGGAGGTGAGCTGGGCGGCCAGCCGGTTGGAGGCGGCCACCGCGGCGCCGTCGGGCACCAGCCGGAGCATCGCCCGGGCCTCGGCCACCCGCGGCGAGGTCCGCCACGCCTCGGGCATCACCACCTCGTGCAGCGGGTACAGCGGCAGCGTCACCACCGCCACCAGCACGGTCACCGCCAGCCCGCGCCGCACCCGCCGCCCCGCCCCGGCCGCTCCGCCCGCGCCGCTCGTTCCGCCGGTCCGGCGCACCGCGTCGACCAGGGCGGCGAACAGGACCGGCATCAGCACCGCGCTGTAGTGGTAACTGACGCCCCAGTAGTGCGGGTTGGTGGAGAGCAGCCGCCAGCCCAGGGTGGGGACGCAGAGCAGCACCAGCGGCGAACGCAGCCCCAGGAAACCGGTGGTGGCGGCCAGCAGGAACAGCAGCAGCCACTTCACCGGAGGCCAGCCGAGCCGCAACGGCAGCGCCCAGAACGGGGCCCGGGCGCCCCCGCCCAACTGCTGCCAGTAGTCGAAGCCCCCGTGCGGGTTGAACGACGGCAGCACGACGAGCACGACCAGCGCCGTCGCCACGACGCCGACGACCGCGAGCACCAGCCCGGGCACCGGCGTGCGCCGCTCCCGCCGGGCCCGCCAGGCGATCAGCAGGCCGACGGCGGCCACCGTCAGCCCGAGGTCCTCCTTCACCAGCAGCAGCGGCAGCGACCAGAGCGCGGCGGCCAGCGGTCGGCGGCGGCCGAGCGCGACGGCGGCGAACGCCAGCAGCGGCACCGCGAACGCGATCTCGTGGAAGTCGTCCGCCGCGGCCCGCACGATCCCCCACGACGCCCCGGTCGCGCACCCCACGACCAGCGCCACCCGCGCCCCGGCCACCTCGTGCGCCCAGCGGGTGAGCGGCACCACGGCCAGCGCCATCAGCACGGCTTGCGCCGCCACCAGCGTCAACGGGCTCGGAAAGACCCGGTAGAACGGCGCCAGCACGGCGATCAGCGGATGGAAGTGGTCCCCGAGCAGGTGGTAGCCGGGCCCCTTCAACGGGACGATCGGCGCCTGCCCGTGCGCGTACGCCCGTACGGCCTGCTCGAAGATGCCCAGGTCGTACGCCTTGCTGAGCCCGCGCCGGTACCGGTTGACGGCGACGCAGAGGTAGAGCGCGGCGAACCCCGCCGCCAACCCCCAGGCCGGCGCGGCCGGACGGCGCAGCAGCGGGCCCGCCAGCCCCGCCGCCCGCGTCCGGAGTCCGGCGGTCGGGTCGGCGATCGGGTCGGCGGTCGGGTCGGCAGGTGAAGCGGCGGACGGGGGAGTGGCGGCGGCCAGTGGCATCGGCAAAGTACCCTTTCACTATTCGATTAGTGGAAGGGTGGTGGAAGTCCGCGGGCCCGTCAACCCCGGTCCGGCCCCGTCGGCCGGGCCTCTGACCTGCCCTTTTCCGCCCGCCCCGGCGGCCCGCGACACCCCGGCGGCCGCCCCCGCCGCCCACCCCCGGGCTGCCCCATTGGGGTGACCACGGCCGGTGTCGCGGCCGGGAGCGGCCCGGCGGGTCCTATCGTCGGCAGGGCTCCCGGCCGGGGGCCTGGCGGTGCGAGTCGAGCGTGGAGCGGCATGGCGACCGGAATCCCCCCACAGGTGAACGCCCCGCAGGCCCGGGCCGCGAAGGTGCTGCGCCACGGCAAGCTGTGGCTGGTGCCGGGAGTGCTGAGCGCCCTGGTCGCCCTGGTGCTGTCCCTGCTGTACATGGGCGGCATCCTCACGCCGCAGGACGACCTGCACCGGATGCCGATCGCCCTGGTCGACTCCGACGCCGGCCCGCCCCTGCCCGGCCGGACCGCGCCGCTGGGCGCGGAACTGACGGACGCGGTGGCCGCGGGCACACCCCCAGGCCAGGTCCAGTGGCGCCGCCTCTCCCGGGCCCAGGCCCAGGAACAACTCGCCTCGGGAAAGGTGTACGGGGCCCTGGTGGTGCCGGAGGACTTCACCCGCAGCGTCGGCGCCCTGACGACGGGCCAGGCCACCGCCCGCCCCGTCCTGCTGGCGCTCACCAACCCCGGGACCGGCTCGCTGGCCTCCTCGCTGGCCTCCCAGATCACCCAACTCGCGGCCTACAAGTCCTCGGTGGCGCTCGGCAAACAGCTGACCGCCGCCGCCCCCGACGCGCCCGCCACCGCCAGGCTCCTGCTCGCCGACCCGGTCGACGTCCAGGTCCAGCAGGGGCACCCGATCGCCCGGCACACCGGACTCGGCCTGAGCGCCTTCTACTACACGCTGCTCCTGGTCCTGGCCGGCTTCCTCAGCGCCAACCTGGTGCACAACGGAGTGGACGGCGCCCTCGGCTACGCGGACAGCGAGATCGGCCCGTGGCACTCGCGCCGGCCGACCCTCCCGATCACCCGGACCCAGACCCTGGTGGTCAAGATGGCGATGACCGCGGGGTTGTCGGCCGTCACCACCACGATGATCATGCTGGCGACCGTGGGCATCCTCGGCATGGACGCCCCGCACCTGCCGCTGCTGTGGGTCTTCTCGTTCTGCGCCTGCGTGGCCGTCGGCCTGGGCACCCAGGCCATCAACGCCGCCTTCGGCTCACTCGGCCAACTCGTCGCCATGTTCGTCTTCATCGCGCTCGCCCTCCCCTCCTCCGGCGCGACCATCCCCCTGCAGGCGGCCCCCTCCTTCTACCGCTTCCTGGGCACCTTCGAGCCGATGCGCCAAGTCGTCGGCGGCGTCCGGTCCATCCTCTACTTCGACGCCCGCGCGGACGCCGGCCTGACCCGGGCCTGGCTGATGATCCTGCTCGGCTTCGCCGTCGCCCTGGTCTTCGGCTTCGCCATGACCCGCTACTACGACCGCAAGGGCCTGCACCGCATGGTCCCCACGCCGTCCTGACCTCACCCCGTCCCACCCCGCCCCGTCCCTACCTCGCCGGACAGCCGCCGACGGGCCGCCGGAGCACCCAGCCCCGCCGACCCGTCGGTCCTTCGTTCCCGCTCCTGCTTCCGCCCTGCGCGGTCAGTGCCCCAGCGCGCCCCGGATCCAGCCGTCCACCGTGCCGGTCAGGTCCTGCTGCCCGGCCGCGTGGTCCAGCACGAACGTGCGCACCGAATCACCGCCGAACACCCCGCGCTTGTCGAACTCCAGCACCACCTCAACCCGGTGAGGGCCCGTCACGAACGACAGCTCGACCTCGTTGCAGCGCCGCGCGAACTGCGCCGCCGCCTTGTACTCGATCTCCTGGTAGAACGGCAGCGTCTGGCTCGTGCCGTGGATCCGACCGGCCTCCAGATCGGCCCGGTGGAAGTGGAAGCCGAGCGCCGACAGCGCCTCCAGCACCCGCTGCTGCACCGGCAGCGGCTCCACCGCGAGCGGATCGGTGTCCCCGCGGTCCAACTGCCCGGCGATGTCCACATCGGTGCGCACCCCGAGCACCATGCCCGACAGGTGGTGCCCCCCGATCGCGGTCAGCGGCGTCTCCCACGGCACCGGGAAGGCGAACGGGACGGCCAGCCGCTCCCCGGCGGCCAACCGCAGCGGACCGCAGACCTGCACCCGGGCGAACTCCTTGGTGGTGTGCCCCTCCTCGTCCCCGTACTCGACCTCGACCCGGGCCGCCAGACAGAGCGTGACACCGTTGATCTCGGCGTCCCGCTCGCCACCGACCAGGTTGACCTGCCCGTGCACGGTGCCGCCGGGGTAGACGGCCGGGGTGGACAGCACCGTGTCGACGGTCGGTCCGCCGACGCCCAGGGCGCCGAGAAGCCGCTTGAACACCATCAGGGACACTCCTCACAGAACCGGGATCCACAAGCCCACCGATCGTACTTTGCCCGCACTTTGCCCCCGCCGGCCCTCCCTGCCTTCCTGCCCGCGCCGCCCTCCCTGCCCGGCAGGCCGACGACACGTCGAAGCCCCGTCGGGCGGAGGCGACTTGGCGAAGTCAACCTGCCCGGCGGGGCTTCGACGAGTACTGCTGCGGCTCCGGCGGACCTCGTCACGCTGCCGCGACCCGCACGCCCACGAGGTCAGCCCGGCGGGGGAGTTGCCCTCGGCCCGTGGGTGCCGGTGTCCTGCCGGTGGCGGCTCAGAAGTGGATCATGTGCTGGAAGGAGGCCTCCGAGCTGCTGACCTTGAGGTGGCTGCGGGTGCCGTAGGCGAGGGGGTTGTTCCAGTTGTACTCCTCGACGTCGAAGGAGCCGTCGGAGTACACCGCGTTGACGTAGGCGACGTGGCCGTACACCCCGTGGGTGTCGTTGACGGCGATGGCGCCGACGGTGGGGGTCGTGTTGACGGTGATGCCGAGGCGGCGGGCGGCGTCGTCCCAGGTGGCGGCGTTGCCCCAGGTGGTGCCGCCGTAGGAGTTGCTGAAGTTCGGGACGCCGAGGCGGCTGGCGATCCGGTAGGCCGCGAAGGCGGTGCAGTTGTTGGCGGCGAAGCCGCGGGTGCCGTGGTCGAAGTCGTTGGTGGGGCTCTGGTTGCCGCCGCTGCTGCTGAGGAACTGGTGGGAGGCGTTGTTGTTCTTCAGGGTGGCGTTGAGGTTGCCCTTGGCGCCGGGGGCGAAGTCCTGGCTGGCACCGGCGTAGCCGCTGTTGTAGTAGACGCGGACGGTGTGCCCGGTGCGGTTCCACACCGACGCGGCGTTGTTCTTGACGCAGATGCCCTGGCCGGCGCCAGCGCTCTTGAAGTCGTAGCAGGTCGGCTGGGTGGCCCCGAGGTCGCTGATCGATCCGGTGAAGTCGGAGACCGAACCGGCCTCGTCGCTGTTGTAGTAGTAGCAGAACTCGCCGGAGTCGCAGACCCCGTCGCGGGACGCGGCGAAGGCGGGGGCGGAGGTGGCGGCGACGAGGGGGACGGACAGGGCCAGTGCGGTGCCGACGACGGTGAGCGTGGTGCGTATGTTCTTCATGGTTCTCTCTTCTCGCTTCTCGTGGCGTGCGTTCGCGGTGTGAGTTCGTGACGTGCGGACATGCGGACGTGCGGACGTGCGGACGTGCGGAGGCGCGGTCGACGGGTGCTCAGGTCGTGCCGGGGCGGTGCCGCGCGCGGTCAGTGGGTGCGCTGGTACTGCTCCCAGGTCTGGATGGGGATGCGGGGGCCGTCGTCGGCGGCGTGGTTGGCCAGGCCGTTGAGGCCGAGGTAGTAGTCCCCGGTCTGGTTCTGGGCCTGGGTGGCCAGGTCGGTGTCGCTGATCGCCGCGGCGTGGATGTGCCACGGCCAGTTGCCCTGGGTGGGGTTGCGGACCCAGGCGGCGAACCCGACCTGGCGCAGCGCCCGGGCGACGGCGGTGCGGGTGGTGCTGGACATGCCGTCGACGTTGATGTCCACCACGCCGCCGCCGTCGTGGGTGCCGGCGGAGGTGGGATCGCCACCGGGGTTGTAGGAGCCCTGGTCCAGGGTGAGGTGGAAGCCCAGGAGGCGTTCGGCTTCGGTCAGCATGTTCTGGGTGCGGGTGTCGACGGTGTACCCGTCGCGCTGCAGCCGCGCGCCGGGCCCGATCTGGTGGGTGACGGTGAACCGGCCCTGTCCGAGTGCGGCGAGGGAGGAGGCGCCGGGCAGCCCGTTGGCGTCCAGGCCGCTGTAGCCGAGGGAACGCTGGAAGGCGGCGTAGGCGGCGATGGTGGTGGTGCCGAAGTACCCGTCCACCCAACGGGCGTCGAGGAGGTTGCGGGCCTGCAGGGCCTGCTCGACGGCCAGCACCGAGTCCTTGGCCCCCGGGGTCAGCGTGTTGTCGGCTCGCCGGGGATCGATCTGGGCCGCCAGCACGGTGGCCTCCATGTCCACCACGGGCAGCGTGGTGACGGCGGCGGCCGCCGACGCCCCGGCCGGGGACGGTGGTGGTGCCGCGTGGGCCTGTGCGGCGCTCAACAGCAGGCCGCTCAGGACGGCGGCGGCGGTGAGCAGCCGGCTCGCGCGGTTCCGGGTCGCGGTGCTCCGGGTCGTGGTGACGGGTGCCATGCGGTGGTTCCTTCCGGTGGGGTGTGGAGGGTCGGCCCTGCTCCCGTATCGGCGCCGGGCAGCGGGCGGCTAAGGGATCCGGACCAGGGCGGCGGTCAGCAGCGGACGTCGGTCTTGACGGCGACGTCGCCCGAGTAGGGGATGGGGCCGGTGCCGTTCCAGCCGAGGGCCTGGGTGCACTGCGACAGGGTGGCGGCGCCGGAGGACCAGATCTCCACGACGTTGCGGTCGCACTGGGGGTCCTGGACGTCGTGCCCGCCGTTGGTGACGATGGCCGCGCACACGTTCCAACTGCTGTGGGTGGACCGGTAGCCCTCCCACACGTACAGGTAGGAGTAGTTCTTCCCGCAGCCCTTGTACTGCTTCACCGAGGCCATGGTCTGCCCGCCGACGTTGAGGTAGGCGGTGCTGCCGATCTGCGTGACGCTGGAACAGCCGGACGTGGTGGAGGCGCTTGCGGTCCCGGGAACGGCGACGAGCATCGGCACGGCGAGGGCGGCGACGGTGGCGAGCTTGGCGAAGACGGACATGGCGAACAGCCTTCTTTCGGGAAAAGGGAATGGAGGAGGTGCTCCCGGCCGTCGCCAGGGCATTGGGGCGGGCTTTCCCCGCACGAATTGCGCACGAATTCCGCACGGATTACGCGAGTTCGGGCGGGAGCGGACCGGCGGTTCTCGATCTCCCGGCACGACTGCACCCAGGTGCGCGGGTGCTCGGCTCAAGTGCTCGGGAGAGAGGTCCTACGCGGGGACGAGGTGCCAGCCGCGCAGGGACGGCGCGTGCCGCAGCGCGCGTTCGCAGACGCGGCGCAGGTTCGCAACCGCCGCGTCCGGAGTGTCCGCGATGATCGCGGCAGCGATGCGGTAGAGGTCGGGGTCGACGCGGGTGCGGATGTGCTCGACCCGGTCTTCGGGCCGGCTGTGGACCCAGATCAGATCGGTGACCGTTTCGGCCGTCAGCTGCGACGGCGCCGGGTCAGGACGGGCGAGAGCCACTGCGACCAGGTGCACGGGACCCCGTCAACTCTGCGCGGGTGGGGCGGGATGCGCGCTGTCCCAGTCGAAGCCCGAGGCGATGACGGTGCGTCGGGCGCCCGAGTGGTCCGCGACGGCGCTGCCTACGGCGGCGGCGCCCAGGCCGGCGGTGAATGCCACGACCAGAGCAGTGCATGCGATGCGTATCGAGTGAGCCACGACTGTTCTCTCCTGCTTCGTCACTGATGCCGTGCCGGTGAAATGGTTCGCGGAACTCGCCCCGTTTTCGTGGTGTTCTCCGCTGCTGAGGAAGAGCTTGCCGTCCGGGGAAGGCGATGTCACGGCCGTACGGCTGGCATCAAGTCACTCGGCATCTACGTGCCAGATCATCTGTGTGCCGGATCATTTCGTCTGCAGAGGCATTGCGCCCCCACCCGCCGCGCACCGATGATGATGATCTTCGACACGGAGGGGACGGCGCGGTGTTGCAAGCACTCGGACTGAACGCACTGACGGAGGGTGTCTACCGGAGCCTGCTGGCCGAACCGGACTGGGGAGTCGACCGGATCGCCGCCAACCTGCACCTGCCGGAGGCAGAGGTGCGCGAAGCACTCGACGAACTACTGGAACTGACGCTCCTTCGGCCCGCGGCCGACTCCCACACGCTACGGGCCGTCAGCCCGGAGGTCGGACTGACCAGGCTGCTCGCCCGCAACCAGAACCAACTGCTCTTCCGCCAGCAGCAGTTGGAGAGCGCCCGGACCGCGATCGCCGCCCTCTCCGCCGAGTACATCGACCGGCGACCCGATGACGAGATGGTCCTGCGACTGGACTCCCTCGAAGCCGTCCGCGACCGCCTGGAGGAACTCGCGGCGACCGCGACCCGGGAGTGCCTGTCCCTGATGCGCGGGGGAGCCGTCCGCCCCGACTCCATCCAGGCCGGCAAACACCCCAACCAGCTCGCGCTGGAACGCGGAGTGGTCATCCGCAGCATCTTCCAGGACAGCTTCCGCAACGACCCCGACACCCTGCGCTACGCCCGCTGGCTGGCCGATCTGGGCGGTCTGACCCGCACCGTCCCGCTCCTGCCGATCCGCCTGGTCATCGTCGACCGCAGCATCGCCCTGATCCCGACCGACCCCAGCGACGGCCGCCGCGGCGCACTGGAACTGCACGGCGAAGCCCTCATCCAGCCCCTGTGCGCCCTGTTCGACGAACTGTGGCGCAGCGGAACCGAGTTCGGCCGCCCCGCCCCCCGCGACGACCAGGACCTCACCGGATCCGAACGCGCCCTGCTCAAACTCCTGGGCGAAGGCCACACCGACGAGTCCGCCGGCCGCAAACTCGGCCTCTCCCTGCGGACCGTGCGCCGGATGATGCAGGACCTGATGAACCGCCTGGGCGCCGAGAGCCGCTTCCAGGCGGGGGCCCAAGCCGTACGGAAGGACTGGCTGTGACCCCGCACCGGCCGCACCGGCCGCTCCGCAGCGCAGGCCGCACCGGACGGCCGACGAACTGACGGCCTGTCGGCGAGCCGGACTCGGTGGTTGACTCTTCCCCTCGGGGGCGGTCCTGACCCGCTCCGGGACGAGCGGAAGGTGCCACGGGGTGGATTCTGGAACGCTGTTGGGACAGCGGTACCGGCTGACGGAGCGGCTGGGACGCGGTGGCATGGGGGAGGTCTGGGCGGCGCACGACGAGCAGCTGCGCCGCACCGTGGCGGTGAAGATCGTGCTCGCGGCACTCGGCAGCGACCCGGAGCTGCTCGCCTCGCTGCGGCACGAGGCCCGCACCGTCGCCGCGCTCCAGCACCCCGGCATCACGGTGGTCCACGACATCGGCGACAGCGACGGCCACCCGTACGTCGTCATGGAACGCCTGGAGGGCCAGACCTTCGCCGACCTGCTCCGCCGGCACCCGGGGGGCCTGGCCCCGGACCGCGCGGCGGCCCTGATGGCCCAGGTCGCCGACGCGCTCGACCACGCCCACCGCAAGGGCGTGGTGCACCGCGACATCAAACCCGCCAACCTGATGCACCTCGACCAGGACACCGCGAAGATCCTCGACTTCGGGATCGCCAGCTACACCGAGGCCACCGCGCACCTCAGCTCCACCGGCGTCGTCATCGGCTCCGCCCCCTACATACCGCCCGAGCAGTGGATGGGGCACAAGGCCACCCCCCGCTCCGACATGTACGCCTTCGGCGCGACCCTGCACACCCTGCTGACCGGCACCCACCCCTTCCCCGGCCCCACCTTCGCCGCCTGGATGCGCCAACACCTGGACACCGAACCACCCCGCCTCGAAGGCGTCCCCGCACCACTGGCCGACCTCGTCCGACGACTCCTCGCCAAGGACCCCGCCCAGCGCCCGTCCGCGGCACAGACCGCCCAGGCCCTCACCGAACTCCGCGAACAACGCCCCACCACCTACACCCCGACCGAGCGGGAACCCGCCCCGATGGACCCGCCGCAGCAAGCGAAACCGGCCAAACCCCGGCGCAGCCCGGACCGGCGGAAGAAGCCCCGACCGCCCACCGAGCGGCGGTCGATCGGACCGGACCGGTTCGCCACGGCAAGCGTCCCCAGGGGATCGGTGTCCGGGTCCGGCCTCGTCCTCGGGGCCGTGTTCGTGGCGGCAGCCGTCATGATGGCGGTCAACTCGAAGTCCGACAGTTCCACCACGCTCGCGGACATCCTGGTCGTGGCGATCCTCGAACTGGGCATCGGGCTCTTCGGGCTCCTCTGCCTCTGGCTCTCCTTCTCCGGGCCGCTGGCCTGGCGGAAGTCCGTGGGAGTGGACTCCCACGGCGTGACGGTGGCCGTCCGCAGGGGGAGGTCGAGCGCGCAACTCCGGATCCCGTGGGCGGACATCGCCCGGATCTCGGTCGTCAACGCCCGACTGCACGGAAGGGAGATGCGCGGCGCCCCGGACCAGTCGATGGCCGCCATCACCGTTCAACGCACCCCCGGAGCAACGGAACCCGCGACCACCGCGACCGGAAACCCCAGCGCGAAGGCGAAACGCCTGGTCAGGCCCCGGACGTTCGACCGGACCGACAGGTTCGACGTGACGGACTGCCAGTTCCTCGCCGCCGGATCCGAATTCAGCGGCGACACGACCGGATGGGAGGCCGTGCGCGAACTCCTCAAGGAGAGCGACCGGTACTGCGACGAGAACGACTTCTGGAACGCCGTGCGGAAGCGGTAGACCCCGGGGACCCCTTTCCCTCCTGATCCGTGCGGCGTGCCCTCCGTGGGGGTCTGAGTTGCCTGACGGCACCGCGGCCTCCCGGCCTCCCGGATCCGTCCCGCCCGGCCATCAGACGGAGCACCTCCGTGAGCACCCCGGACTTCACGGTCCTCGACCTGGACCTCCCCGTCGGGAGCAAGAACAAGACGGCGACCCCGGTGGCCGGCGAACGCGCGGCGCTGCTGGTCGTCCCCGGCCACCGCCTGCCCGGGGCGGCGGCCGACGTCACCGCCGTCACCGACACCCGCGAGTACCTGACCGCGTTCGCGGAGGAACTCGCCCGGGCCGCCGACGCCGCCGCGCTGACCGACGCCCTGGTCGAGCGCTACCCCGACCACGGCGTGCTGATCGCCCGCCGGCACCTCGCCTCCGCGGCCGACGACCTGGAGGCCCTGCGCGCCACGACGGCGCCTACGTCGTCGACGGCGAGAACGTCGTCGTCCTGGCCCGCTGCACCCCCGTCAACAAGGCCACCCGCCGCCCGACCGACGTGCGCGTCGCCCGCCACTTCGTCGTGTGCGGCGGCCGCATCGTCCGCTTCGAGCAGTTCGTCGACACCGCCGAGGTCCGCGACGCCATACCCGGGGGCGCTATGACCGGTGAGGGCATGACCGGTGAGGCCCCCGAAGGCTATTGACGTCGTGTCAGTTCATTTTCCCGTTCGCCCTCTTCGGGGCCGTGTCCTGCCTGATGATGTTGTTGTCCTCGGGAAACCCCCTGGGCAGCTGGGTGGGTGGCCTGGTCGGGGGAAGGGGGCCGGTGTGGAGATGATCGACAGCACCGGCCTGCACGGCGGGCCCTGGCCGGAGTTGATGCCCGACGGCCGCCCGGTCCTGGTCGTCCCCGCCTGCCCTCACCGCCAGGTGCTCGCCGCGGACGGCTGGACCGGCCTCGACACCCTCCAGCGCTCCGCCGACCCGCACCCCGGCTGGTCGGCCGTCCTGGACGACTACCGCCTGACCCTGCACCGCCCCGACGGCACCCTCTGGTTCGACGGCCACATCCCCGCCGACCGCCACTGGCGCCGCCGCCTGCGCGACCACCACACCCTGCTCCTGATCACCGGCCCCTTCACCACCCCCTTCGACTTCCGCCCCGCCGCCCAGGCCGGACACCTCCTCCTGCTCACCACCCCCGCCCACCTCCACGGCGACCTGTAACCCCGACCCGACCCCCGCCCCCACCCCCGCCTGCCGGGCAAACGGCACCGACACCGCCCCACCGGGTCCAGTACCGCCCTGATCGGCTCCGTCCACGCCCGGAGAGGGGCGCCGCGCCGGCCGATCGCAGGGCTGCGGAGGCAGGGCCCGGGGCCGCGGACTCGGGGAGAGCCCTGCGGCCGGCCGGGACTACCGGGAGCCCGACACGGGCTGCCGCTTGTAGAAGGACTCCTCCAAGTACGCGGTCTCGTGCGGCTGGTAGGGCTCTTCCAGATAGGCGGCCTCGTCCTCGTCGAGTTCGACGTCCACCGCGGCGACCGCCTCGGCCAGCTGGGCCGGCTTGGTGACCCCGACGATGGGCGCGGTCACCACCGGGTTGCGCATCACCCAGGCCAGGGCGACCTGGGCCGGGGACAGCCCGCGCCGGCCCGCGATCTCGTGGACGCGCTCGGCCACCGCCTGGTCGTCGTCGCGGTAGAGGATCTCGCCACCCGGGTCGGTCCCGGCCCGCGCCGTGACGGTGTTCCCGGTCCGCGTCAGCCTGCCCCGCGCCAGCGGGCTCCACGGGATCACGCCGATGCCCTGATCGGCGCAGAGCGGGAGCATCTCCCGCTCCGCTTCCCGGTGGATGAGGTTGTAGTGGTCCTGCATCGACACGAACCGGGTCCAGCCGTTCAGGTCAGCCAGGTACAGGGCCTTGGTGAACTGCCAGGCGCGCATGGAAGAGGCCCCGAGGTAGCGGACCTTCCCGGACCTGACCGCGTCGTGCAGCGCCTCCAGGGTCTCCTCGATCGGGGTGTCGTAGTCCCAGCGGTGGATCTGGTACAGGTCGATGTAGTCGGTCCCCAGCCGCTTCAGGGAGGCGTCGAGCTCGGCGAAGATCGCCTTGCGGGACAGCCCGGCGCCGTTCGGGCCGGGGCGCATCCGCATCCAGACCTTGGTGGAGAGGACGACCTCCTCGCGCCGGGCGAAGTCCCTGACCGCCTGGCCGACGATCTCCTCGCTGCTTCCGGCGCTGTACCCGTTGGCCGTGTCGAGGAAGTTGACGCCGCCCTCGAGAGCCTGCTTGATGATGTCCCGGCTGGCGTCCGCGCCCAGCGACCAGGGCTCGCCGCCCCGGCCCGGTTCGCCGAAGCTCATGCAGCCGAGGGCGATGGCGGAGACTTCCAGCCCGGTCGTTCCGAGTTTGATGTATCGCATGCCGCCGAAGCTAGGAGTTGGAGCGCGCTCCAACGCAAATGCGTCCCGGTCGGGACCCCGGAGGCGTGCGGCACGTGCGGCACGTGTGCCCTGACAGGTCAGGACTGTCCGGCGGGTGCCCAGTAGGCGGGGACGGCCGCGACGGCCCGGGCGGCTTGGGCGTGCCGTTCCTGCATGGCCGTCAGGCGCCGCACCACCAGGATCGCCAGGACGGCGGCCGCGGCGGTGCAGAACTCGGAGGCGGTCACCGTCGCCGGTGCAGGCATCCGGGCCAGCAGGAGGCCGGCGATCCAGGTGCTCCACCAGGCGTTGACCACGGTGGCGGGGACGGGCTGCGGCACGCCGTGCTCGCCGGCGGGGCCGCTGGCCTGCCAGACGTCGATGGTGATGCGCCACGGGAGGTACAGGTTGACGAAGGGCAGGAACCAGGCACCGACCGCCCACCCGCGCCCGCGCTGGTGCCCGTGCGGGTAGATCACCTCGGCGTTCACCCGCACCCGGTAGAGCCACATGATGAACACCACCGCGGTGGCGGCCGTCAGCAGCACCTCGCCGATGCCCCCGGCGCCCAGGAGCGCCAGCCCGGCGACGGAATCGGGCGAGGTGCCCACTGCCAGCACCACTGCCGCGTTCCACAGGGAAACCGCCCCGGTCAGGCCCAGCAGCACCGAGGCGGCGATCCCCAGCGAGCGCGGGGAGGCGTACGAGGCGGGGGAGGGCATGCGAACTCCAGCTCACGGGGGGTGGGTTTCGTGCCCGTTTCCCGAGCAGGCGACGAAGCCCGGAATCGTAGAGCGGGACGACGGCCAAGAACTCCGCGTGCGTTCCGTCGGCGAACGGGAGCGGCGGGGCGACGTCCTCAAACGGCGGAAGAGCCGTGCAGGTCCGAAAGGGAGCACCAGGCCGCAAGGGTGCCGCGAGGTTCACGGTGCCGCCTCGGTGAACGTTGACGCCGGAGAGGGCCGCCCCCGCCGGCGACTTGGCGACGTCGTCCTGTTCCGGGAGGAAACCCGGAACGAACTCGGCTCTTCTGCGTCGGGACGGCGCGGCCGGACCAGGGCCGCGGTGGAGAGCCCGAGGGTGAGGGCGAGGCACAGCCAGGCGAAGGTGTCGCCGATCCGGGTGTAGGGGGTCGGCGCCCCCCGCGTGGGCAGGTACGCCACGGTGGCCTGGCGGTCGGTGGTGAAGTAGTCGGTGGTCGCCAGCACCCGGCCCTGGCGGTCGAAGGCCGCGGTGACGCCCTCGGAGTCCTGGCGGAAGAGCGCGTAGCCGTTCTCGACGGCGCGCAGGGCGGCCTTGCGGGTGTGCGCGAGGCCGTACTCCCGCCAGTCGTGGGCGGGGACGAGCATGATGTCGGCGTCGACGCGCATCAGTGCGGGGAAGTCCGCGTCGTAGCAGATCACGGTGGCGAGGCGGCCGTACGGGGTGTCCACGACGGGCACCTCGCCGTCGCCGGGGGTGTAGGACTCGGAGCCGGGGACGGGGTGCGCCTTGTCGTACGTCCACCGGACGGCGCCCGCCGGGTCGATCAGCAGCACCATGTCGCGGCCGTACGCCGGGCCGGTGGCGCCGAAGGTCTCGATGCCGATCTCCAGGTAGACCCCGGAACGGCGCGCCTCCTCCTGGGCGTGCGCGATCACCGAACCCGCGTACGACTCCTGGGCCTTGACGGCGCCCTCGGGCCAGACCACGATCTTCGCGCCGGCCCCGGCCTCCCGCCGGGTGGCGTCGAGCAGGCTGCGTTCGACGGCGGTGACGGCCGGCAGGAGCTCGGCGGGCGGCGCCGTGGCGAGGTCGCGGCGCGAGCCGCCGGGCACCCGGGCGAAGGCGGCCCGCTGCCCGTCCAGGGCGGCCCGGTCGGCGCTGACCCCGGCGACCCGGACGGTCGGCGCCCGCGGCGGGAGGAAGGCGAGCCGGACGCTCCCCGCGCCCAGCACCGCCAGCAGGACGGCCAGGTGGACGGCGACGGCCCGGCGAGCCGGGCGCCACGAGCGCTGCTCCAGCAGGCGGTTGGCCACGGCGGCGAACCAGCCGACGAGGAAGGCCACGCCGTACGAGCCGGTCAGCGGGAGCAGTTGGAGCAGCGGCAGGTCGCCGTCCTGGGTGACCGCGAGGTTGCCGTACGCGGTGCCGAACGGCGAGACCAGGGTGATCAGGAACTCCGCCCCGGCGAACGCCGCGGGGAACAGCAGCAGCGCGGCGGTCGGCCGCAGCCGGGCCGCCAGCAGCCGGTCGAGCAGGAACGGCAGCGCGAGCAGGGCGGAGAGGGCGGCCGCCCCGGCGACGGTGACGGGCACGAGGCCCATCCGGGACTCCACCAGCCAGCACAGCGCGGCCACGGTGTTGGCCGCCCAGACGCCCAGCCCGCCCCACCAGGCCCGGCCGGTCCGGGTGAAGCGCAGCAGCAGGACGGGGAAGAGCCAGGCGGCCGGCGCCAGGTCGAAGCGCCCGCCGACGGCGAAGCACTGGGCGACGGTCCCGAGCAGCAGCAGGAGCGCGGGCCCGGTGGCGGCGCGCAGGGACGGACGGTCGGTCACGGCGGGTCGGTCCGATCGGTCGGCGGTCGGCCCGGAGGACTCCGGACCGCAGCCGACGCTAGGGACGGACCGGCACCGCGCGGATCGTCCCGCCGGGCGAGGCCGCCCCCGCGCACGCACCTTTCGATGCGGCCGGACGGCGGATCGCAGCCCGCGCACCGGCCGTTAGCCTTGACGACCAGTGATGACAACGGACCCGGCGGCCGCAGCGCGCCGCCTCACCCACCGGTGCGCCGACCTGCTGGCCCGACGGCCGTGGCTGCCGGACGCGGCGCTCGGCGCCGGCCTGACCGCCTTCGACGTGCTCACCCTGCTGGCCCGCGGCCCCGCGCCGAGCGCGGCCGGCGCCGTGCTCTGGGGCGCGCAGACCGTGCCCCTGCTGTGGCGCCGCCACCGGCCGGTGGCCGTCCTCACCGCGATGACCGCCGCCTTCGTGCTGTTCGCCGCGGCCGACCCGGTGCCGGGCAAGACACCCGGCCCCTACCTGCTCGTCCTCGGGGTGTACGCCGCCGCCCGCTACGCGCCCGCGGCGCGCAGCGCACCCGCCGCGGCGCTCGCACTGGCCACCGCCGTCGCCACCGACCTGCTCTGCGGACGCGCCCTGCCCGCGCACCTCGGCTCCGTCGAGCCGATCAGCGCCACCACGTACACGGTCTTCCTCACCACCGCCTGGTTCCTGGGCCGGGGACGACGACGGATCGGCGTCCAGGCCGGGCGGCTGCGCCTGCTCAACGCCCGCCTGCGCGCCGAACGGGAGGCCAACGCCCGGCAGGCCGTCCTCACCGAACGGGCCCGCATCGCCCGCGACCTGCACGACGTCGTCGCCCACCACATCAGCGCGATCGCCGTCCAGGCCCGCGCCACCGGCGAAGCGCTCGCCGGGGAGAGCGGCGACCCCGGCGGCGGACGGCCCGGGGTGGAGCGGATCGCGCGGACCGCCGACACCGCCCTGGTGGAGATGCGGCGCATCCTCGGACTGCTGGCACCGGCGGACGCCGCCGACGACCTCGCACCGGAACCGTCACTGGCCCACCTGGACCGGCTGGCGTCCGTGCTGGAGGCCGCGGGCTGCCGGGTGACCGCCTCGGTGGACGACGCCCTGGCCGCACCCGGCGCGCTCACGGCGGCGCTCCAACTCTCCGCCTACCGCGTCGCCCAGGAGGCACTGACCAACGTCCTCAAGCACGCCGGTCCCACCCGGGTGCGGATCGAGGCGCGCAGGACCGCCGACGCCCTGACCCTCCTGGTCGAGAACGGCCCGCCGGCCCCCGGGCACCGCCCCGTACCGGGTTCCGGACGGGGCCTGCTCGGCATCCGCGAACGGGCCGCCGCGTTCGACGGAACGGTGCACGCCGGGCCGCGCGACGACGGCGGATGGCGGCTGTCCGTCGCCCTGCCGCTGGAGGCCGACACACCGTCAGGAGCCCTGGACCCGGCAGCGGGAGCGGTGCCGTGACCCCGCTCGCGGTGCTGGTGGTGGACGACCAGGAGATGGTGCGCGAAGCGCTGCGCGCCGTGATCGACCGCCCGGAGGACCTCCGGGCGGTCGGGACGGCCGGCGACGGGGAACAGGCCGTGGCACTGGCCTTCGAACTGCGCCCGGACGTGGTCCTGATGGACGTGCGGATGCCCGGCACGACCGGCGTCGAGGCCACCCGGCGGATCCTCGCCGACTGGCCCCACACCGACCACCCCGCCCCACGCGTCCTCGTCCTCACCACCTTCGACCACGACGAGTACGTGCACGCCGCCCTGCGGGCCGGAGCCACCGGATTCCTGCTGAAGAACAGCCGCCCCGACGAACTGGCCCGGGCGATCCGGGTGGTGGCCGACGGCGAGTCCGTCCTCGCCCCGAGCGTGACCCGCCGCCTCATCGGAGCGGTGACCGCACTGCCCGCAGCACTGCTGATCGGCACCCCACGCGTCCACGACGACCGCGAACGGGCACTCGAAGCACTCACCGAACGGGAACTGGAAGTCCTGGTCCTGGTCGCCCGCGGCCGTTCCAACGCCCAGATCGCGGACAGCCTCGGCCTCACCGAAGGCACCGTCAAGAGCCGCGTCAACCGCATCCTCACCCGCCTCGGCCTGGACAACCGCGTCCAGGCCGCGATCCTCGCCCACGAAACGGGCCTCCTCGGCCCCCCGCCCCACTGAACTCCCCCCACCGGCCGGGGCAATTCGGAACAGCCCCGTCCCGGCCCGCCCAGCCTGCCGGGACGGTCCTATCCGGGCAGGCGGTCACCGGGAAAGCCGAAGCACGGAAGGACGTCGCAGGTCATCATTCCGGCCCGGACGCAGGGGTCCGCAGCCATGATCTCTTCGGCCTCACCGGTCGGCACGGTCATGATGGCCAGTCCTGCGACGGTGTCCGAGGCGACCGGGCACAGGACGGCGATCACGCCGTCGGCGCGCAGGGACACCATGCGTCGCTGGTGTTCGAGCTCGATCGCCTCCGCCCCCTCCTGGTGCCGCGCCGGGCCCCAGCGGAGTTCCGCCAGGCTGAAGGGCCTTGCGGTCGCCGCCAGTTCCCGGATCTGTTCGTCGCTCACGTGCGAGGCCACCCGCGTCACATCCCCGTCTTCTGGTGGTCGACCTCGATCAGGCCCACGATTCGTTCCTGGTCCCGGCCGTAGGGCGCGCCGATGTACTTGCCGGCGATCTCGTCGACCACCTTCCACCCCTCCTCGCCGTCGAGCCACTTGACGACCCGTCCGCGGAGCATGACGGGCAGGAACGGGTTGTCGGGCGGGGTGAGCGAGACGGCCACCCTGGGGTCGCGGCGCAGGTTGCGCGCCTTGCGGGAGGCCGGTCCGGTCAGGAACGCGACCTGGTCGCCGACGGTCCCGATCCACAGCGGGACCGAGTGCGGGGACCCGTCGGGCATGATCGTCGCCAGGTGGGCGATCGGGGTTCCGTCCAGGACGGCGCGCACGTTGTCACTCAGCACGGTGGAACTCCTCAGTGGTCGATCCGGTAGTGGAGGTGGACGACGCCGGCGCCGGGGACGGCGTCGACCAGGGTGAGCCGGACGTGCTCGGGGAGGCGTCCGAAGAACGGACGGCCGGCGCCGAGGAGGACCGGCACCTGGTGCAGGACCACCTCGTCGACCAGGCCCGCCTCGATGGCCGCAGTCAGGGTGGCGCCGCCCTGGATCGCCACGTCCCGCCCGCCCGCCAGGGCCCGGGCCTGCCCGATCGCGTCCTGGATCGAGGTGGCGAAGGCCTGACGCGGGGAGCCGGCGTGCTCGGCAGGCTGCGGGCGGTGGCTGAGCACGACCATCGGGGCCGTCGGATGGGGGCTGCCGCCGCCGAAGCCCTCGGAATCGTCGTACGTGGTACGCCCGGTGACGACCGCGCCCACGCGGTCGAGGAGCTTGTCGTATACGGCGGCGTTGCGCGGGTCGCCGTACCAGTCGAAGAGCGTCCCGCCGTCACCCAGGCCTGAGCCGGGCCGGGGGTGGTCGCCCGTGATGCGGCCGTCGACCGAGACGGCCAGGGCTGCGAACACCTTGCTCATGGCACTTCCCTCGGAGTTCCTTGAAGAGACCCTGATGGGCTGATCGTAGCATCCAGAGTTCCTTGAAGGAACCCCAACTGGTAGAGTGGCGCCATGCAGCGCACACAATTCGGTGGGATGGCGTGCTCGATCGCCCGCACGCTGGACGTGATCGGCGAACCCTGGTCGCCGCTGATCCTGCGCGACGTCTGGGCCGGCATGAACCGCTTCGACCAGATCCAGGCCGACCTCGGCGTCTCCCGCAAGGTGCTCACCGAACGGCTCAACCACCTGGTCGAGCAGGGCGTGCTCGACCGTCGGCCGTACGACGCGCGCCCGCGCTTCGAGTACCACCTCACCGAGAAGGGCACCGATCTCGTGGAGATGCTCATGGTCATGGCGCGCTGGGGTGACCGATGGCTCGCCGGAGAGGCCGGACCCCCCGTCCTCTACCGCCACCACGCCTGCGGCCGGATCGCCACCGTGGACCCGCGCTGCAGTCACTGCGGCGAGCCCATGCACGCCGACGACGTCGACCTCCTTCCGGGGCCCGGTTCGGCCCGATGACGGACATCCGCACGGTGACCGGCCCGTGCGGGACCACCGGCCGCCACGTGACCTCCCACCTCCTGCGCACCGTCGGAACCCCCGCACGCGGCAGCAGTCCGCCGCCCGCGGCAGCCCGTCCCGCGGCAGCCCGCCCCGCCGCCCTCGTCGCGGGTTGACCCTCCCCCGGGTCAGGCTGCACGGTGAGGCGCACGGAACGCAGGGAACGCACGGGACGCAGGGAACGCGCGGAAACGAAGGAGCACGCATGAGCTGGCCGGTGGGGCAGGTCTCCGGTTTCGCCGGGGTCACCATCAAGACCCTGCACCACTACGACCGGTCCGGACTGCTGTCGCCCAGCGAGCGCGGCCCGGCCGGCTACCGCCTCTACAGCAGTGTGGACCTCGCCAGGCTGCAGCAGATCCTCTTCTACCGCGAACTCGGCTTCCCCCTGGAGCAGATCGCCGACATCCTGGCGGACCCGCAGGCGAACGCCCTGGGCCACCTGCTGGCCCGGCGCCAGGCCCTCACCGATCAGATCGAGCGCCTGCACAAGCTCGTCGACGTCGCCGAGCGGGCCATCGAAGTCCAGCGCACGGGGGTCGAACTGAGCCCCGAGGAGCGCTTCGAGATCTTCGGCGACGTGGTCTTCGACCTCAGCTACGCCGCCGACGCCCACCTCAAGTGGGGGGAGCGGGACGGCCACCGGGAGGCCCTGGCCCGCGCGGCCACCCACTCGAAGGAGGACTGGCGGCTGCTGATGGCGGAGGCCGCGGCCCGGACGATGTCCGAGGAGGACGGCGCAGCCCGGGTCGCGCAGGCCGTGGCGGTCGTGGCGGACGGCCGTCCCGGCTCCCGCGGGCCTCGTTGGGGACAATGGGTGCCGTGACATCGACGATGGACTACCAGCAGGTTCTGGACCGGATTGCCGAGGAGATCGCGCGAACGCCCGGCCGGGGACGGTCCGCCGACTACATTCCGGCGCTCGCCGCCCGCGACCCACGCGCCTTCGGCATGGCCGTCGCCGAGCTGGACGGCACCGTCCACGGGGTGGGGGAGTGGCGCGAGCCGTTCTCCGCGCAGTCCATCACCAAGGTCTTCACCCTGGCCCTGGACCTGGCCCACGAGGGCGACGAACTGTGGGAGCACGTGGGCCGCGAACCCTCCGGCAACCCGTTCAACTCCCTCGTCCAGCTCGAGTACGAGAACGGCATCCCGCGCAACCCGTTCATCAACGCCGGCGCCCTGGTCGTCACCGACCGCCTCCACACCCGCACCGGTGACGCGGCGGGCGAACTCCTGCGGTTGCTGCGGGCCGAGAGCGGCAACCCGGACCTCGATTTCGACCTGGCGGTCGCCGCCTCGGAGACCGCGCACGGCGACCGCAACGCCGCCCTCGGCCACTTCATGGCCTCCTACGGCAACATCGACAACCCCGTCCCGCTCCTGCTCGACCAGTACTTCCGCCAGTGCTCGGTCACGGCCTCCTGCGCCGACCTCGCGCTGGCCGCCACCCTCCTGGCCCGGCACGGCATACGCGCCGACGGCACCCGGCTGCTGACCCGCAGCCAGGCCAAGCAGGTCAACGCCGTCATGCTGACCTGCGGAACCTACGACGCCGCCGGCGACTTCGCCTACCGCGTCGGACTGCCCGGCAAGAGCGGGGTGGGCGGCGGCATCATCGCCGTCGTACCCGGCCGCTGCGCCCTGTGCGTGTGGAGCCCCGGCCTGGACGAACGGGGCAACTCCGTCGCCGGAGTGGCGGCGCTGGACCTGTTCACCACCCTCACGGGGCTGTCGGTGTTCTGAAGCCGGCCTCCACTCCGCCGCCGGCCTCCAGCCGTGCCGCCGCGAGCCGTCGGTCCGTACGCCGACGGCTCGCGCCGACACCAGGGCGCGGGAGAGCGAAGAGAACGTCGGAACGGCGGCGTGGCGAGGACGGCGGGGACTCGGACCCTTCCGGGCCCTGGCGTCGGCGGGGGCGGAGGCGGTCAGGGGCAGTTCTCGTCGATCTTGTACTGGAGGGCCCTGGGGTAGTCGTGCCGGCTGAGGCGGACGCGGGCCAGGACCGGGGCGTGGTTGAGGTCGTTGCCGGGGTCGGCGAGGTCGGCGAGGAGGGAGTCGAGCTCAGAGTGGGTGGTGAGTTCGAAGCCGTGCATCGGGTCCTTCTCGGAGCCGAAGACCTCCGCCAGCTTCTCGTAGCGCCACGGGTGCAGCACGTTGTAGAAGTCGGCCCCGTCGGACGGTTTTCCCTTGTAGTAGCAGGGGCTGACCAGCATCTGCTCGATGCCGTAGAAGCCCTCGTTGTCGAGGACGAAGACCACCGGCCGCAGGTGGTGGCGGACGTGGGTGGACAGTTCCTGGCAGATCTCCTGGAAAGAGCCGTCGCCGACGAAGACCAGCGGGCGCTTCAGCGGTTGCTGCCGGCCGAGCGCCGCGCCGGTGGCCGCGCCGACGGAGTAGCCGATGGACAGCCAGCTGTTCTGCGCCAGGTAGCCGGCCCGTTCGGTGATCCGCAGGTTCATCGAGCCGAGCAGGGCGAACGCCGCGTCGGAGACCACCGTGAAGGGCGAGGGGGCCTGCGGGTCGCCGCCGGTGGCCTGGTGTTCCAGGAAGTGGTTGATGCGCTCGAAGAAGCCGTCGTAGGTCAGTTCGCCCTCGTCCGGGTGTTCGGAGCTCAGCGAGTCCAGGAACTCGGCGGTGGTGGCCGGGACGTCCAGGCCCGCCTCGCGGGCCAGTGCGAAGTGGTCGGCGGGGAACGTCCGGCCCGCCAGCGCGGTCCGCAACGCCGGGACGAAGCGGCCGAGTTGGACGTCCGGGAAGTACAGGGCGCCGACGCTGACGCCGCCGCGGGCCGCCACGATCCAGTCGTCGCCGATGGACTGCTCGCCGTTGAGGTTCTTGGACGTGGACCACGTCCCCAGGCCGATCCGGCAGCCCGCGTTCTTGAAGGTCCTGCGGATCTCCGGCAGGCTCGCCTTGCCGTTGTAGACGCCGGCGAACCGCGGGTGCCGTTCGGACACCACGGACTTGGCGCCGACCGTGGTGCAGAACTGCATCTCGGTGGCCTCGACGAACTCCAGCAGTTCCCGCTCCAGCCGGTGGTGCACGAGTTCCTCGCCCGCCCAGACGATCGGCGTGCCGAGCCTCGTGATCAGTTCCGCCGCCGCCGCGACGGCCTTGTCCAGGATCTCCTCGTTCCGCCTGGTGAACGGCCGCTCGTGGGCCCGGAGCCGGCCCTGCGGGGCGTCGCAGGGCGCATGCCAGAGGTCCTCCATGACCTCCAGGTAGACCGGCTTGCGCTCGGTCAGGCAGGCGGTGATCGCGCTGTCGATCTGCGAGGGCGCCAACCCCGGGTTGGAGAGGACCTGCGCGTCCACCGTGACCTGCCGGTAGACCTCCAGGTTGCTCTCCCGCCGCGGGCTCATGTGGGTGGTGAGCAGGCCCACCGCCTGGAAGTTGAGCCACTGTTCGTAGGACGGCGCCCCGTTGATCGCGATCAGCGGGACGTCCTCGACGTACGCGCCGCCGACCGCGTTGAGCAGGTTGAACGCGCCCACGCTGTACGTCACCGCCACCGCGGCGACGCCCTGTTCGGGCTGGTCGGCGTCGGCGTCGGCGAGCCGCACCCGGGCGTAGGCGTCGGCGGCGTAGCCGGCCCCCAGCTCGGTGGGGGTGCCGACCCAGCGCACCGCCGTGGTCTCCTGCATGATCGTCAGGAACGGGCCGAGCAGGTCGCCCGGCACGCCGAAGACGTAGCGGATGCCCAACTGTTCGAGCCTGGTCGCCAGGTAGCGGCCGACCGTCCATTCGTCAGCGCTGTTCATCGGTGTACTGCCTCCTCGTGGTTCTGCCGGTTGAGCTCGACGTCCGGGACGGCGCGGAGACCCCTGCGCTCCGGGTCCTTCCGGTGGGAGCCCTTTCCGGGCGTGCGCGCCCGGCCGTGCGGCGGGGCGGACGGAGGTCGTGGTCACGCTCGGGCTCCTCGGACGCGGGCGGAGCCGGTCGCATGGGGTTGTCGACCCGGCACCCAACGTAACCGCCTCGTCTCGCCTGCTGCCAACCGGCTTCGGCCTTCCGAACCCTTCCGGCGGGCCGATCGTGTGTCATCGAACGGATTCCGGGCGGCCCGGGCGCCGACAGCGTAGAGCGGCGCCGTCCTTCGAAATCGACCGTCCACCGGAGGCCGTTCGGGCGTCGTGGACGGCGGGCGAAAAGCTGTGATCTTCATACGGCCGATCCGCTAGGGTGCCGCTCGGTGGCCGGGGGGCCGATCAAGCCCGTCGGTGACACCCCGCACCAACTCTTCGACCTTCCTTCCGACCTGATGAGGATTCCCGTCTTGGCTCTCAAGTCCCGTGCGGTCGCCGCTCTCCTCGGCGCCGGTCTCGCGCTCACCGTCGGCGTGCCCGGCGCCAGCGCCGACGACTACCACCCTTCCGCCCTTCCGAACACCGTCGTCATCGGGAGCGCTGCCAGCCCGCACTGCCTGGAGATCGCGGACTGGGGCACCGCCGACGGGGCGTCGGCCCGGCAGTGGTCCTGCACCGGGGGTGCCAACCAGAGCTGGCGCTTCTCGGGCGGCTCCCTGGTCAACGTGAACAGCGGCAAGTGCCTGGAGATCGCGGACTGGGGCACCGCCAACGGGGCATCGGCCCGGCAGTGGTCCTGCACCGGCGGCGCCAACCAGAAGTGGCTCTGGACGCACATCCCGGGCACCGGCTACACCCTGCGCAACGTGAACAGCGGCAAGTGCCTGGACACGCCCGGCAACACCAACGGTGTCCGTATCCAGCAGTGGGACTGCTGGAACGGCGACAACCAGATCTGGTACGGCTTCGCGGTCGGCAGCGGCCCGGCCCCCGTCGACTACTAGCCAGCGCCCGGTACCGCCGACCGGACCTCGTGACCGGTGACGGCCCGACACACCTCGCCGGCCGCCCGCGCCCGCCGCGGCCGGCGAGCACCGGGAAAACCACCGCCCCCGCCTCCGCGTCCGCCCGGAACGGGGGCGGTGGCATTCCCCGGATGCCGGGAACTGCTGCTCTGCCCCGTCGGGCCCGGCCGCCCGCCCCGGAGGCGCACGGCGGCGACGGCCCGTGCGCCGTGGCGGGAACCGGTGCGGTGGCCGAGCAGGTGTGCCCCGCGTGGCATGAGGTCCTCCGGCTCCCGCTGCTGTCCGGGAAGCCCGCAAAGGCTCAAATGGTCCTCAATTTTTAGAGGATAATTTGCATTAGGGGTTACGAATCCAAGGCATTGCGTATGAGCTTCCATGCATTGCGCGCAACCACCCTCGCGTCGCGCAGAGAGGCAGCAGAAGACGGATGACCACCCACACCCCCCTCTCCCCAGCGGAAGACCCCACCGGGACGCCGGGTCCGGACCACCTCAAGGCCGGGCTGAAGAACCGCCACCTGTCCATGATCGCGATCGGCGGCGTGATCGGCGCCGGCCTGTTCGTCGGCTCCGGCGCCGGCATCGCCGCGACCGGCCCGGGCATCCTGCTCTCCTACACGCTGGCCGGTGCGCTGGTGGTGCTGGTGATGCGGATGCTCGGCGAGATGGCCGCGGCCGACCCGCAGTCCGGCTCGTTCTCGGCGTACGCCGACCGCGCGCTCGGCCGGTGGGCCGGCTTCACGATCGGCTGGCTGTACTGGTTCTTCTGGGTCGTCGTGCTCGCCGTCGAGGCGACCGCGGGCGCGAAGATCCTGCACAACTGGATGCCCGGCGTCCCGCAGTGGGGCTTCGCGCTGATCGTGATGGCGGTGCTGACCGCGACCAACCTGTCCTCGGTCTCCTCGTACGGCGAGTTCGAGTTCTGGTTCGCCGGCATCAAGGTGGTGGCGATCGGTGCCTTCCTCGTGGTCGGCGCGCTCGCGGTGTTCGGCGTGCTGCCGGGGACCCGCGCGGTCGGCGCGGACAACCTGCTGCACCACGGCGGCTTCCTGCCGCACGGCGTCGGCGCGGTCTTCACCGGCATGCTCACCGTGGTCTTCGCCTTCATGGGCAGCGAGATCGTCACCCTGGCGGCCGGCGAGTCGCCCGACCCCGCCCGCGCGGTGGCCAAGGCCACCAACAGCGTGATCTGGCGGATCGGCGTCTTCTACCTGGGCTCCGTCCTGATCGTCGTCACCCTGCTGCCCTGGGACTCCGCGGACGTCACCTCCAGCCCCTACGTCGCCGTGCTGAAGCACGTCGGACTGCCCGGCGCCGCGCCGCTGATGGACTTCATCGTGCTCACCGCGGTGCTGTCGTGCCTCAACTCCGGGATGTACACGGCCTCCCGGATGGCCTTCTCGCTGGGCAGGCGCGGCGACGCGCCCAAGGCGTTCGCCCGGGTCACCGGCCGCGGCGTGCCGCGGACCGCGATCCTCGCGTCGGTGGTCTTCGGCTTCGTCGCGGTGTTCTTCAACTACACCTCCCCGAAGACGGTGTTCAGCTTCCTGCTGAACTCCTCCGGGGCGGTGGCGCTCTTCGTCTGGCTGGTGATCTGCGTGTCGCAGCTGCGGCTGCGCCGGATCCTGGAGCGCGAGACGCCGGAGAAGCTGACGGTGCGGATGTGGCTCTACCCGTACCTGACGTGGGTCACCATCGGCCTGGTCGTCTTCGTTCTCGGCTACATGTTCACCACCGCCGATGGCCGCCAGCAGATGGTCCTCTCGCTCGTCGCCGCCGCCGTGGTGCTGGTCGCCGCGCAGATCGTCGGCCTCCGCCGCCGGGCCGCCGCCCGCGACTGATCCGGGCGCCGCACCCGCGGCACCCGCGACGGCATCCGCGACGGCACCCACCGGCGAGCGGGTGCCGTCCGGGTCCGTCCGCTCCACCGACACGGGACACGGGCCGACGGGCCGACACACCGACGTGCCCGGAACCTCAGCCTTCCCGTTCGCGCCGCCGTCCCGCACCGGCCCGCAGGGTCCGGCGCCGCCGCGGCCTCCGCGGTCGGGACGAGCGGGTCGAGAGGACCGTGGGCGCCTGCCGTGCCACGCCCTGACCGATCGCCAGCGCGAGGGAGAGCACCTCCACGCCCGCCGCGACCGCTGCGATCCGGAACTGCCGGGCACCGGTGGACGGCGTACCCACGAGCACCGGGACCTTCCCCCGCGGGTCCACGGTGACGGTGACGACCTGACCCGCCTTCAGCCCGTCCGCGTCCACCCCGCCGCCGGGAATCGGCCGACCCGAGAGATCGGCCAGAAGGGCACGGCGGGTCGGTGCCTCCGTCCCACCGTCGACCGAGTACACCGAGGTCACCGTCGCCCGCTCCACCGTGCCGCGGGCGTGGAGCGCCCGCTGGTTCAGGCCGGAGCAGGTCAGGTAGGCGACCGTCATCGCGGCGACGGGCACCGCGACCACCGCCACGACGCCCCATCCCCGGGGGACCTCCATGTCCGGCACCAGCCCCACCAGGAGGCAGAACACCAGGAAGAGGAGCAGCGGAAACCCGAACAGCGCCACGAACGCGTTCTGCGTGACGTACATCAGAACGCCGGTGCCGACCTCGACGCCCGGGAACACCACCGAACAGAGCACCAGGAGCACGACCACAAGGCCGACCCGCCGACCCCACCGTGCTGTACGACCTGCCATGGCCCACCCCCCGATCGCCCGCACCCAGTCAACAACCCACGACTGACATCTGCGGCGGCGGCCGGACCGCCCGGTCGGCCCGTTCGGTTCGGTCGGCCCCACGAAGAACGGAGCCCTCGCGCAGCCGAGCCGCCTCAGACCTGTTCGCGGGGCACGGGCATCGCCCAGCGGATCGCCCGCACCACGGCCAGGCCGGGCGGACGGACCGCCGCGGCGCTGAGGGGATCGGACGGCAGGCCCAGCAGGGCGCGGTGCTCCGGGGCCGGCAGGCCCGTGGCGGCCGCGGCCAGCGCGCCGTAGGCGGGACGCACGAACAGGGGGAGGGGCGGGTGGAACAGCAGGAAGCGGACGGCGGCCCGGGCCTCGGCCGTCCTGGCCAACTCCGGCCGGTAGGAGCGCAGGACGGCGGCGAGGGCCGCGCGGTCGCGGGGCGGGTCCGGCACACCGAGGGCGGAGGCCACCTCGGCGGTGTCCGCCACGTAGGCGTCGCAGCCCGCGGCGTCCAACGGCCGGGCCCCGTAGACCTGGTGGGCCCGCAGGAAGCTGTCGGTCTCCGCCGCGTGCACCCAGGCCAGCAGGTGCGGGTCGTCGGCACGGTACCGGCGACCGCTCGCCGTGGTGCCGCGGATCCGGGCGTGCACGGCGCGGACCCGGTCCACCGCGGCCCGGGCGTCCTCGGCGGTGCCGAAGGTGGTGACGGCGAGGAAGGTGCTGGTGCGCTGGAGCCGCCCCCACGGGTCGCTGCGGTAGCCGGAGTGCGCGGCGACCGCCGCCATGGCGGACGGGTGCAGCGACTGGACCAGCAGCGCGGCCAGCCCGCCGACGAACATCGAGGCGTCACCGTGCACCGTCCGGATCGGCCGGTCCGGGGCGAACCAGCGCACCCCCGGAGTCCCGTGGATGCGCTGCCGCACCGCCGGCCCGTCCGGCCCGGCCACCCTCGCGAACAGCGCCGCCCCCAGCCGCTCCCGCAGCCCGACCCGCTCCCGCACCCCGCCCGACGACACCCCGTCGCGCTCCACGTCCATGCCCTCCACGGTAGGCGCCGATCCGGACGGCACCAAGCCGCCCACCTGCCCACCTGCCCGCCCGCCGACCGGCCCGACCGGTCAGCGGGCCGGCCGCACCGTCCGCCTACACCCCGTCCCCGTTTCCGTTTCCGTCCCCGGCCCGGGCGATCCGGGCCGCCAGGAAGGCGAACGCCAGGGCCAGTACGGCCTGCACGGTCACGGCGACGGCGAAACCGCGGGACAGCCCGCCGCCGGCACCGCCACCCGCACGGCCGCCGTCCGCCGTCGCGGTGGCCACGGCGTGGAAGAGCCCGCCCAGGAGCGCCACACCCAGGCCGAGGCCGAGTTGCTGCAGCGTGGTGAAGAGCCCGCCGGCGACGCCCGCCGCCCAGGTCGGGGTGCGCGACAGGACCGTGCGCAGGACCGGGCCGTACATCAGGGCCTGGGTGACGCCGAGCAGCACCAGCAGCGGCTGCAGGGCCGCCGGGGCCCCGTCGCGGGTGCCGTCCACGGTGAGGGCGAGACCCAGGAGCACGGCCGCCTGCCCGACGGCCGCGCCCGTCATCGTCCAGCGCCCGGTGCGGCGTTCCACGGTCGGCAGGACGAGGGCGGTGACGACGAACGCCGCGCCGAAGCCGAGCAGCAGCAGGACGGTGCCCCACGCGTCCACGCCGAACGCGCTCTGGGCGAGCGCCGAGAACTCGTACAGGAAGGCCCCGTAGCCGGTGAAGAACAGCAGCGTCATCACCAGGCCCCGGCGCACGGCCGGGGTGCGCAGCACGCCCGGCGGCACGACGGGCAGTTCGCCGCGGCGTTCGGCGGCGCGCTGCGAGCGGGCGAAGACGGCGAGCACCGCGGCGCCCGCGGCCAGCATCACGGACACCGGGGCCGGGCCGCCCGCGGAGGTGCCCAGGGTCAGCGGCACCACGACGAGGAGCAGGCCGGTGCCGAGCAGCGCGGCCCCGCGCAGGTCGAGCGCCAGCGGGGCCGTCGAGCGCGACTCGGGCACGGTGCGCAGGGCGACCAGCGCCGCCGCGCCCAGCGCCCCGGTGAGCACCTGGACCAGCCGCCAGCCCCAGTGCTCACCGGCCGCCTGCGCCACCGCGCCCGCCAGCAGCTGGCCGGTGACGGTGGCGATGCCGCTGACGGCGGCGAACAGCGTGACGCCCAGCGCCCGCAGCCGCCCGGGCGCCGTGGACTGGATGGTGGACAGCACCTGCGGGGTGAACAGCCCGGCGGCGGCACCCAGCACGGCGCGCAGCACCACCAGGACGGCCAGGTTCGGCGCGAGCGCGGCCAGCACCGAGGCCGCGCCGAACGCGCCGACCCCGGCCGCGAGCAGCCGGCGCCGCCCGAACCGGTCACCCAGGCGCCCCGCGACGACGAGGGTCGCGGCGAACGCGGTGGTGTACGCGGACAGCACGAGCTGCCCGCCCGACACGCCCACCCCGAGGTCCGCGGTGATCGCGGGTTCGAGCAGGTTGACCGACCCGAACGTCATGTTCACGGGCAGGTAGGCGAGCAGCAGGACGGCGAGGCCGCCGCCGGTGAGGGCGCGTGCCGGACGCGGCACCGCGGGACGGGCGAGGGAAACGGTCTGTGCGGTCATGACCACGACCCTGCGCCCCCCGTGATCCTGGTACCAGGAGCCTGCCGATACGGGTACCGGCACCACCTGGATCCACCCGCCGCGAGCCGCGACACTGGTGCGGTGACCTCCTCGACGTCCGACCGCAGCGCCCTCGGCGCCTTCCTGCGCGCCCGCCGCGCCCGCCTCACCCCCGGCGACGTGGGCCTGCCCGCGGCCGGCCGCCGCCGCACACCCGGCCTGCGGCGCGAGGAGGTCGCGCAGCTCGCCGGCGTCGGGGTCACCTGGTACACCTGGCTCGAACAGGGCCGGGCCAAGAACGCGTCCGACCAGGTCCTGGACGCGGTCGCGCGCGTCCTGCGCCTGGACGCCGCCGAGCACCGGCACCTGATGGTGCTCGCGGGCCGCGGCACGGCCGCCGAGCCGGGACCGCCGGTGGACCTGCGCCCCGAACAGACCGCCCTGCTGGCCAAACTGCTGCCGTACCCGGCCGCCGTGCAGACCGACTGCTACGACCTGGTCGCGGCCAACCGCACCTACCGCTACCTGTTCGCCGACCTGGACGCGTACCCGGTCGAGGAACGCAACTGCGCCTGGCTGATGTTTACCGAACCGAGCTGGCGCAACAGCCTGCTCGACGAGGACACCGTCCTGCGCGAGATCACCGCGAAGCTCCGCACCCGCCAGCCCGAACACCGCGACGACCCCCGCTGGAACGCCCTGATCACCCGGCTGCGCCAGGAGTCGCCGGACTTCGTGCGGCACTGGGAGTCGTACGAAGTCGTGGGCGACCGCACCCAGCTGCGCCGCTACCAGTCCCCGCGCGTCGGCACCCTCGACGTCCAGTTCCAGAGCCTGTGGCTGGACCGGGCCCGGGACGCCCGGATCGTCGTCATGACCCCCACCGACACCGCCACCACCCAACGCCTGGAACGCCTCGACTCCCTGGTCGGCGCCGCTCCGGCCTGGACCTCCCGCGACGACTCCGCCGACAACGCGGCCACCGGCGCCTGACCCCACCGCCCCGGGCCCCGCTCCCCGCTCCTCGCTCCCCGCCCTCGGCCCCCGGCTCGGTCGGCTCCGGGCGACACCTCGGCAGCACCGATTCCGGTCGCGCCGTCTCTGGGCGCCCGGGCCGCACCGGTCGGTGACCGGAGGCCATCTGCAGGGCGTCGTCCGCACGACCGGGACCGGTGCCGCCACGTGCAGGCCGTCGGGGCGCCTCCGTTCCCGAGCGGGTGGGGGTGCGGGAGGACCCCGGGGGAGTGGCGGGTCCGTCCGTTCGGCGGCCACCCGTGCGGCCGCACCGTTCGGCCGTCGGAGGGCCGGAGGCGGGGCCGTCCGAGGGGATGTCAGCGCGTCGTGGGTTCGTGGACAACGGGTCGTGACGAGACTCGGGCGTCTCGTTCCCACTCGCCGAGAGGACCCAGGTGGCAGCAGATCAGCATGTGTCGCCCGTACGGAGAAGACGATGGCTGGGCCGGGTGCTGAGCACCGGCCTCGCCGCGACACTCGTACCGTTCGGACTGGCCGGTGTCGGCCCGGGGGCCTGGGCCGCCGGGCTCCCCGGTGGCCTCGGGCCGTGCCTGGGGGCGGACTGCCCGGCGACGTTCCCGCCGGTGAACAACGGGCCCTTCGCGGGCCGCGACGCCAACATCAACGTGTTCGTCGGCGGCGACTTCAACGTCACCGGGTCGGCCGCGGAGGCCGAGGGCAAGGTGGTGACGCTCGGCAACTTCTCGCAGAACAAGGCAGCGGGCGTCAGCGCCGTCTACAACGTCGGCATCGCGGGCGTCGGCTCGCGCGTCCCGCCGCCGGACGGCTCGGACTTCCTCACCACCGGCGGCAACGTCACCGTCGCCCAGGGCCAGCGGCTGATCGCGGAAGGCGGCGTCGTCCGGCACGCGGGTACGGTCAGCGGCACCGTCGAGGGCACCGTCGTCCAGGATGCGCAGGCCGTCGCCGCCTACACCCCGCTGCGCAGTCAGTTGCAGGCGGCCAGCGAGTGCTACGCCGGCACCGGGACGCCACGGCCCGCCACGGGGACCGCGGTCAACCAGAGCTTCCAGACGCTGTTCACCGGTGACGGCACGTCAGCGCTCCAGGTCTTCAACGTGGACTTCGACCTCACCACGAGCGGTGGCGCCCAACAGGGCATCGTGTTCCAGAACATCCCCGCCAACGCGACCGTGCTGGTCAACCTGACCGGTGCGGCCCGCACCGTCAGCACCTTCAGCGGCGGCATCGACGACACCGACCCGCTCAACCAGCTGCGCGAGCGCCTGCTGTGGAACGTCCCGACCGCCGGCTCCGTCACCTTCACCGGCACCGGCCAGTTCCAGGGCAGCATCCTGGTGGGCAACCCGGCCAGCACGACCACCGTCAACATGCCCGGCCTGAACGGCCGTTTCTTCAGCACCGGAACCCTGGACCACACCTCCGGCGGCTCGGGCGGCACCGGCACCGAGATCCACGCCTACCCGTTCAACGGCGACCTCCCCACCTGCGGCACGCCCACCCCCACCGCATCGACCTCGGTCACCAAGGTGGACTCGGCGAGCAACGCCCCGCTGGCGGGCGCGGTGTTCCAGCTGTGGCGGGAGACCAACGACATCCCGGGCCTGCAGACCACGGGGGCGAATCCGGACACGGTGGTCGGATCGCCGTGCACCACGCCGGTCAGTGGGCAGTGCTCCGCCACCGGTCTGCCGCTGGGTACGTACTACTGGCAGGAGACCGCGGCCCCGCCCGGTTACGACCTGCCGGTGCAGGACGTGAGCACGGTCGTGCTCGGTACGGACGGTCAGGACGTTCCGGTGACCGTCCAGGACACCAAGTCGCCCGTCCCGCTCGGCTCCACCACCGTCACCAAGGTGGACGCGGCGAGCAACGCCCCGCTGGCGGGTGCGGTGTTCCAGCTGTGGCGGGAGACCAACGGCGTTCCGGGCCTGCAGGCCACCGGGATCAACGCGGACACCGCGGTCGGGTCGCCGTGCACCACGCCGGTCAGTGGGCAGTGCTCTGCTGCCGGTCTGCCGCTGGGTACGTACTACTGGCAGGAGACGGCGGCCCCGCCCGGTTACGACCTGCCCGCCCAGCGGGTGGCCACGGTCGTGCTCGGCACCGACGGCCAGGACGTCCCGGTGACCGTGCGAGACAGCCGGACGCCGGACGCCACCGGATCCACCGGCGTGACCAAGCTGGACGCGGGGACCGGCCGACCGCTGGCCGGTGCGGTGTTCCAGCTGTGGCGGGAGACCAACGGTGTTCCGGGCCTGCAGGCCACGGGAGCGGACGCGGACACCGCAGTCGGCCCGCCGTGCACCACCCCCGCCACCGGTGGCTGCCGGGCGGCCGGCCTGCCGCTCGGCACCTACTACTGGCAGGAGGTGTCGGCGCCCGATGGCTACGACCTGCCCGCCGAACCAGTGACCACGGCCGTCATCGCCGCCGCCGGGCAGAACGTGCCGGTCGTGGTGAAGGACGCCCGGACGCCGGAGAAGGGATCGGGCGCGACGAAGGTGACCAAGGTCGACGCCGAGACCGGCGAGCCGCTGGCCGGTGCGGTGTTCCAGCTGTGGCGCGAGACCAACGGCCACCCCGGTCTCCAGACGCTCGGCGCCAACGCCGACACCAAGGTCGGCGAGCCCTGCACCACCGGCGACGACGGCGTCTGCGCGGCGCAGGACCTCCCCCTCGGCACCTACTACTGGCAGGAGGTGTCGGCGCCGGACGGCTACGCCCTGCCGGCCGACCCGGTGACCGAGGTCGTACTCACCAAGGACTGCCCGTGCGTCGAGGTCGCGGTGAAGGACACCCGCCTCTGCCCGCCCAAGCCCTGCCCGCCCAAGCCCTGCCCGCCCAAGCCCTGCCCGCCCAAGGGCGACCACGGTCCGAACAAGCCGTGGGACCGACCCCGTGAGAGCTGACGGGTAGTCACACCGCGTGCAGGAGAGGTGCCCTGGCCCGCCGTAGCGGGCCAGGGCACTCCGCTGTCGCCGTCCAGCCGCACTCCGCGGCCCGCTACGCCGGCGTCCTGCGGCAGGGGCGGCGGGCCGCCGACAGCTCCGGATGCGGGGAGGGGACGAACTCCAGCCCCGCCCGCGTGACCTCCGCCGCCAGTGCCGCGGGCTCCAGCGGCCACATCGAGAACGCCTCCCCGGCGCTGCGCACCGTCCGGCCCTCCCGCTCGACCCGGTAGTCGAAGACCATCCGCAGCACGCCGCGGTCGGGCACCCGGCGGACGTCCGCCCGGTAGCTCTCGGTGCCCAGCCGTACCGGGCCGAGAGCCGGCAAGTCCTCCGCCGCGGAAGGGAGTTCCGTCGGCGGAGGATCGAACAGCAGCAGCCCTCCGGGCACCAGCGCCCCGGCTGCCGCCCGCCACAGCGCGCGTCGCGCGGCCGGCTCCACGCAGCCGACCACGTTGGCCGCCACCGCCAGGTCGGCGACCTCGACCAGCCCGGCCTCCTCGGCCCGGCCCGGGTGGACCGTCAGCCGGGCCCGCCGGTCCGCGCCCAGCGCCGCCGCCCGGGACATCAGCACCGTCCGCATCGCCGGGGCGGGCTCGACGGCGTGCACCGGCACGCCCGAGGACTCTAGCAGCACTTCGGTGACGAGCCCGGTGCCCGCGCCGAAGTCGACGATCCCCTGCCGGGCCCGGCCGGCCGCGGCGGCGAACCACCGCCGGGCCCGCCGCCGGTCGCCCTCCGCCTGCAACAGGTCGTAGAACTCGGCGCTGACGGCGTAGTCGCTCTCCTGCGGTGCGCTCGTGCCGGCCGCCGCCCTGCCGGGTCGGGCCGGGGCAGGGCCGGGAGCGCGGGTGTCATCCGCCATGGCTGCGCAGCGTCTCCTTGACCTTGGCGATGGCGAAGCCCCAGCCCTGTTCGACGGTCGGCTTCGCCGGGACGGCGATCTCCTGCGGGTTGGTCAGCACGTCCAGCAGCACCGGCCCGGGCGTGTCGAAGGCCCGCCGGACGCCGTCCGCCAGCTGGTCGGGGCCGGTGACCCGGATGCCGGTCAGGCCGAGCGCGTTCGCCACCGCCGCGAAGTCCGGATTGTCCAGTTCGGTGCCGAACTCGGGCAGCCCCGACTGCTCCTGTTCCAGTTTGACCATGCCGAGCCGCCGGTTGTCGAACACCACCAGCTTCACCGGCAGCCGGTACGTCCTGATCGTCATCAGGTCGCCGAGCAGCATGCTCAGCCCGCCGTCCCCGCAGAACGCCACCACCTGCCGCTCCGGGAAGAGCAGTTGGGCACCGAGCGCCTGCGGCATGGCGTTGGCCATCGAGCCCAGGTTGTACGAGCCCAACAGCCTCCGCCCCCCGCGCATCGTCACGAAGCGCGACAGCCAGACGGTCGCCATGCCGGTGTCGGAGGTGAACACCGCGTCGTCGGCGGCCACCGCGTCCACGGCCGCCGCCAGCGCCTCCGGGCGGACGTCGCCGTCGCGGTTGTCGAACGCGCTGCGCAGCCTGCCCAGCAGGCGGTGGTCGTGCCGGGCGTCGGCCAGTTCGCGCTGGCCCTCCTGCCAGTCGGCGAACCGCCCGAGCGCCCCGTCCAGGTGCGAGCGGTCCTCCACGGCGTCCAGCAGCGGCAGCAACGCGCGCAGGGTGGCCGCGGTGTCGCCCGCCAGGCCGACGTCCACCGGCGTGCGGCGGCCGAGGTGGCGCTCGTCCAGGTCGATCTGCACGGCCTTGCAGCCCTCCGGGTACCAGTCGCGGTACGGGAAGTCGGTGCCGAGCATGACCAGCGTGTCGCAGGAGTCCAGGGCGTGGGCGGCCGCCGGGTTGCCGATCAGGCCGGTCTGGCCGACCTGGTACGGGTTGTCGTCCTCGAAGCCCTCCTTGGCCTTCAGGGTGAGCACCATCGGCGCGGCCAGCCGCCCGGCCAGCTCCCGCACCTCCGGCCCGGCCCCCCGGGCACCCCGGCCGACCAGCAGCGTCACCCGCTCCCCGGCGTTGATCAGCTCGGCGGCCCGCCGGACGCCCTCGTCGTCGGCCCGGGTCACCGGACGGGTGCGCGGGAAGCGCGCCGCCCGGTCGTCGGCCAGTTCCCGCTCGCCCAGGTCGCCGGGCACGGTTAGCACCGCCACGCCCCGCTCGGCCAGCGCCGCGCGCACCGCCGCCTCCAGCAGCCGGGGCAGCTGGTCGGGGGAGGAGACGGTGGCCCGGAACACCGCGACGTCCCGGAACAGCAGGTCGTTGTCGACCTCCTGGAAGTAGTCGCCGCCGATCTCCGCCGACGGCACCTGCCCGGCGATCGCCAGCACCGGCGTGCGGCTCTTCGCCGCGTCGTACAGGCCGTTCAGCAGGTGCACCGACCCGGGGCCGACGGTGCCCATGCACACGCCCAGGTTCCCGGACAGCTGCGACTGGGCGCCGGCCGCGAAGGCCGCCGCCTCCTCGTGCCGGCAGCCCACCCACTCGACGCCCTCGGTGGTGCGGATGGCGTCCGTCAGCGGGTTCAGGGCGTCGCCGACCACGCCGAAGACGTGCCTCACCTCCAACTCCCGGAGGGCGTCGACGATCACGCGGGCCACGGTCCGTGCCACGGGGAGCTCCTTCTGCGAACAGGGGTGCGGGGATACGGGGGAGTAGGGGGGGCGGGGGGCGTTCAGACGGTGAAGCAGTCGGGATCGGCCTCGTGCCAGTCCCGGGCCCAGGACTCCGGCGGGCCGTCCAGCAGCCGGCCCGCCGCCATCGGCGGATGGAGGTCCGCGTAGGAGCGGACGGTCCGCTGGTCGAGGCGGCGGCGCAGCATCCGCGGGTGCAGGCCGGACGGGTCGTCCACGCCCATCGCCGCCATGATCTGCAGGGCGCTTTTGACGGTCGCCTCCTGGTAGCGGGCGACCCGCTGCGACTTGTCGCCCACGTGCAGGGCCCGGGCCCGGCGGGGGTCCTGGGTGGCCACGCCGACCGGGCAGGTGTTGGTGTGGCAGCGCTGCGCCTGGATGCAGCCGAGCGCGAACATCATGGCCCGCGCCGCGTTGGTGTAGTCGGCGCCCTGGACCAGCCGCTTCACCAGGTCGCTGCCGGTGGCGACCTTGCCGCTGGCGCCGATCCGGACCCGGTCCCGCAGCCCGGTGCCCAGCAGCGCGTCGTGCACCGTCAACAGGCCCTCGGTGAGCGGCACCCCGAGGTGGTCGGCGAACTCCAGCGGGGCCGCGCCGGTGCCGCCCTCGGCGCCGTCCACCACGATGAAGTCCGGGGTGACGCCCTCCGACAGCATGGCCTTGCACACCGCCAGGAACTGCTGCCGCGAGCCGACGCACAGCTTGAAGCCGACCGGTTTGCCGTCCGCCAGCTCCCGCATCCGGGCCAGGAACAGCACCAGTTCGCGCGGCGTGGAGAACACCCGGTGGTACGGCGGCGAGACGACCGTCTCGCCCTGCGGCACGCCGCGCACCCGGGCGATCTCGGCGTTGACCTTCGGACCGGGCAGCACGCCGCCGATGCCGGGCTTGGCGCCCTGGCCGAGCTTCAACGACACGCACCTGACCTGCGGGTGCGCGGCCTTCTCGGCGAACTGCGCCGGATCGAAGCCGCCGTCCCCCGTGCGGCAGCCGAAGTACCCGGTGCCGATCTCCCAGACCAGGTCGCCGCCCGGCCGCAGGTGGTACTCCGACAGGCCGCCCTCCCCGGTGTCGTGCGCGAAGCCGCCCAGCGCCGCGCCCGTGTTCAGCGCCAGCACCGCATTGGCCGACAGCGAGCCGAAGCTCATCGCCGAGACGTTCAGCAGCGCCATGTCGTACGGCCGGGTGCAGTCCGGCCCGCCGACCCGCACCCGCGGAGCCTCCTCGGGCACCGCGACCGGGGCCAGCGACGGGACGAGGAACTCCCGGCCGGGCTCGTACAGGTCCAGCTCGGTGCCGAACGGCTCCTCGGCGTCGGTGCCCTTGGCCCGCTGGTAGACGATGCTCCGGGTGTCCCGGTCGAACGGGCGGCCGTCCACGTTCCGTTCGACGAAGTACTGCTGCACTTCCGGCCGGACGTCCTCCAGGGCGAACCGCAGGTGCCCCAGCACCGGGTAGTTGCGCAGCACCGAGTGCCGGACCTGCAGCACGTCGGCGACCGCCAGGGCCGCCAGCGCCAGCAGCGGCGCCGCCGCGAACCACCACCACGGCGACACCGCCACCGCCACTGCCACGGCCGCCGCCGCTCCGCCCACCAGCCAGGCCACCCACAGGAATCTCAGCACGGCCGCCGTCTAACCCGGATCGCCCGACCCCAGTCCTCCCCGCCCCCGGACGGGGGGTGCCCCGGACGGGGGGTGCCCCGGACGGGGGTTGACCTTGACCCTGGGTCAATCCCGAAGCTGGAAGCCATGACGACGAACACGAACACGAACGCGAACGCGAACACGGCCAAGGTCAAGGTCAAGGCCAAGGTCACGAACACGGTCACGGTCGCGGGGCCGAGCCCCGCCCCCCGCTGGAGCGGCATGGTCCCCGTCGAGGACACGGCCCTGGCGGTCACCGACACCGGCGGCCCGGGCCGGCCGGTGCTCTACCTCAACGGCTCCTACGCCACCCAGCGCAACTGGCGGCCCACGATCGCCGAACTCGGCGACGGCTACCGGCACATCACCTTCGACGAGCGCGCCCGCGGCAGGTCGCGGACCTCCGCGGACTACTCCTTCCGGGCGTGCCTGCGCGACATCGACGCCGTCCTGGACGCGACCGGCGCGCAGCGGCCGATCCTGGTCGGCTGGTCCTACGGCGCGGCGCTGGCGCTCCACCACTCCACCCGCGACCCGGGCCGGACCGCCGGCGCGGTGATGGTCGACGGCGGCTACCCGTGGGACTACCTGGCCACCGTCGAGGGCGGCCGGGAGGCGGCCAGGGAACAGATCCGCGCGATGTTCCGGAGGTTCGGGTGGATCATGCCGCTGGTCCGGCCGCTGGGCCTGGCCGCGCGGATGTCCGCCGCGGCGCACGCCGAGATCAACATCGAACTGAACGAGATCGTCGCCGGGAGCGGCCCGCTCTTCGACCTGGTGGACTTCCCGATGCGCTACCTGGTGGCCACCGGGGCCAGCCTCGGCGGCACCGCCGAGGGCCTGGCGGCCATGCGCGCCACCTTGGACCCGGTGCTCGCCCGCAACCCCCGGGTCCGGATCAGCGCCACCGTCCCCAGCAAGCACACCACCGTCCTCCGCAAGGACTTCCGCGCCGTCGCCGCCGCGGTGCGGGAGGTCGCCGCGGCGAGCGGCGGTAGGGTCGACCGGTGCGCATGACGGACGGGGTGACGATCGGCCAGGCCGCGGCCTTCGCCGGTGTGACGGTGAAGACGATCCGGCACTACCACAAGAACGGCCTGCTGGCGGAGCCCGGACGCGACTCGTCCGGCTACCGCCGCTACGGGACGGCGCACCTGCTCCGGCTGGTGCAGGTGCGCACCCTCGCCGGGGCCGGCGTGCCGCTCGCCGAGGCGGGAGCGATCCTGGACGCCGACCCGGACCGCTTCGCGGCCTCCCTCGTCGAGGTGGAGAAGGACCTCACGGCCCGGATCGAGGAACTGGCCGCCCGCCGCGAGACGCTGCGCCGCCTCACCCAGGGCGACCGGGTCCTGCTGCCCGGCCGGGCGCTCGCCCTGCTCGACCGGATGCCCGGACTCGGCTTCTCCGACCCGGACGTGACCACGGCCCGCGAAGCGCTCATCCTGGTCCGGGCCCTCCTGCCGGAGGGCTTCGAGGACTACCTCGCCCAGATCGAACGGGGCCTCGACGACCCGCGGCACGTCGCCGTCGTCACACTGCTCTGGGCCGCCGGCGACTGGGACCCGGACGACCCCCGGATCGAGGAGCTCGCCACCGAAGCCGCCCGGCACTTCGCCGCCGACCCCTCCCTGCTGCCCACCCTCCCCGGCCTCCGGGACCGCGAGGACGGCCGCACCCGCGAGCGACTCCTCACCCACCACGGCGAGGAGCAGCGTCCCGGCTGGACCAGGCTGACCGCCCTGATCGAGCACAAGGTCCGAGCGGCCCGGGAGAACGGCCGGACCTGACCGGCCGCCGAGCCGCCGGGATCAGGCCCGCGCGCCCGGCTGCTCCGCGGGCACGGAGGCCCCGGCCGCCGTGCCCACCGTGCCGGCCAGGAACGCGGTGAGGACGCGGCGCAGGCGGGGTTCGACCTCGACGACGGCGTGCGCGAGGCGGGGGTCACCGGTGTAGAGCTCCCGGAGGCGGGGGCCGGGGCTGGCGATCTGCCACAGGGCGCCGGCCATGCCGGTCGCGGTGGCGACGGTGTCGAGGACCTGCGCCTCGTCCAGACCGAGCAGGCGGTTCAACTCCTCGCCGATCAGGGCGACTTCGTGCAGGGTGAGGAGCTTGAAGCCGCGCACCGCCTCCAGTGAGACGTTGCGCTCCAGGTTGAGCGGGGCCTGCGCGAGCAGGTCGCAGAACACCGGGCGGGCCGCCAGTGTCGCGGCGACGGCCCCGGCGACCTCGGCGGTGGTGGCGGCGGTCCGCGCCGCCAGGTCGGCGCGCAGCGTCGCGGACCACTCCCGCCAGCCCTCGGCGGTGAGTTCGAGGAAGATCTGCTCCCTGGTCTCGAAGTAGCGCAGCAGCGCGGACTTGTGCATGCCGACCTCGGCGGCGATGTCGGTGAGGGAGACGTCGCGGATGCCGCGGTCCCGGCCGAGGGCCCGGGCCGCGTCCAGGATCGCGGCCTCCCGCGCCTGCTTGGCTTCGGTGCTGCGGGCCCGTCGGAAGGCTGGCTGGCTCATGGCCCCATCATAGGGAGGTATAAGAGAACGATGTTGCGTTATTAAGAGAACGGTGTTGTACTAATGGCATGAGCGAAGACGCGCACAACACCCAGCAGGTCTGGTTCGTCACCGGTTCGTCCCGCGGCCTCGGCCGCGCCCTGGTCACCGCCGCCCTCGACGCGGGCGACCTCGTCGTGGCCACCGCCCGCCGCCCCGAAGCCCTCCGCGCCGAACTGGCCGAGTACGGCGACCGGGTCCTCGCCCTGCCCCTGGACGTCACCAGTCCTGACCAGGCGCGCGCGGCCGTCGACGCCGCGCTCGCCCGCTTCGGGCGCATCGACGTCCTGGTGAACAACGCCGGGTACGCCAACGTGTCGCCCGTGGAGAGCGCCGACGACGAGGACTTCCGCGCCCAGTTCGAGACCAACTTCTGGGGCGTCTACCACGTCACCAAGGCCGCACTGCCCGCGCTGCGCCGCCAGGGGTCGGGCACCGTCGTCCAGTTCTCCTCGGTCGGCGGCCGGGTCGGCGGCTCACCGGGCATCGCCTCGTACCAGGCGGCCAAGTTCGCCGTCGACGGCTTCACCCGGTCGCTGGCGGCGGAGACCGCGCCGTTCGGCATCCGGTTCACGGTCGTCGAGCCGAGCGGCTTCGCCACCGACTGGGCGGGCGACTCCATGACCGTCCACCCCGTCCCCGAGCCCTACGAGCAGACCGTGGGCGCGATGAACCGCCGGGTCCGCCAGGGCACCTCCGGCGCCGCCGGGGACCCGGCGCGGGCCGCCGAGATCCTCGTGCGCACCGTGCGCCGCGGCGACGCTCCCAGCCACCTGCTGCTCGGGGCCAACGCGGTGACCATGGCGCTCGACTACTCCCGCCGCCAGCTGGAGGAGGCCGGCGCCTGGGAGAAGGTGAGCCGCTCCGCCGACTTCACCGAGCCCTACCCCGTCGAACTCCCGCCCCCGCCGTCGTCCTGACCACCCGCCCGCTCTCCGGCCGGCGGCACCCCCCCGTGGCCGGTAGGGCGAGGGACGCGCCCTCCGCGTCGCTTCTCAACCCACTTCCGCCTTCCGGCCGAGCGGGGCGGGGCGGGGCGGACCGAGCTGACCTCGCGTCCGGGCGCTGACGGGTGGACCGTGGAGAGGGAAGCGAACCGCGTGCCGCGGCACTCGGAACCACCAGGAGGATGCGATGTCCGTCAGCCACCCCGTTTCCGCTCCCGCTCCCGTGCCCGTGCCGGTGCCCGTCCCCGCTCCGGCGGAAGGCCATTCCGTGCCGACCGAAACCCCCGAGTGCGAAGCCTCGACCACCCACGGCATCTCCACGCCCGAGGCGGTGGAACTGCACACGGCCTGGCCCGGCTGGATCCCCCTGCTGGCCATCATGGTCATGGTCGTCTGCTGCATCGGCTTCGCCGTCGGACGGATCTTCGCCTGAGCCCGCTGTCCCCGAGAGGACGGTGACAGCTCCGGACAGCGACAACCCCCGGACGGTGACAGCTCCGGACGGCGACGGCTCCCGGGCCGGTGCGGACGTGCGGGGGCCCACCCGGTCAGACCGGGTGGGCCCCCGCACGGACTGCCGGGCGGTGCTCAGTCCTTGAAGGCGTCCTTGACGTGCTCGCCGGCCTGCTTGAGGTCGCCCTTGGCCTGGTCGGCCTTGCCCTCGGCCTCGAGGCGCTCGTTGCCGACGGCCTTGCCGGCGGCCTCCTTGGCGGTGCCCTTGAGCTTGTCGCCGGTGTTGTGGATCTTGTCGCCCGTGCTCATCGCGTCCTCCTCGAACCGTCCGCGCCACTGGCGCCCTTCGTGCTGACAGGGCCCCGCCTACCCGCGTGAACCGGAGAGATTCCCAGGAATATTCGCCGGGGCCAAGGGCACACGGCGGTCCGGCACGGACCACGTGGAGGTTGCCGTGGTTCCCCTTCTCCTCGCCCTGCTGCCGACCCTGCCGCTACTCGGCCCCGGGCCCGGCCCCGGCTTCGGCACGGCTTCGTCGACGCCGGTGGAGGCGGCCCGCCCCCGGCAGGGCGGGCGTCGGGGTGACGGGATACTGCTGCCATGTCAGATCATCGGACCGCCGCCCGGGTCGGGCCCGTCCCGAACGAATCCCCCGCCCCGCCGCCGGACCGGCCCTCGCTGCGGCGGGACGTCTCGCTGCCCGCCCTGCTGGCCGGCCTCGTGTGCATCGCCGTCTCCTTCTCCGGCCCGCTGGTCGTCGTGCTCGCCGCAGCCGCCGCCGGACACCTGGACCAGGCGCACACCGCCTCCTGGATCTGGGCGGTGTCGATCGGCAGCGGACTGACCTGCCTGCTGCTGAGCTGGTGGACCCGCACCCCCGTGATCACCGCCTGGTCGACCCCCGGCGCGGCGCTGCTGATCGGCAGCCTCGGCGCGTACCCCTACCCGGAGGCGGTCGGGGCGTTCCTGCTCAGCTCGGTCGCCGTCGCGCTGTTCGGCGCCACCGGCCTGTTCGGACGGCTGATCAGGGCGATCCCGACCGGCATCGTCAACGCCATGCTGGCCGGCATCCTGTTCGCCTTCGGCGCGGGCATCTTCGCCGAGCTGCAGGCCGCCCCCACCCTGGTGCTGGGCAGCTTCACCGTCTTCCTGCTGGCCAAACGCCTGCTGCCGCGCTACGCCGTCCCGCTGGCGCTGCTCGCCGGCGCCCTGCTGGCCGCGGCCACCGTCGGACTCCCGCTGCACCTCGGCTCCGGCGGTCCCACCCACCCCGTCTGGACCACCCCCGCGTTCTCCTGGCCCGCCGCCGTCGGCCTGGCGCTGCCGCTCACCATCGTCGCGCTGGCCTCGCAGAACGCCCCCGGCCTCGGCATCATGCGGGCCTCCGGCTACGAGCCCGACGACCGGCTGCTGGTCGGCGTCACCGGCGGCCTGTCGGTGCTGCTCGCCCCGTTCGGCTCGCCCGGCGTCAACCTGGCAGCGATCACCGCCGCGATCTGCACCAGCCCCGAGAGCCACCCCGACCCCCGCCGACGGTACGTGGCCGGCATGTCCGCAGGCGTGCTCTACCTGCTGGTCGGCAGTTTCGGCGGTGTCCTGGTCAGCCTGTTCACCGGTCTGCCGCACGCCCTGATCGCGGTGATCGCCGGCGTCGCCCTGCTGGCCTCCTTCCAGGGCAGCCTGGCCGCCGCGGTCGCCGAGGAGCGGGACCGCGACAGCGCGGTGGTCACCTTCCTGGCCACCGCCTCCGGCATGACCCTGTTCGGCATCGGCGCCCCGTTCTGGGGCCTCCTGCTGGGCCTGGCCACTCACGCCGTCCTGACCTACCGCCGCCGGGACCGACGTCGGCAGCCGCCCCGCCGCCAGGGCTGACGTCTGTAGCCGCAGGTGCGCACGAGGAACACGTCGAGGCTGACGAACAGCCGCGGGCGGCCGGTGCCCGCACCGTGTTCGGTGGCACGCGGCTGTTCGGCAGCCGATCCCGACGCCTTCGGCCGCCACCGGTGTGACCGTGCCGTCCTCAAGGAGGCCACCGGCCCCTCCGGGCCCGGACCCGGAGGTTCGACGGCTCCTCGTCGAGGGTGGCGTACAGCGGGAAGCCGTTGCGGGCCACGGCGCCGCGCGGTGCGTCGAGGAGTCCGCTGCCGTCGACGTCGCAGGCGATCTCTACGAGGACGCCCGTCTTCGGCGGCCCGAGGGCTACCCGCGCAGGCACGCACCCGCCGCGGCGAGGAGGCGCAGAACCGTCAGCAGAACCTCCGGGCCCCCGCGGGCCGGGACGGGCGGCCGTCCGGCTCGCCGAGGCCACCGAGGACCATGTCGGCCCTGCGTCTGGTCATCTCCGCGACCGCCGGCCGGCGCACGGCCGCGCAGCGGATCGCACCGGCCGGCAGCAGCCGTCGGCCCGGTAGGTGACGGCGCCGAACATTCCGACCGGCCCGACCGGTGGGCAGCGCTCATCCACAGTGGCCCCTGTGCCTTCTCCTTCGGATCCTGCCTCCCCGGCGAGCCCCCGGCGGTCGGCCCCTTGCCGGGGGCGACTACGCTCCGTGCGTGATCACACCGTCCAACCCGCACCTCGCCCAACTCCTCGACAGCTTCGGCGGGCAGGAGCCCGACCCGATGGACCTGTTCATCGCGCTGTTCGACGGCGGCCTGTACGTGCCGATCGCCGCGCCCGGCGAGGTGATCACCGGCCGCGACCCGGAGGGAGGGCGAGTGGTGCTCGGCTTCGCCGACCCCCGGCTCGGCCGGGACCTTCCGGGAGCCGTCGGCGCGGCCTACTACGACGCGGCCCAACTGATGAGCCTGCTGGAGGGCAGCGGGGCCGTGCGGCTGGTGCTCCGCTCCGCGCAGGGGGAGTGGAAACTGCCCCGGGCGCTGCTGGACGCCTGGGCCCGGGACTTCCGCGGCGAGCGCCTGCTGCTCGAACCGCCGACCGGACCGGACGCGACGGCCCTGCTGGAGGCCCTGGCCCGGCGGATGAGCGGCTTCCCGGCAGTCCGCACCGCCTGGCTGTCGCTGGCCCGCTGGCCGGACTCCCCGGACCCCCAACTGCTGCTGCACGTCGCCGTGGACGAGGACCCGCCCGGCCCCGTCGCCAACCACCTGCTGCGGGCGCTGCTCCACGAGCAGCCGCTGCGCCACCTGGCCTACCCGAAGGTCGCCGTCGTCCCGCTGCACCCCGACGCGCACGCGGAGACCATCGCCGACCTGGACCGCCGCGGCCTGCCCGCGGTGCGCCGCGACTCCCGGCCCGGCCCGCTCGGAACGCCCGCATCCGCCGCCCCGCCCACTGCCCCGGAGCCGAAGCGCCGCTGGTTCCAGCGCCCCTGACGGGCAGTGACATCCGCAGGACGTTGAACGGCCCCGCAGGGCCCGGCCGCCGAGCGCGGCGGGGCCGAGCTGTCGCGGCGGGGCGGGGCCGGCGGGGCCTCTACCGGTGGTCGCGTTCCTCGCGCTGGTGGAACCAGCCCTCGGAGAAGTCCTCGACGCGCTGGAGGAGGGCCAGGGCGTCGGGGACGCGATCGAGGTCGATCAGGTGGCCGGCCAGGGTCGTGGTGTGCCACCGCGGAACGGCGTGCCGACCGAGGAGGGCCACCACCTCGTCGGTGCGTGCGGCACCGGCGAGGAGGCGGGCGAGGTCGCAGGCCGCGTGGGGAGTGTCGGCTTCGGGATGGGCGCGGGCCTGCCGCAGCGCGGTGTCGACGCCGTCTCGGGCGGCGAGCAGCGGCAGCCGGATCCGGTACAGCTCCCACTCCTCCTCGCCGCCGCGCCGGGCGGCCAGGGCGTCGAGGTGGGCGAGTCCCTCGGCGGGCAGGCCTTGTTCCAGGCACAGTTCGGCGAGGACGTGCAGGATCCAGTCCTCGCCGGGACGCTGGTCGGCCTGCTCGCGCAGCACGGCGACGGCCTCCTCGCCGCGGCCGTGCCGGGCCAGCAGTCGAGCGTGCGCGAAGGCCGCGTTCGGGTGCCCGGACGCGGGCAGTTCCTCCCACCGGTACACCGCGATCGCGGCCTCGACGTCCCCGCGCCCCTCCAGTACCCGCGCCAGCGGCTCCAGCGCCTCTGCGTCGCCGCAGGCCTTCGCGTGGGCGCACAGCTCCTGGAAGCGGCCGTGCCGGGCCAGCAGGTCCGCCGGCTGGTTGCGTCCGTTGAGCCGGACGACGCGTCGGCGCCGCAGCAGGTCGAGGGCGTCGTCGACGCGGCCCTGGCGTTCGCGGATGGTGGCGAGCAGCCCGAGGGCGGTATCGGCGTCGACGCCGTCGCAGCACCAGGGCGGGTCCGTACACCGGTACCCGGCGATCCGGGCCTCGAGCAGCGCGGCGGCCTCCTCGTCGCGGCCGGCCGCGTGGGCGACGTCGATCAGGGCCTCGACGCGCCCGTGCTCGTCGGCGTGGGGCAGCAGCAGGTCGAAGGCCTCCTGGGCGCGGCCGTGCCGGGCCAGCAGCCGCGCGTAGTACTCCAGCGCCCGAGGGTGGCCCAGCGCCATCCGGGCCCGCACGGCATCGAGCGCCTCCTCCGCGCGGCCCCCGCCCTCCAGCAGTTCGGCGACCTCCACCACGGCCGTCCACCAGGTCGTCGCGGCGTACGGTGCCAGCACCTCGAGCGCCTCCTCCAGCCGCCCCTGCCCGGCCAGCACCCCGGCCCACGCCCGCGCACACCACCACTGCCCGCACCCGGCCTGCTCCGCCACCACCGCGGCGTGCCCGCGCTCCAGCAGTCGCTCGACCAGCTCCGACGGGATCCAACCGGCGCCGGTACGGCACCGGCGCTCAAGATCGTCAGCGTCCATGGCCGAGCACCGTAGTGCTCGTCTCCGACATCGGCCGGCACGGGCGGCCACCAGGGCATACGGCAGGTGGGAACGACGCTCCCCGCCGGTCGGCGCCTCGGCCCGGTCGGCTGCCGAGCGGCAGGCCTGCGCCGAAGTCCTGGACGAGCCGAGGGCGCTGATCGCGGTGTCGGTGAAGTCCGACCGCAGCAAGGCGGCGGTCGGACCGCCGGCTGCGGTAGTGGGCGGCGGCCGATCCATGACCGTGATCCACGGCCGGAGCACTCGACCGGCCGTCGTGGGACCGGGCCTCTCCGGGCGGGCGCCGCCCGCACCGCGCTGTGCCGTCACGCTGTCGTCACGCCGCTGCGCGTTCGGCGGGCGGCCGACGCCTCAGCTCCCGCCGGCGGACGGCCGGCGGCTGGTAGGCCATGTCGAGCGTGCCCGTGTCCGTGCCGGGCGGCACGATGGCGTCGATCCGGTCCAGGACGTCGTCCGGGAGGGTGACCTCGGCGCCCGCGAGCAGGTCGTCCAGGTGCGCCATCGTCCGCGGTCCGAGAAGCGCGGACGTGACGCCGGGGTGGGCGAGCACGAAGCCCATGGCCAGGTGGGTCAGCGGCATGCCCGCCTCCTCGGCGAGCGGGACGAGCCGTTCGACGACGTCGAGCCGCCGGTCGTCCTTGAGGTGCTGGAAGCCGTACTGCGAACGGTGGGTCGAAGGCTGCCGGCCCTTGCGGTAGCGCCCGGTCAGCAGCCCGCCGCCGAGCGGCGACCAGACCAAGGTGCCCATGCCGAACTCCTGCGCCACCGGGAGCACTTCGCGCTCGATGCCCCGGTTGAGGATCGAGTACACGGGCTGCTCGGTGCGCGGCCGGGCGAGGCCGCGCCGCTCGGCGACCCAGTGGGCGCGCACGAGTTCGGAGGCCGGCATGGCCGAGGTGCCGAAGGTGCGGATCTTGCCGGCCCGCTGCAGGTCGGTGAGAGCCCCGAGCGTCTCCTCGATGTCGGTGCCGGGGTCCGGGCGGTGGATCTGGTAGACGTCGACGTAGTCGGTGTCGAGGCGGCGCAGCGAGTCCTCCAGCGCGCGCACCAGCCAGCGCCGGGACGCGCCCTGGTGGTTGGGCTCGTCGCCCATCGGGTTCCCGGCCTTCGTCGCGAGCACGACGTCGGCTCGACGGCCCTTCAGCGCGCGGCCCACGATCTCCTCCGACTCGCCGCGCGCGTACATGTCGGCCGTGTCGATGAGGTTGATGCCGGCGTCCAGGGCCCGGTGGATGATGCGGACGCAGTCGTCGTGGTCGGGGTTGCCGATGGCGCCGAACATCATGGCGCCCAGAGCGTAGGGGCTCACCTTGATCCCGGTCCTGCCGAGGCCGCGGTAACGCATGTTCTCTCCTGGAATCCGTTGGTGGGGTGCTGCCACCAGCCTGCCCGGGAGGAGGCGGACGATGAATACTTGTGAGTCCCGTTTTTCTGCGCGAGAGTACGGTTGTGACCCCTGATCGACTCTCCGAAGCACTCGACCTGGTCGAGGTCCGCGGCGTCCTCACCGGCGGCATCGCGGCCCGCGGCGGATGGCGGGGCCGCGGACCGCTCTCCGACCCGGTCAAGTTCTTCGCCCTCGTCAGCGGCCGGGCCCGCCTCACCACCGACGGGGTCGACGGACCGGTCGACCTCGTGGCGGGCGACGTCGCGATCCTCACCGGCCGCTCCTGGGTCGCATTCGAGGCCGGCGCGGAACCCCGCCAAGAAGTGCAGCCGGAATCCGACTTCTCCACCGACCGCTTCACCCGCTCCGACCGCGACGCCGACGACATCGTCATCGGCGGCTGCGTCAGCCTGAACGAGGCCGGAAGAACACTCCTCCTCGAATCACTGCCGCCACTGGCCCACATCAGGCCGACCGGTGACGACGACCGCCTCCTCCCCGTCCTGCTGCGCCTGTTCGACGAGGCCACCGCACAGCGGCCCGGTTCGGCCTTCGCCATCCGGCAGTACGGCCAGCTCCTCCTCCTGGAGCTGCTGCGCTCCTACGTCGACCAGTGCACACTGCCGTCCGGCTGGCTGCGGCTGCTCGTCGACGAACGCCTGCGCCCCGCCCTCGACCTGCTGCACGACCGCCCCGGCCGCCCCTGGGGGCTCGAGGAGCTGGCGAGAGCAGCCACCATGTCCCGGACGACCTTCGCCGAGCGGTTCCGGGAGGCAGCCGGCGTGCCACCGCTGACCTACCTGGGACGGTGGCGCATGCTGCTCGCCCAGCGCGCACTCCGGGACGGTGACGCCCGCGTCGCGGCCCTCGCCGAGGAGTTGGGCTACGGATCGGAGAGCGCCTTCAGCACGGCATTCAAACGGGTCGTCGGCGAGTCGCCGCTACGCTACCGGGCCCGCGTGCGACAGGACGCCACCAGCCGCCCCCGGAGCGAGACACCATGACACGTCGTCGGCCCGGCCCGGCCCGGCCCGGCTTCCTGCGAGGCCCGGCGACGCGGGCGTCCGCCCGGCGGCTGCGCAGGTGAGCGCGGGCCGCCCGCCGCCGAGCTGCCGGTAGCGACGGACGCTGCGCAGGGAATCGGCCGAGGAGCCCGGCCCGGACCTGGCCGCCGAGGACGTCGACGAAGACACCGGACGCGGGCGTGACCGCCGACGCGACCAGGACCCCGCTCTGCGACCCGGCGAACCCCCGCGCCGGTGACCGGCCACCGACCCGCTGCCCGGCCCGGTCCGCTCGGAGCCGTCGGCACCGCTTTCGCCCTCGACCAGGACCCGGAGCCGACCGCCCATGCGCGACGTCCTGGAGCCCGCGGCGACCCGCAACTGCCCGCACCGCGACCAGCCGATCACCATCGCCGCCCCGCGCAAGACCCTCCACCACCCGCTGATCGGGGCCGTCACCCTCAACTGCGACGTCCTGGACATCACCGACCAGGACCAGCAAGCCGTGATCTACACGGCCGAGCCCGGCTCTCCCGCCGAGGAGGCGCTGCGCCTGCTGTCGGTGATCGGCACGCAGCGCACGGACGTACCCGGCTGAGCCGAGCGCCGACCGCCGGAGACCTTCGGCTCCCCCCCGGCCCCGGTTTCCGCACACCGCGGCACCGCCGATCCCCTCGTCCCCACCTCTTCCGAGCCCGAACTCGAACCCGCCCCTGGCAGCCGCCTGACACAGGACACCCCGTGCCCCGCGCACTTCTGGCCGGAAAGGGCCGAGGTGGCGTTCCACCGCCGATTCGTCGGTGCATACGCCACAGCGCTGGGGGCAGCCGGAGGAGACCGGAGTCTTCACAAGGAGGCGAGTTGTGGCATGGGCGATATCCAAGCGGTGGGCTGGGCCCGGCGAATGCCGGTCAGCGCGGGAGTGCGCGAGGGCCGTGACTGGGTCCGCAGGCATCTGGCGACGCTCGGCTGGGACGAAGCCGAGCCGGAGTTGGCGGACGGCGTCGTGCTGGCAGTCTCCGAGCTGCTGACGAACGCTCACGTGCACGCGCACAGCGACGCGGAGCTGGTTCTGACGTGGGACGGACACTGCCTGCGCCTGAGCGTCCACGACCACAACCCCCTGCCCCCTCGCCCGCGGACAGCAGAACCCGGCGCTCTTGGCGGCAGGGGACTGGTGCTGGTCGATGCGGTGGCCGACCACTGGGGCACCCGGCCCACGAAGGAAGGGAAGACCGTCACCGCCTGCTTCCACCCCCCGTCGGCCGTTCGAGGCCCCTTGAACGCAACGGGCACGCACCGGTCTGCCCCACCCGGCGCGGGCTGAGGGCCCGGCGCGAAGGCGGTGGCGGCGCTGATCGCGGTCGGCGCGACCCGCACGGCCGGCCGCAGCCGCATCGCCCGGCACCGGGCCGCTCCAGGACGAAGCGGGCCGCGTCGAGCTCGTGGAGCAACTCGCCGTCCAGCGGTCCAAACGCCTTCGTCCACGCCCGGCGCAACGCGCAGGACACCGGTACCGCCCTGGTGCCGGCCGCGCCCGCCGCGCCGGTGGACCGCCTGCCGGAGAGCACCGGCAGGTACCAGGTGTCCGGCATCCGTCCCGGCGTCGGGAGCGCCCTCGCCGAGCGCCCGGCCTCCTGCGACCGGTCGGCGGTGGAACCGGCGGCACACGACCGACCGTCCTAGCCGAACATGAGCGACAACGAGAAGACCTTAGGACGACGCGGACTCCTGCGGACGGCGGTCGCGGGTGCCGCCTTCCTGCCGGTGGCCGCTGCCGTCCCCGCAGCAGCCGCCGCGGGCGACCCCGCCGCCGCAGCCGACCCCGGGCCGGACCGGCAGGGCGGCGGCGAGACGGCGTTCACCTGGCTGGGCAACAGCGGGTGGCGGATCGAGGGCAACGGCAAGACCGTGCTGTTCGACCCGTACCTCACCCGCTTCCCCACCCACGGCTTCGACCCCGCCACCCCCCTCACCACCGCCGCCGACGTGGTCGACGCCCACATCGGGAAACCGGACCTCGTCCTGGTCAGCCACAGCCACTGGGACCACGTCAACGACGTCCCGTACATCGCGAAGAGCCGCGGGGTGCAGGTGGTCGGCACCGCCACCACCTGCCACCTGCTGCAGGCGGCGGGCGTCGACCCGGCCCAGCTGATCGTGGTCAAGGGCGGCGAGGTGCTCGACTTCGGCGGGTACACCGTGCGGGTGGTGGCCAGCCTGCACAGTCGCAACGCCAAGCACCGCTACTGGGCGCCCGGCACGCTCACCGCGCCGCCCGCCGCCCCGCCCCGCACGATCGGCGAACTCGTCGAGGGCGACACCCTGGCCTTCCAGGTCCGGCTCGGCGACGGCCCCTCGACCCTGCTGACCGGCGCCAGCGACTTCGTCGAGCACACCTACGCCGGCCTGCGGCCGGACGTGGCGATGATCGCGGTCGAGAGCACCGCCCGCACCACCCACCAGTACGTGCCCCGGCTGCTGCAGGCCCTCGACCTCCCGCGCACCGTCGTCCCCGTGCACTGGGACAACTTCGAGACACCACTGACCGACCCCGCCGTCCAGGACCCGGGCATGGACCTCGACGGCCTCGTCACCCAGGTGCGCCAACTCTCCCCGCGCACCCGGCTGATCCGCCCCGAACACCTCGCCACCCTGCACCTGCGCCCCTGACGGACAACCGCGAACTCCAGCGGCCCGCGGCCGGGCTGCTGGTGGCGCCGACGATCCGGCAAGCCGCCCGCACCGCCGACGTGCCGGTCGACGACGTGCCCCTGGCCGACGTACTGCGGGTGCGGTGCCGTCGCGGCCCGCGCCGACTCCGATTGGAACTGACCCTCCGACAACCCTTGGACCCCGCCCCGATGTTGTCCCACACACACGCCGGGGCGGTGCGGCCGGTGGAGCAGCATCCAGTCGGAGGCCCCGGGCCCCGAGCACGCGCCCCTGTCGCGCGCCGGGCCCGGGGCCGACCTGCAGCTCGGCTCCCGCCGACAACTCCGGGGGGGAGGCCCTCGAACACGTCCGGCCGGAGCGGTCGTGCTGTTCACGCGCTCCCGTTCCGGCGCGGGCCGATGGTGACCGTCACCAGCTGGACCCCGGCCGATGCCGGGAGGACCGACGCCGCAGTGGCTCTGCCAGACGGCCAGACGGCCAGACGGCCAGGCTGTCCGGCAGCCAGGCTGTCCGGCCGTTCAGGTCGGCGCACGGGCACGCCGCGAAGAGCCTTCCTGTCGAGCGCGGCTCCACGGTCCCGTCCTCGACCGGCCAGGTTCCCCGCCCCCTGTGACGTCACGGCGTTCCGCGCGAACCGCGCTCGCGCGCAGATCGAATCTGCGCGTCGATTCTCCGCGAGCTCCTACAAGTGCCGGGCCAGTGCCTCGTAGACCCGCCGCCAGGCGTCGGCGGTGGCCTCCGCGTCGTGGTCCGCCGGCCGGTCGGCGGCGAAGCCGTGGCGGGCGCCCGGGTAGGTGATCAGCTCGTGCCCGACCCCGGCGGCGGTGAGCCGGTGCTCGGCCTCCTGCCACTCCTCCTGGGGGAGGATGTGGTCCAGTTCGCCGCAGAAGCCCAGCAGGTGCACCCCGTTGGCGGCGATGCGTTCGGCCGTCTCCAGCGGGGGCACCGGACCGACCAGCGGGAAGCCGGAGTTGAGCAGCCAGCCCGGGTAGAACACCGCTGCCAGCTCGAAGCGCAGCTCGGTGGCCGCGCGCACGGCGATGTGCCCGCCCATGCTCGTCCCGAGGAACGCCACCCCGTGCCCGTCGGCCAGTTCGCGGGCCGCGGCCAGGGCCTCGGCCGCGTCGGCGACCAGTTCGTCGCGGTCCAGGGCCTTCATCAGGACCAGGCCCGCCTCGCGCTCCTCGGCCTCGTAGCCCAGCTCGGTGCGGCGTGCGTTGCGCCAGTAGAAGTCCGGTGCCACCGCGGCGTACCCGCGTGCCGCCAACTCGGCGCACACGTCCCGCAGGTAGGCGTTGACCCCGTACAGCTCGGAGCAGACCACCACCGCGCCGCGCACCTCGCCCGCCGGGCGGTGCACGTGGGCCTCCAGGCCGCCTGGAGTGCCCAGTTCCTGCCATTGACCTGCCATCGGATCCCCCGTCGAGTCGATCGGAAACCAGCCGTCGCGCAGCGTAGTGGACGTCACCGGTGCGGACGACCGGTTTTCGCGCGGGCACCGGTCCCGCTGTCCGGGGGCGCGGTGAAGCCCGCGCAGAGCAGGCGCACGCTGCGGACGAACTTCTCGTCCTGGTCCAGCCGCTCCATCAACGGGCCCATCAGCAGCGGGAAGCGGGCGCACAGGTCGGCGTACCGCTCGGCGGTGACCGTCGGCGGTGCGGCGGGCTGGTTCTGCTCCTGCAGCACGAAGCCGGTGACGTGGCTGAGCAGGACGTCGGCGGCGATCCCGCACCGTTCGGCGGGCACGCCGCCGTCGAGGAGGGTGCGCAGCAGGCGCTCCATCAGGGAGAGGGCACCGGTGCTGAGCACGCCGGGGCTCTCGGCGAACAGCTGGGCGCCGCCGGGGTGCTGTTTGAGGCTCAGGCGCAGGGCGGCGGCCTGGGCCCCGATCCGCTCCGGCCAGCGGGTGGCGGCCGGCAGGGCGTCCAGGGCGGCGGTGCCCTCCTCGTACGCGTGGTGGCAGATCCGGTCGGCCATCAGGGCGAGCAGTTCGTCCTTGCCGCGCACGTGGTAGTAGAGACTGCCGGCGTGGGCGCCCAGGCGGTCGGCGACCTGACGCATCGACAGGTTCTGGTAGCCGACCTCGGCGAAGACGGCCATGCCCGCGTCGACGATGCGCTCCTTGGTGAGCTTCATGGTTCCACCGTACAAGGTTTTCCAACACCGTTCGAAAATTGTGCTACTTTTGCGCCGTCAAGTTTCGAACAGCGTTGGAAAGCGCTGTAGTCGGGGGGAGGGGCCGGACATGGGGGCGATCGTCTTCAACGTGACCACGGCCGCGCTGATGGTCATGATGCTCAACTGCGGGCTGGGGGTCGTCGGCCGCGACACCCTGCGTGCGCGGCCGCTCCCGTGGGCGGCGATCGCCCTGACCGCGGTCGCCGTCGCCGGCGTCCTGCTCCAACTGCTCTGGTCCGGCGCGATGGACGCGCTGGACGCCGACCCGGCCAGGCACGGCTGGTGGCGCGAGTTCACCTCGGTGTTCATGCAGAACGGCGGCCTGTTCGGCGGCCTGTGGAACCTCGCCACGCTCGCCGCCGTCGCCGCGCTCGCCCAATGGTACTGGGGCGGCCCGCTCACCCTCGCCTTCTTCCTGGCCGGCATCGTGCTGCCCGGCCGGATCGACACCCTGCTCGGCCTCGGCGACGGCCCCAGCACCGATCCCCGCAACTTCGCCGGCAGCTCCGGCGCCACCTACTTCCTGGGCGCCACCCTCGCCCTCGCCCTCCTGACCCGCACCCTCCTGACCCGCACCCGCCTGCCCAAGGAGATCGCCCTCGCAGCGGGCGTCCCGGTCCTCGGCCTCGCGATGTGGCTCGCCCAGGACAACGGCCACGGACTGGTCGCCGTCTACGGCTTCGCGCTGGGCGCGATCGCCTGGACGCTCCGCCACCGGTTCCACCCGCCGGTCGGCCGGACCGCCTGAGCCCAAGCCCGGGGGAGACCCGGCGGGCCCCGGTCCGCCGCCAGGTCCGCCGCCCGGTCCGGACCGGGCCGGGAAGGCCCGCCCTCCCGTCCGGAGCCGTCGCCCACGGGGCCTCCCACGATGCGGTGCCGCTCCCGTTCCCGTTCCCGGGCCTCGGCCTCGGGCGGCCCGGTCGGTCGGTACACTGCTCGAACTTCCGTACCGGCAGGGGAGTTCGCGATGCGAACGGGCAGTACCGGCACCGGCCCCCGGACAGATGCGCCTGACCCGAGGGGGTGCGACCGTTGAGTGCCCGCAAGCCCGGCCCTCCCCCGAATACCGGCTGGCGACCGCGCGGGGGCGGCGCCTCGACCCGTACGGTGCGCAGGCCGCTGCGGCGGGCGGTGCCGCGCGCGCTGCTGTGGTGGCTTTCACTCCTGCTGGGCATCCTGCTCGTCTCGGCCGCCGCAGGGGTTCCGGAACCGTCGGCACCGGTCCGGGTCGCACTGCAGATCGGGGCGGTGCTGCTGCTGGCGCTGCCGCTCAGGACGGAGCTGCGGACCGCGGTCGAGTTCCGAAAGCGCGAGCTGGTGGTGACCAACCCCTTCACCCGGCGCACCTTCCGGGCCGAGGACATCCGGTCCATCAAGTACGCCCACGGGCCCAAGCAGCGCGAACGTCTGGAGATCACCCTCGTCAGCGGCCGGTGGTCCACCTTGTGCGTCAGCGTCGGCCTGTCCCCGCAGGGCCGCGCCGAGCTCTGCGGCCTCCTGCAGGACTGGACCCGCGCCAACCGCGTGTCCACGAACTTCCGGGTGCTCGGTCCGAAGAAGCGCTGGTCCGACTGACTTCCGGCCCCGGCCGCCATCCCGCGGACGGCACGGGCCGCCATCCCGCGGACGGCACAGGCCGCTGCCGCACCCGCCCGGCCGCACCGTGCAGCCAACACCCCCGACGCCCTCGCCACGCCCGCCCGGCCCCTGAGCTTCCCGGCACTGGGGCCTGACGGGAGATCAGCCGGGGCCGGGCGCGCTGCAGCGACTCGTCGGCGCTCTTTTCCGTCCGAGCGGTGCAGCCAGGTCAGACGCCGGTGGCGATCTGGCCGTAGTCGATCCAGCCGGGGGTGTTCCGGCCGTCGCCGCCGTTGTTGAGGAAGGCGGTGGTGGGGCCGGTGGTGACCAGGTAGTCGGCGTGGGCGTCGGCGTTGACGTCCGCCAGCGCCACGGAGTTCTGGTCGGTGGTGAGGCCGGCCGCGGTGCGGCCGTGGTCGGTCCAGCCGCCGTGGCCGTCGCCGCCCTTGTTCAGGAAGGTGGTGAGGGAGCCGTCGGGGTTGACCACGTTGTAGTCGGCGCGGCCGTCGCCGTCGAAGTCCGCCAGGCGCAGGCGGCTGCGGTCGGTGGTGAGACCGCCGGCCACCTTGCCCAGGTCGCTCCAGCCGCCGCGGCCGTCGCCGCCGCGGTTGAGGAAGACGCGCACCGCGCCGTCGTCGGCGATGGTGGTGTAGTCGGTGCGGCCGTCGCCGTCGAAGTCCGCGAACGCCACCTGCGCGGGATCCGCCGTCATCCCGGACGCCACCTGGCCGAGGTCGGTCCAACCCCCGTGCCCGTCACCGCCCTTGTTCGAGAACACCCGTACCGAACCGTCCGCGTTGATCACCAGGTAGTCGGCGCGGCCGTCACCGTCGTAGTCCGCGAACCGCACCCGCGCCCGGTCCCGGGTCATCCCGGACGCCACCTGGCCGAGGTCGCTCCAGCCCCCGTGCCCGTCACCGCCCTTGTTCGAGAACACCCGCACCGAACCGTCGTCGTTCACGATCACGTAGTCCGCCCGGCCGTCACCGTCGAAATCCGCCCACCGCACCCGACCCGACCCGCCCGACTCCGTACCGGCGCGGTGTGCCGGGGCCGGGACGGCCAGGCCGTCGGTGAAGGCGCGGTCCAGGGCCTGGTCGAAGGTCTGCGCCATCCGCTGGTAGCCGAGGTCGTCGGGGTGCAGCCCGTCGGCCATCTCGGCCGGGGTCAGCGCGGGTGCGGCGGTGTAGCGGACCTTGCGGCCCTGGTCCTGCTTCGCCCGGACGGCCTGGCTCAGCGCGGTGTTGTAGTCGGCGACCTGGGCGGTCAGGTCGGGTGTCGTCGGGATCAGGCCCATCACCAGGACGCTCACGCCGGACCGGTCGGCCAGGATCCGGTCGATCAGTGCCGAGGCGCGGTCCGCGGCGTGCGCCTTGTCGGTCCCCCGGTCGAGGTCGTTGATGCCGATGTGGAGCAGGACGACATCCGGCTGCGCGGAGGCCAGCCAGCCGTCGATGCCGGCCGCGACGTCGTTGACCACGTACCCGCTGTGGCCCTCGTTGTCGGGGTCGGCGACCGCGCCGTTGTGGTTCGAGCCCACCAGGTCGACGGCGTAACGGCTCTGCAGGGCCACCAGGTCGGCGAGCGGTCCGCGGTAGCCGGCGTCGGTGCTGCTCCGGTACCCGGCGGTGATCGAGTCGCCGAGCGGCATCACCCGCAGTACCGGGGCGGGGACGGGTGCGGCGGCGGAGGCCGCGGGGGCGGTGGCCGCGATCGCCGCCATCGAGGCGACCGTGGCCAGAGCGAGCGTGATGGTGCGCGTCATGGGGTTCCTTCCCTGGTGCGGTTCGTGGTTCGTGGTGCGGGCTCGGGTGCCGATCCGGCCGCGGCCGGATCGGCACCGGGGTGTTCCGGTCGCCGCCGCCGTGGTCGGGGAGGGCGGCGGCGGTGCCGGTGCCGGTGCCGGTGGTGACCGGGCGGGCGGTCGGCTCTCGTCGGCTTCGTCATGGCGCCCGAGATCTCCGACCGCGCCCGGTCCGCGCGTCACCGGTCCGCGCGTCACCGGTCGACGGCGGCCACCGTCAGATCGACCGCGCCGGTGGCGTTCCCCGGAACCTGGGCCCAGTCGGTCCACCGGCCGGTGGCGGTGTCCAGCATGGAGCTGTAGACCGTCCCGCCCGCGGTGCCGTAGACGTGCACCAGGGTGCCGGAGGCGACGCTGGTCAGTGCGCCGAGGCCGCTGCCCGGAAGCTGGGTCCACGTCGGGTTGAAATGACCGGCGTTGTAGTCGCCGACCTGTCCGAACATGGTCCGGTCGCCGCCGACGATCTCCAGGTGGACGACATTGTGGACGATGCTCGCGGTGAGGTCGACGGCGCCCGTGGCGCCGCCGGGGATCTCCGCCCAGCCGCTCCACCGGCCGGTGACGGTGTCCAGGTCCTCGCCGTAGACCCGGCCCTGCGCGATGGCGTAGACGTGCACCAGGGTGCCGGCCGCGACGCTGGTCAGCCTGGACAGCGGGGCGTCGTCGGCCCTGGTCCAGGAGGTGTCGAAGTGCCCGGCGTCGTAGTCGCCGCGCTGGAGCCACATCGAGCCGTCCCAGCCCGCGATGAGCAGCTGCACGACGTTGTTGACGATGCTCGCGCTGATGTCCCGGACCCCGGTGGCGCCGCCGGGGATCTCCGTCCAGCCGCTCCACCGGCCGGTGACGGTGTCCAGGTCCTCGCCGAACACCCGGCCGCCCGCCACGCCGTAGACGTGCACCAGGGTGCCGGCGGAGATGCTGGTCAGGCCGGTGAGGCCGCCGCCCTCCGGGTGCGACCACTGGGGGTCGAAGCCTCCGGTGGCCAGGTCACCGGTCTGGGCAGCCATCGCACCGCTGCCGTCCGCCAGTTGCAGGGAGACCTTGCCCGGGGCCCCCGGCGACACCCGGTACATCACGGTGGCGTGCGGGGCCACGGTGGCGGAGACCACGCCGTCGGTGCTGCTGGTGCTGTGCGTCCACAGGTCGGTCAGGCGGAAGGACGGCGAGGCCGGCAGGCCGAGGTTCGAGGTGGTGGTGGCGATGGTCCTCGCCACCTCGCTCTCGTTGAACAGGGTCACTGCCACGTCGCCGTCGGCCAACGGCTTGGCCAGCACCGAGGTCCCCGGGGCGGAGGGCACCGGTACGCCCTGCCTGCCCAGCGGGTCCTGGTCGACCGCGATCACGTCGCGGTTGCCGTAGATGGCGAGGGTCTCGGGGGAGGCGGTGGTCAGGTCCGTCCCGATGACCAGCGGCGCGGCCATCACGGACCAGAGGCTGAACTCGGAGCGCGCCTCGTCGGGAGTGAGGGAGCCCATGCCGGTGGTGGTGCCGATCTCCAGCATGTCGGGGTCGTTCCACGCCCCGGGGTGCGCGGAGGCGGCGAACTTCGTGTTCTCGTGGTAGTTCTGCAGCAGCGAGCCGTAGGCGCTGTCGTCCGGCACCGACCAGGTGGGCGAGATGTCCTTCGACGTCCGCCACAGGTTCCCGACCTGCGGGGCGACGCCGACGTTGGGCTCGGCCGGCGAACAGAGGCTGTACACGATCGGGCGCCCGGTGTCCTTCAGGGCTTGGCCCATCACCGGGAACCTGGACGCCCAGTCCTTGCCGTTCGGCACCGAGGGGTCGTTCGGCTTGAAGAAGTTGCCGCAGTTGTCGTACTTGAGCAGGTCGACGCCCCAGTCCGCGAAGGTCCGGGCATCGACGGCCTCGTGGCCCATGCTGCCCGGGAAGTACCGGTCGGTGCCCGGTACGGCGGGGAAGGCGCAGGTGCGCCAGCCCGCGCTCTCGTAGATGCCGAGCTTGAGGCCCTTGGCGTGGACGTACCGGGCCACACTGGCGATGCCGTTCGGGAACTTCACCGGATCCGCCTGCAGACGGCCCGCGGCGTCCCGCCCGTTGGTCGGGTCGTCCCAACCGGTCGCGGACTGCATCCAGCAGTCGTCGAGGTTCACGTACTGGTACCCCGCGTCCCGAAGGCCCGAGGTGACCAGGAAGTCGGCGGTCTTCAGCACCAGCGCCTCGTCGAGGCCCTCGCACCCGAAGGCGTTCCAGTCGTTCCACCCCATCGGCGGGGTCAGGGCCAGGCCGTTGTCGAGAGCGTGCGCCGGCGGCGCACCGCCCAGCACCAAGGCCACCGGCGCGGCTCCCAGAGCCAGGGCCAGCGCCATCGCGGCACCGAGCGTCCGTGGCGCGCGGATTGCATTCATGGATCTCCTCTTCCTGTCCGGATTCTCACCACGGCCCCGTCCGGGCAGGACGCCCGGCAGCGAAAGGAGCCGGGCGCCCTGCTGGACCGGCACGGTGACCGTGCCCGGATCGGTCTCGCACCCGCAGCCCGGGCGGTGGAGCGTCCTCTCCACCGCCCGGAAGGTTGACGGCCTGTCAGCCGGCGGTGCCGGCGCCGTGGATCAGAGTGCGCCGGCGATCTGGCCGAGGTAGATCCAGGCGCCGCCGAGGTCGTCGCCGCCGTTGTAGGCGTAGGCCTGGGTGGCGCCGTCGACGAGCAGGTAGTCGGCGTTGCCCTCACCGGTGAGGTCGGCGAAGTGGACGATGTTCTGGTTGGTGGTCGCGCCGCTGGTGATCTTGTTGCGGAGGGTCCAGCCGCCGTGGCCGTCGCCGCCCTTGTTGATGTACGTGGTGACGGAGCCGTCGCTGTTGATGATGTTGTAATCGACCTTGCCGTCGCCGTCGATGTCGGCGAAGCGGATGCGGGAGCGGTCGGAGGTGACGCCCTGGGCGATGGCGCCCTGGTCCTGCCAGCCGCCGTGGCCGTCGCCGCCCTTGTTGAGGAAGACGCCGACGGCGCCGCTCGCCTGGGTCACGATGTAGTCGGCCTTGCCGTCGCCGTCCCAGTCGGCGAAGCGGACCTGGTCGGCGTTGGCCAGACCGGTGGCGACCTGGCCCCAGTCCTGCCAGCCGCCGTGGCCGTCGCCGCCCTTGTTGAGGAAGACGCCGACGGCGCCGCTCGCCTGGATGACGATGTAGTCGGCCCTGCCGTCGCCGTCCCAGTCGGCGAAGCGGACCCGGGACTTGTCGGTGGTCATGCCGGTGGCGACCTGGCCGTAGTCCTCCCAGCCGCCGTGACCGTCACCGCCGCGGTTCAAGTACACGTGCACCGCGCCGGAGTCCGCGACGGTCAGCAGGTCCGCCCGGCCGTCACCGTCCCAGTCCGCGTACCGCACCCTGCCCGTGCCACCCGATTCGGACCCGGCGTGCTTCGGCGAGGCAGCCAGGGTCGAGGAGACCCAGCCCGCGAGGTTGTCGGTGCGTTCGGCGTGGGCGGTGGTGCGGGCTTCGGCGGCGGGGGTGCCGAGGCAGCCGCCTTGCCAGGCGCGGGTGATGACGCCTGCGAGGGCGGGCTTGTTGTTCTCGGTGCGCCACAGGGGTGCGCCGGCGTCGCCCTTGCAGATCAGGGCGGGGGCGGTGGGGGTGAGGTCGAATCCGGTGGCGGTGACGGCACCGGTGGTGGCGGCGGGGGTGTGGAGGGTGCCGGGGGTCCAGGCGGTGGCGGTGCGGCCGTAGCCGGCGGTGTTCAGCGCGCCGCCGTCGGCGGGCGCGGTGCTGGACAGGCCGAGGGGGGCGATGTCGTAGACCGGGGTCTCCAGCCGCGCCATGACCAGGTCGCGGTCGGCGTGCGGGACGAGGCCGATGACCTTGGTCCGGTGGCCGCCGGTGGTGTGGATGTCGGCGCGGCCCAGGGTGGCGGTGGTGGCGTTCTTGGGTGCGCCGGCCGTCACGGTGGCGGGGTTGGCGGGGTCGTCGGCGAAGCAGGACTTGGCGGTGAGGACCCACTGCGGGGCGACGAGCGCTCCGGTGCAGGTGCGGCCCTGGTCGCCGATGGCGAGGTGGGTGGTGAAGGCGGTGGCGGCATCGGCGGCCTGACCGGCCGTCGGGGTGGCGGTGGAGCCGGTGACGCGCAGTTCGAGCAGGACGGCGCGGGTGTTGGGGTCGAGGGTTTCGCCGATGCCCTTGGTGCCGTTGGCGGGGACGTCGGTGGTCTCGGTGGGCTTCTGGTCGGTGGAGAGGCTGGCGCGCACCGAGCGGTTGTAGGTGGTGATGCGGTAGGCGTCGGGGATGGTGAAGGCGAGGTAGCCGCCGGCGCCGGGGGCGGCGAAGCAGATGGTGTCGCCGTCGTCCTCGTTGGCGGTGCGGGCGAGGACCTTGATCTGGTAGCTGCTGGGCTGGGTGCAGTCGGCGAGGGTGATGCCACCGTCGCCGCGGGTGAGGGTGATGCCCTTCTCGGCCAGGATCTGGGCGGCGCCGGGGTAGGCGCCGTCCTCGACCGCGGACGGGACGTCAACTCCGGTGGTGTCGGCCAGTGCGGGCGGGGCGGATGCCAGTCCGGTGAACACGGTGGCGGCGAGAGCGGCTGACGCCGCTATCGCACCCGAAGCACGATGCCTCATGGAAAACCTCTGTTTTGCCTGGGGATGAATATTTCTTTTCGCACGTTCGAGGGCAAACCGGTCATCTTGCCTGCTGGTGCCTCGTCAGCCGCTGACCTTAATGTATGCCTACCAACTGCGTCGAGACGGTCAACTGGGGGGTTCCAGAGGGGGTTTCCGAATACTGAAATTCACCCGAGGTGGCGGGCGAAAATGCGCCCCGCCTTCCCTGGGGTGCTTTCCTGCTGCCAAAAACAATAATCACCGATTTTTCGTAGGAGAGTTTTCGTGAGTTCACGCAGGCGTAGGGAGATATTCAGGGGGAGGGGGTCCGTGGTGCGGTGGCTGTGCCGCGGGGTGCTGCCGCTCGCGCTGATGGTGTCGCTGGTGTCCGCGACGCCGGTGGCGGCGGACACCGCCCCCACGGGCCCGGTCCTGACCGACCGGGGCCGGGTGCTGCAGGCGTGGAAGGACGGCGGCACCTCGGTGCAGGCCGCAGCCGAGGAGGCCCTGACGGGCGGCGGCGACAAGGTCGCCGCGTTCCTGGTCCAGGACGGAGAGTGGGCCAAGGCCGAGGCCAAGGACAACGAGCAGGCGCTCCTGCAGATCGTCGTGACCGGCGGTCCGGCCCTGCGCAAGGCGGCCGCGGCCGCGCTCGACAGCCACGACAAGGCGGCCGTCGCCGCGTTCCTGGACCAGGGCTGGAAGGCGCCGCTGGCGCAGGACCAGCGGGTGCGGGTCTCGCAGCTCGTCGAGACGGGCGGCCCGGCGACCAAGGCCGCCGGGCTCAAGGCGCTGGACGGCTCGATCGACGATGTCGGCGAGTTCCTGACCCACACGCAGGACGTCACCCGTGAGAGCGATGCCCGGGTGCGGGTCTCGCAGCTCGTCGAGACGGGTGGGCCGGCCACCAAGCAGGCCGGCATGCTCGCGCTGGAGGGCTCGCTCGACGACATCACCGAGTTCCTGGCGGTCGGTCAGCACATCGCCGCCGCCCGGGACCGCGAGTACGCCGACGTCGCGCAGCTCGCCCAGCAGGCCAAGGAGACCAGCGACCAGGCCGAGCGGGAGAAGGACGCCGCCCTCGAAGCGGCCGACCAGGCCGTCACCGGCGCGCGGCTGGCCCGCGAAGCGGCGGAGAAGGCCCGCTCCGAGGCCGAGGCCGCCCAGGGTGATTCCGCCAAGGCCGCCGCCGCGGCCAAGCGTGCCGCCGAAGCCGGGCGGCAGGCCGCGGTGGCGGCGAAGGCCGCCATCACCGCAGCCCAGGCCGCCAACACCGCCTCGCGCCTGGCCGCCGCCGCCGCGCAGCAGGCCGCCTCCGCCGCGGCCGGCGCGGACCAGGCCGCCGGCCGCGCGCTGACCTGGGCCGCGCAGGGCAAGGTCGACGAGCAGGCCGCCAAGGCCGCCGAGCAGGCCGCCGGCCGCGCCCAGTACGCCGCCGACGCCGCCGACCGCGCCGCAGGCGCCGCCGTCGGCGCCCGCGACGCCGCCAGGGCCGCCTTCGGAGCGCTGAACGACCTCGCCCTCACCACCCTGGCCGCCAACCAGGCCAACGACTACGCCAACGCCGCGGGCGCCTACTCGGAGGAAGCCAAGCAGGCCGCCGTCTCCTCCCAGCGCCACGCCGCCGAGGCCCAGCGTTCGGCGAACAAGGCCGCCGACCTCGCCGACCAGTCCGCGACCGCGGCCCGCGAAGCCGCAGCAGCGGCCCGCTCCGCCGCCACCCACGCCGCCAACGCGGCCGAAGCCGCCCGCAACTCCACCCTGCACGCCGGCAACGCCACCAACGCCGCCCAGCGCGCCACCGCGCACGCCGCCAGCGCGGCGGAAGCCGCCAACAGCGCAACAGCCGCGGTCAACAAGGCTGTTCAGGTGCACCAGTTGGCCCTGGCCAGCGAACAGGAGGAGCGCGAGGCCCGCAAGGCCACCGGCACCAACCAGGCCCGCGACCTCAAGGCCGCCTTCGACCTCAGCGTCATCGAGGCCGACAAGGCCAAGACCCAGGCCCTGGCCCTCGACCAGACCGCGGCCCAACTCGCCGCCCAGGCCGCCCAGGCCGGCGCCGACACCGCCACGGTCGTCGCCAACGGCCGCAAGATGGCCCTCGCAGCCCTCAAGACCCGCGGATCCTGGAGCAAGTCCGCCGCCGAGTACGCCCTCACCGGCTCCGACCAGGCCGTCATCGACTACGTCCGCTCCGGCTGGACCGCCTCCCTGCACCAGGACGAGATCCTCCAGGCCGAGCAGCTCGCCGACAACAGCGAGTTCGCCGCGGTGCGCACCGCCGCCACCAACGCCCTGACCACGAACGACCCGGCCCAGGTCCACACCTTCCTGACCACCGGCCGCCACCAGGTCGCCCTGGACGAGTACCGCGTCAAGACCTCCCAGATCCTGGAGACCGGCGGACCCGCCCTCAAGACGGCCGCCCAAGCCGCCCTGGAAGCCAACACCGCCGACGCGCTGACCACCTTCCTCACCCGCGGGCAGTACACCGCCAAGGCCGCCGACGACCAGGTCAAGATCTCCCAACTCCTCGAAACCGGCGGCGACGGCGGAGGCGAAGAAGTCAAACTCGCCGCAGCCATCGCCATCGAAAGCCCCTCACCGGCCAAGACCGACTTCCTCACCACCGGCCGCTACCGCGCCAAACAGCAGGACGACCTCACCCGGGCCCACGAAGCCACCATCACCAACACCATCAACACCGCCTCACAAACCGCCGCCCTCGCCCAACAGAACGCCGCCCTCGCCGCCAAGGCCGCCGCCGACGCCAACAACGCCGCCGACCAAGCCAACCAAGCCGCCGCCGACGCCAACAAATACGCCAACGCCGCCGCCGGCTACGCCACGGACGCGCAGAAGTCCGCCACCGCGGCCGACACCTCCGCCACCCAGGCCCGCACCTCCGCGGCCCAGGCCAAGCAAGCCGCCGCCCAGGCCCACGCCAGCGCCGTCGCCGCCCAGGACTCCGCTCTGCGGGCCGCAGGCAGCGCCACAGCGGCCCGGGGATCCGCCGACATCGCCTACGCCGCCGTCGCGGCCGCCCGTCAGTCCGCGGAGAACGCGCACCAGTCCTCCGAGAACGCCGCCGCGATCAGCGACGCCGCACAGACCCAGGCCATCGCCGAAGCCGACCGCATCGCGCAGGAGGAAAAGGCGTACTGGACCTACATGGAGCTCCAGCAGCAGGCCGAGGAGAGCGGCGTCGACTGGAACGACGTGCTCAACGGGATGCTGGCGTTCCAGAAGTACTTCGGCACCAGCCTCAACCCGGCGGACTACACCAGCTACGACCGCTTCGCCGACATGATGCACACCAAGCTCGACATCATCGGGCTGGTACCAGGCGTCGGAGAGGCCGCCGACCTCATCAACTGCCTGTGGACCGGCGGCGAATACCTCGCTGACTACGCCAGCGGCGTCGACTTCGGCCTGTCCTGCTTCAGCATGATCCCCATCGCCGGCTGGGCCAGCGCCGGCGCCAAGTTCATCAAGAAGTTCGGCAAGAAGGCCCTCGACGGCGTCGAAGCCGCCTGGGGCTGGCTCACCGGCGCCAAGAAGGCGGCGAAGTTCGTTGCCAAAGCCTGCCTCCGTAACAGCTTCCCCGCCGGAACCCTCGTCCTCATGGGCGACGGCACCACCAAACCCATCGAACAGATCCAGGCCGGCGACACCGTCCAAGCAGCCGATCCACAGACCGGCCAAAGCGGACCACACCGGGTCGAAGCGACCATCTACACCCCCGACGACCTCGACTTCACCGAACTCGCCCTCGCCGCCCCCGACAAGGGCCAGCAGAGCGCGGTCACCGCCACCGACCACCACCCCTTCTGGGTCCAGAACACCACCCAGTGGACCGACGCCGCCGACATCCGCCCCGGCGACACCCTGCGCACCGACACCGGCGCCACCGCCCAGGTCGCCTCCATCCGGCACTGGACAGCCCTCCAGCCCGCCTACAACCTCACCGTCGCCGACCTCCACACCTACTACGTGCTGGCCGGCACCACCCCCCTCCTCACCCACAACAGCCCGAGCGACATCTGCCTGACAAAGATCAGGGAAATCGCTGAAAGTCTTCCCGTTCGACCAAATCATGAAGGCGCGACCACGGGGCAGGTCATCAGAATAGATGGTGACGAGGTGACCAGGCTCGGGGGTACAATGCCCAGCGGCTCGGATCAGAATCTGATGGAGATCAGTAAGTTCCTCGAAAAAACCGGGAAATACCAGGTGGGATCGACCGGGAGGATCGAGGTGGCTACCCACCTCGAAACCAGGCTCGCCTGGTGGATGAGGAAGCAAGGAGTGACGGTAAGGGACATTGTGATCAACAATGCCGATGGGGTGTGTGATGCCGCACGCGGCTGCCGTCTGGCCGTCCCTGATATCCTCCCTTCGGGGTCCGTCATCAACGTCTGGTATATAGACAGGCAGGGCGTTCTCCAGGGACCCTTCTCGCTCAAGGGCGCCGCAGCCAATTAGATCGACAGGTCAAGCAATGATCCTCAGCGTTATGTACCGCGGCTCCTGGAGGCATGCCCAAAGCCTCCAGGAGAAACTTCTGCTCGTGTCCCAAATATTCGAGGCCGATGAGTCCGACCAGGCGACCAACGACCCGTACCCCCCGAGAGAGATTTTCGAGCTCTCGATCACCGACGGCCCCGGCGGTAAAGGGTGGAGCCCCGATAACGGCCTCACCGTCGGGGTGAACCGGTCGACGGGCTACGGCGGGCTGGCATGGTGCGTAACCGGCAACAACCCCAACAAAGGCGGTGTTTACGACCATGTCTGGGTCTCCGACAACCCCGAACCGCCCGCCTTCGACCCCCGCGTAGTATCGGAATCCTACTACCCCCACTACCACGACCCCGCAAGCACATTCCCGATCGACCGCATCCGCGCCGCCGTAGAAGAGTTCTGCAGGACCGACAACGGAAGCCGCCCCGAATCCATCACCTGGATCACCGGCAACATGAACGGAATGCGCAGCGACCGGGAATACCCCGACGATACGGTCGAAGGATCGTTCGTCTGATCTCAGGATCCGGCTGGTGGTGAACCGTACTAGCGGTCCACCACCAGCCTCGCCCTACGGGCATACAGAGCGATTTCAGTGAGCTCCCGGTAAGATCGGGGAAAGGATGCGACTCAGCCTGGACGACCAAATCCTCCGCCGATCCTTCCACAACCCCGGGGCCGGGTTTCAAAAATCCAAGATCGTCCGAGGTGGGCCACAGCCGTCCGTCCCGGCCGCTACTGAACTTGAACTCGTGATGTCGGTCAGCCATCCATGATCAAGCCGGTCCCGGCGAGGCAGCCGTCGACGAGGTGGGAGCGGTACTGGATCATCTTGAGCTTGCGCTTGACGGCCCGGGCCAGCCGGCCGAGGTCGGTGGCCGCGAGGTTTCCGATGTCGCGTTTGACCAGCGACCAGATGCCCTCCTGCGGGTTGAGGTCGGGCGCGTAGGTGGGTAGCTGAAAGTCGGTCAGCCAGTGCGCGTTGGCCTCGAAGAATGCCCTGAGCGGCGGCACGAGGTGGATGAGGGCGTTGTCCCACACGAGCACGACCGGTCCGCCGAGCTGGATCCTGGCGCGGACGACCAGATCGCGGAAGTCGTGCCAGCCGAAGCCCTTCCGCTCGCCCTTGCGGCCCCGGTACTCGCGGATCGCGTAGATCAGCCGGGACCGTTCGCCCGGCTTGTAGCAGGCCATGCCCGCCATCGAGACCCGGCCGGATCCCCGCCCGCGCACGCGGACCACCGGCGTGCGCCCGATGCGGCCCCAGGTTCTGGCTCGCGGCGGCGTCATCGACTGCCCGGCCTCGTCCTCGAAGACGACCCAGGCGCCGAGGGCCGCCGCGGTGCTCCTACCAACGGCCAGGTCTCCTTCTTCCACCGCTCCACCACCGTGTCGTCCGCGGCCCGCCCGGCGTCGGTCAACCCACCGCCCTGCGCATACCTCATGCCCCAGGGCTACCGGAGCCAGTTCGGCCCTGTCAGGCGAACAGCTCCGACATCACCCAATCAAGTTCAGTACGGTGCCCGGGATGGGGCGGTAGATGGAAGCCGAGCTGCACGGCGGCCCCATGGACGGCGAGCGCGCCTACGTCCTGGCCGACGACCCCGACCCGGGTACCGCGCTGATCTCCCCGCGCTGTGCCTACCCGGGCGGCCGTTCGATCTACGAGCCGGACGACACCGGCCGGTGGACCTGGCGGGGTGACACCCCGTAGGCCGCCGGCCGCCCCGCTGCTGTCCGGGCGTCAGGGCCGCACGGGCCGCCCCTGGCCGTTCTCGGCGCCGAGGTCGGTGCCGACCTCGCCCAGGAGGTGGAGTAGCGCGGGCACGCTGATGTATTCGGCGGCCCCGGTGCCGGCGGCGGTCCGGGGGGCGGTGTGGAGCGCTGCGCCGGCGGTGGGGGTGTCCAGGCCGCGTTCGGTCAGTGCGGTGTGGACCCTGGTGGTGATCTCCTCCCGCAGCATGGGCGGGATCAGCGCGGCGGAGGCCGGGTCGAGCCCGGAAGCGGAGTGCGTCATGCCGTCCACCCTGACACGCCGTCACCTGGTTCGGGGCCGGCCCGCGGCCTCGCCACCCGGACGAGCGGCGGGGCGGCCACCGACCGGTAGACGTCCCGCCCCGCCGCTCTGTCTCAGCCCGCTCAGGTGGCCCGGGCGCCCGACAGCTCTTGCCTCTCCGCTCTCCCGGCCCCGGCGCTGCTCACGCCCGCTCCACCTCGTGCTCGGCCAGGGCCGCGAGCTGCTCGGGCTTCAGCTTGGCCCGCCGGCTCTTGGCGTTGTCGAGGAAGGCGCCCGGCGCGACCACCGCCGTCCGCACTTCGCCCCCGCCCCCGCTGTCCCCGACCACCACCTGTTCCGGCTCCTTCCGGTGCTCGCGTTGCGGCTTCGCGTGTTCTTCCAGGCCGATGAGCTCGGGGCCCGTCTCAGCCTGACGTTCCGGGGCCGGTAGCCGACTGGAGGGCCGATCATGGTGGAGCGGGTGGGTTACCGGTATCGGTGGAACCACGGTCCGGGACGGGCCGCCGGTGCCGCCTGCTGCCCGCTCGCCGTGCCTGGTCGGTCGGCTGCGTCCGCCGCTCGCCCACGCGCGCTGGGGCGGGGCGGCTGCTCCTGGGGCGACGTTGATGGTGGGCTCGTAGGGTGAGGGCCGGTGCGGGGAGGAGCGGTGCATGGACGTGTGGGAGATGGCCCAGTGGTCGGCCTGGGTGGGCCTGGAGGAGGCGCGGTCGGTGGTGCCGCGTCTGCCCGGGGTGTACATGGCGCGGTCGGGGTTGGAGGGCTGTGTGGTGTACGTGGGATGCGCCAAGGAGCGGGCGGGCAACGGTTCGAGGCCGGCCAATGGGATGCGGGGGCGAATCGCGAAGTACACCAGCGGGTTGGCGTCCGGGCTGGGTGAAGCGGCACTGGACCGGGCTCTTGCCGACCCGCAGTGGCTGCGCGAGCGCTTGGCCGAAGTCGAGGCCGGCCAGCCTGTGAGAGCCGCGCAGTGGGCCAAAGCAGCACTTGCACGGGCTGAGCTGGAGCTCTGCTGGGCAGTCACGGCTACCGGCGACGGAGCGAAAGCTCTGGAGGATCGGGTGATCGCCGTGTTGCGTCCGACGCTGTGGAATCGCTGAGGTTCCGCACTCCTGGTCACTGTGGCTTCCGGCCGGACCACCGTTGCGCCGCGGCGGCGGGCGCATGCTCACCGCCTCGGCGCGGAGGGAGGACGGGAGGAGGGATGGTCCTGTACGAGCCGCTGCCGGGCGGGTGCCGGGGTGCTGGGGTGCCGGTGCGGTGGCCGTGGACGTTCGTGCTGCTGGTCGTTGGCGTGCATGCCTGTGGGTGATCGGGGGCACGCGAGTCGCATGAATCTCAAGGTGATCACCAGCCCCAAGCGCAGGACGGCGAGTTCTCTGGAGCGTGTCGAGCGGGCCATTGCCGAGCATGCCCGTACCCGCCGTGAGCTGGACGCGGCCCTTGCTGAGGCCGTGGCCGACGGGGTGGGCGAGGAGCAGCTGCGCGAGCTGGGCCAGTGCGAGCCCGGCCATGGACGTCACGCCTCCAGTGAGGCGGACCTGCCGCCTGCCCGGGCGATCTGAGGCGCCAAGGCTGGGACAGCGCTGGGAGGGTACGTCGGCCGGCCCGGCCGGACTGCCGGACTGTGATCATGACCGCCCGCCGTTCCTCCTCCATCCCGCCTTCTCCGAGCCCGTCACCGACACCCCCGCGCGGACCGGTGGGCGCCAGCTGCCGACCCTGACCGTGCTTTCGGTGCTGTCCTGGCCTCCTTTGACCAATACGCCCAGGCCGAGAATGCAGTGCGCCGCCTCCAAGTAGCCCTCGCACACATCACGGCCGACTGAGTGTCCCGTCCAGCCGCCCCGCACACTGCCGTCTGCTCACGGGTTCTGGCCGGGCGGGCGCCTGGCCCGACGCCAGCCGTCCACCGACTCAACAGCACCTGGGCCAGCGACGTCCGCAGACGGTACCGACCTGCGGCCCGGCCGCGAAGCACCTCACATGTCTTCCGGCCACGGGTAGCCGAGCGCCTCCGCGTAGTCCGCCCGGCCGCCGCAGACCTTCGCCCGGGCACGCGGGTCGGCCGCAGTGAGACGATCGACCAACTCGGCAGCCGCCGCACGCGGTTCACCGGCGGGGACGGGCAGTTCGACGGTGAACTGCAGGAACGGCTCGTCGCTGCGGGGCTCGGGCGCGGCCGGGTGCCAGAACCGCACCTCGATCCGGTCGGGCTCCTGCGGCCAACTCCCCACGGCGTCCAGCTCGCACTCCCAGGCGGCCGGCAGCTCCGGGCGGCGGACGAGTTCGTCCTTCAGCAGGCGGCCGATTCTGCGCGCGGGCCAGTCCTCGACGCCGCTGCCCGCGCGGTCGAGCTCCGCCGCGTACTGCCCGGCGTCGAAGCGGAGCGTCGGCAGGTCGCGGTCGTCGGCGAGCGGCCGGACCTCGATCCGGTGGCCCCGGTCCTCGGTGCGCAGTTCCAGTCGGCTGATCGACGTCTCGTCCGTCCTGGCATTGTGCCGGAACGCGCGCAGGGCGCCGACCGGAATTCCGGTCGGCGCCAGCACCAGGCCCGAGCCCGAGTTTGGGAGGCGCCCCGAACCATGGGTGGGCGATGTTCACGAGTTCTGGTTCTGGCTCAGCTTCCGTGGTGACCCAGCAGCCAGCTCATCGGCATCGGGCAGTCGGCAGGCTAGCGGCCTGTTCCCAGGACGGGCGCAGTCGTGGCTGGCGTCATTTCACGGAAATTGAGCCAGAACCCCGCTTCGGGAGGCGGCCGAAGGCCGCGCTGCATTCGAACGGTGGCGTCTTTCGGGTTCCGGGAACGTGGTCGTGCAGGAATTGTTGGCCGTCAGGGGGTAGAGCTGGATCGCATGGCGGAGCGCAGCCCCCGTCCCGAGGTGATCTTCGCGGGGATCAGCAGGAGCCACGTCCACAGCGCCGCTGTGGGCGAGAGCCAGGCGATGGGTACGGACAGCCCGAAGACGATGGCGGTGGTGCCCAGGTCCCAGAGCACGGCGTGCCCGAGGGCGTCGCTGATGGGTTCGGCTTGAAGGTGCTCCCGGCGCCAGAGCATCGCGGCGATGGCCATGTGGAAGGCCTCGATGACGACGATGACGATCGCGTACAGGGAGACCGCGGCCGGTTCGTCGGGATAGTCGGCCAGCAGCGCGGTGGGGAACGGCAGCAGCGCGATTGCCCCGAGCGAAGCCATCGTCAGTCGCAGCAGGGAGGTGTCCAGCTGGCGGGCGAGCAGGAAGAGCCTGCGGTGGTCGCGCCAGAATGCGGCCAGGACGTAGAAGCTCAGCCCGTAGGCGGCGACCTGCGGCCGCAGATCGCCCATCGCGTCCCGGAACGCCTTCTCGTCCAGGCCGTCCGGGACTTTCACGTCCAGGACGAGGAGCGTCATCGCGATCGCGTAGATCCCGTCCGACAGCGCGAGCAGCCGGTCGGGACTCCCCGAGGCGGTGACGTCATCCTTCTGTACCGCCATAGGACACCCACTTACTCGAATCAGGATGAAACGGTCAAGAAGGTACCTAATGCAGGGTGGATCGGTGCCGCGCCGGGCCGCAACAACCCGACGCTTCACCTTCACGAAACTGCCGCCTGACAACCACTGCGAATCGAACACAGTTCAAGCAGCCGCTTCCCGAAGTGGTGATCTGGCTGGCCCCGGCCCAGCTGGCCGGTGCGCATCTCTACCCGGATATCGGCGAGCACCTGGCCGCCGCCGTCAACGCCTCACCGGCCTTCGCCGCGGGCGCGGCGCCGGTGCTACTGGCACCCGCGACAGACGCCGCCTTCCGCCGGCCCCGGGCCCCGAGCGCGCACCCCTGCCGCGCGCCGACCCGGGGAAGGTGACTCGGCGTAGTGCCGAGCGAGCCGGGAACGAACGAATCCCTGCCGGACCGCGCTGTCGGCAGTGTTGCCGGCAGGGCCGGGCACCGGCGTGGGGCAGTCCCACGGCCCGTGCCCGGACCGGCCCGGTTACAGCACTTGCTGGATCAGCGCAGTGGCCAGTACCGCAGCCAGCACGCCGACCAGCGCGGCCTCCCACCGCTGCGCACCTCGGTGCTGGGCCCATCGCTGCCCTGCGGTGCGCGCCAGCGGCGCGGCCACGGCGAGGACCAGCTTCTTCCCGTTCTTGTCCACGGAAATCACCTCCTTCCACTGCTCGGCTTGCCCGTGCGGGCCCGGTCGGTTGCGGAACCGGCGGAGCCGGCCCCTGGACAACAGAGTGCTCCGTAGGCCTCGGGCGGATTCCGGTGAAGATCGGGGGGTTCTAACGCGGGAGGGCGCGGCGTACCGTCGGGCCATGGTCCGTACCGCGCCCAGCGCCGCCGACGTCGGCCTGATCGAATACGCCCGCGGCCACGGGGTCGAGGTCAGCGCCAGGCAGTTGGAGCGTTGGCGCGGCCGGCCGGACCCGTTGCTGACGCCCAACCCGCGTGGCCGTCCGGGCCGGCCCGGCGGGAGTACATCGAGCACCGACCTGGCCGTCGGTGAGCTGGTGGTCTGGCTCGGCCGACGGCAGCGGCAGGGCTCCCGCCGGGACCACCTGGTCCTGGGGGCCTTCGGCGAAGGCCTGCCAGTGCCCGAGGCGTCGGTGCGCTCGGCCTTCGCCCGCACCGTGCTCAAGCCTGCAGCGGAAATGAGTACGACGCTCGGCCCGCGCGCACAGAGACAGGACCTGGACGACTGGCTGGCCGACGGTGCGGACCGGATCGCGACGGACCAGCAGCACCACGTGGTGCGCGTCCCCCAACGCATGCGCGCCATCGACAAGGCGCTTCAGCAGCTGCCCGCCCTGGCAGACCTCTGGGACGACATGGCGGCCCACGACGACGACAGCCCCGGGGAACCGCTGGACAACGCCGGGATGGCGTACTACGGCGCCCTGGGAGTCCTGCAGGGAACGGAGGGCATCTCGCGTGAGGTGATGGGCCGCTTCCTACGGGCCCGCACCGGGATCACCGGCCCCAACCTCGGGGCCAGGGTCCTGGAGACCAGCGGTCCGGCCATGCCGCCCGCGCTGCAGGGCCCGCCCGCGCATCTGGTCCCGGGGATGCCGCAGGGCAGCGTGCTGCACCACCTGTACTCGCTGGCGCAGGAGACGCCGATGGAGCGGCTGCGGGCCGCCTGGCAGGCTGCCGGGGCGGTGGCCTCGTGGGCGCTGAACCTGTGCGCGGCAGTCGAGGAGCAGATTGCCACCGGCCGAGTCGGCCCGGCGATCGGACAGTGGCTCAAGGGCCTGCTGTACGGGATCGGGCGGGACTACCTGACCATCGGCCTTGTCGAGTCGGAGCCGACGCCGAGTCAGCAGGCCGGCACCACGCTGATGCTGCTGTTCACGGCGTCGGCATTCGACACGGGGCTGGAACGGGCAGCTGACCAGGACGTGCGTGAGGCGCTCGAGTTCCTGGTGAGCACGCCTGTGCGTCCGTTGGTCACCGGCCTCGCAGATCCCTGATGCGGACCATCGCGGTGGCCGAGCAGGCCGGCCGGCTCGTAGGCGATCGTGGCGTACGCGCCCAGGTCCCTCGGGTGCAGCACCTGGGCGCCTACGCTCAGCTGGGCGGGAGTTGCAGGACGAACAGCGGTGCCTGCCCCGTGATCTCGTACTGAAGCTGCCCGCCCCTGGCCGGCACATCGAACACGGCCGTTCCCGTGACGTGCTGGCCGGGCTGGACGGTCGAGTCGAGGCTCTCCGTGCCGGGCGTGACGTCTGGCACCAGGACTGCGGTGTCGCGGACGGCCTGACCGTCCGGCGACACCCACACGAGGTTCGGGCTGTTGAACAGGCCGGGGGACGCACCGGTGTTGGCCACCGTCAGCGAGACGAGGGCGTACACGCCCCGGTTCGGGATCGCTGGGCTGCTGCCCGTCCTGACGATCGAGGAGCGGTACTCCACTCCGTCGAGCGTCACCTCCAGCGTGGTGCCCTCCTCCCCCGCGTACTGGCTGTGGAAGCTCGCCGTGTTGCCCACACCCACCGGAGAGGCCACGGGCGTGACGGACGGCCCCGACGCCCCGGCCGCGGAGCTCACGCCCTCCTTGCCCGCCGTGAACGCCGCCTTGCTGCCGCCCGACGACGAGCACCCCGCCGCCGCAACCACCACCAGCCCTGCCGCGACCACGATCCGCGCCACCTGGTGTCCCGTACGCCCGACTGCCCGCATGAACGCTCCTGACGACGAGTGGGCCTGCTGGTCACAGCATCGGCAACGGCACCACTGCCCGCTCGTCCGGAACCGGCGTCCGGGCGCCGCCGCGACCAGCGCGTCCGCCTCCGGCCCCTGGCCGCCCGGGACTCCGGCAGCACGTGCACGCCCCCGGCACCGCGCTGACCCCCCACGCTGCGCCTACCGGGCGGCCGTTCGCTCTACGAGCCGGACGACACCGGCCGGTGGACCTGGCGGGGTGACACCCCGTAGACCGCCGCCCCCGCGCAGGGCGCCGCTGCCCGGGCGTCAGGGCCGCCCTGCGGCGTCCTCGGTGTTGAGGTCGGCGCCGACCTCGCCCAGGAGATGGAGCAGCGCGGGCACGCTGATGTGCCTGGCGGCCCCGGTGACGGCGGCGGCCCGGGCGGAGGCGTGGAGCGCCCTGCCGGCGGCGGGGGTGTCCAGGCCCTGGCCGGCCAGGACGGTGTGGACCGCGGTGGTGATCTCCTCCCGCAGCATGGGCGGGATCAGCGCGGCGGAGGCAGGGCCGAGCTCGGAAGCGGAGTGCCTCATGCCGTCAACCCTGGCACGGCACCCGCTGGTTCGGCGTCGGCCGGGGTGTACAACCCGGACGTCACCCGGTCGACCGTCCAGCCCACGAGTCGGCGGCCCGGTGCGGCGGGGGGCCCGGCCTCAGGGGGAGTCGGCCGGGCCCTCGTCCGCCGCACCCAGCGCCTGCCCCGGGAGAGCGCCTTCATGCTCCTTGCTGGACGCCGGGCGCGACAGGGCTCCGACGGACGCCGGCTACCAGTGGCGCCGAACCCCTGCGCGTAGAGCGTCGGCAGTGCCACGTCGAGGGGACGGAAGAGAGCAGCGAGCAGTTGCTCGCGCGCCGGGTCCACGGTGCCGACCTCGGCGAGGGCCCCGGCCCGTGGCCGGGCTGTTGCGCCGTCGCCACTTCGTCCACGCCGCCCGCCTGCTGCGGGCGCTCGCCGAGTCCGTCGCCCTGGTCGAGCCGGATGCGGAGCCTGGCATCTGGCCTTGACCCGGCGTCAGGGGAGTGGCGGCGGCAGGTGTGCGGCCGTCGGCGGTCAGGGGCGGGTGCCATGGTGGTTTTCGACGGCAGGCGTTTCCCGGAGGGGGTTGCATCTCCCCCGGGGGGAGGCGCGAGGGTGGGGCCATGGAAGGCGACACGCTCTACTCGATCGGTGAACTGGCCCAGCGGACCGGCCTGACGGTCAAGACCATCCGGTTCTACTCCGATCGCGGGATCGTGGCGCCGACGCAACGGAGCCCGGCGGGCCACCGCCGCTACGACACTGCTGCCGCCGCGCGCCTGGAGCTCGTGCGGACCCTGCGGGAACTGGGCCTGGACCTGCCCACGATCCGCAAGGTCGCCGAGCTTGACCTTCCGCTGCCCGAGGTGGCCGCGGCCCACGCCGAGGCGCTGGCGGTGCAGATCCGCGTCCTGCGCCTGCGGCACGCCGTGCTCACGGTGGTGGCCGAGCGCGGGCTGACCCCCGAGGAGGCCGATGTCATGCACCAGCTCGCCCGACTGACCGAGGAGGAACGCCGCGGCCTCGTCGAGGACTTCCTCCACGCCGTCTTCGACGGCCTCGACGGGAACCGCGCATTCGCGGGGGTGAGGCGCTCGATGACCCCCGAACCGCCCGCCGACCCCGCAGCGGAACAGGCCCGGGCCTGGGTGGAGTGGGCCGAACTGGCCCTGGACCCCGACTTCCGGGCCGGCATGCGACGCACGGCACAGGACCTGGCGGCCGACATGGCGCAGGACGGCGCCACCGGCCCGCGCCGCGACTTCACCGCCACCGTCCGCGACCTGGCCGCCCCGGCCGTGGCAGCGTGGATCGACCCGGCCTCACCCGAAGCCGACCCCGTCGTCGCAGCAATCGCCGCCCACTACGCACACCTGCGCACCCACCATGCCGACGCCGCGCTGCGCCACCGGCTGCTGCGGCGGCTGGAGAGGGCGCACGACCCGCGCCGGGACCGGCACGCCCGACTGCTCGCGGTGATCAACGGCTGGCCCGCTCCGCAGCCCCTGTCGCCCGTGCTCGGCTGGTCCCTCGCCGCCGTGCGCGCGCGGCTTCGCTGACGGCCTGCCGACGGCAGGCCCCTGCCCCGGCTGCGTCCGCGCTTCTCTGCGGGTTCCCCGTAGGGGCTGCGTGCCGGCGACCGGTCCGCCCTCCGGTCCACCCCCTACACCGCTGAGCCGACGTCAGCTCCCCTGGAAGGAACGTACGGTCACGCCCATGACCAGAATCCGCCCCGCCGCTGCGGCGGCCGCCCTGCTGCTCGCCCTGCCGCCGGTCGCCGCCGCCGCCTCACCCGCGGGGGCCGCCCCGGCCGTCGCCGCCTCCACCGCCGCCCCGGCCGCGGTCCGGGCCGAACTGCCGCACCCCACCGGCCCGTACGCGGTCGGGCAGGACGTCCTGGAGCTCGTCGACCGGGACCGGCCCGACCCGTGGGTGCCCTCGGCGGGCCCGCGCCGGCTGATGGTGTCGGTGTACTACCCGGCCAAGGCGGGCACCGGCAACCCGGCCCCCTACATGACCCCCGGCGCGGCCCGGATGCTGCTGGACGCCAAGCTGCCGGGCAACACCATCCCCACCGACGCGCTCACCGCCACCCGGACCTGGGCCGAGACCGGGGCCCGCCCCGCGCCCGGCCGCTACCCGCTGGTGCTCCTCTCACCCGGTTTCACCATGCCCCGCACCTCGCTGACCGGCCTCGCCGAGGACCTGACCAGCCACGGCTACGTCGTCGCGCTGATCGACCACACCTACGAGAACACCGGGACCACCTTCCCCGACGGGAGCACGCTCCCGTGCGTCGAGTGCGGGCAGCTCAGGAGCCCGGAGGACTGGGCGGGCCTGGACCGCAGCCGAGCCCGCGACGTCTCCTTCGTCATCGACCGGCTGACCGCCCACCCCCACCCCGCCTGGCGCTACACCCGCATGATCGACCCGGACCGGATCGGCACGGCCGGCCACTCCGCGGGCGGTGCGGCCGCCGTCCCCGCCCTCCTCGCCGACGACCGGATCCGGGCCGGCGCGGACCTGGACGGCACCATGGACGTCCCGGTGCCCGCCACCGGCCTCGGCGGAAAGCCGTTCCTGATGATCGGACACCCCCTGCCGGACGGCGCCGAGGACACCAGCTGGACCGAGAGCTGGCCCCGCCTCGACGGCTGGAAACGCTGGCTGACCGTCACCGGCACCAACCACGCCTCGTTCACCGACTTCCCCGTCCTCCTCGACGCCCTCGGCCTCCCCGACGCCGACCGCACCCTCCCCGCCGCGCGCGCCCTCCAGCTCACCCGCACCTACGCCACGGCCTTCTTCGACCTGCACCTCAAGGGCCTCGCCCAGCCGCTCCTCGACGGGCCGACCCCGCAGAACCCGGAGGTCTCCTTCCACCCGTAGACACCCGCCCCGCCGCCCAGGCCGGACACCTCCTCCTGTTCACCGTCTCGGCCCGCCTCCACGGCGGCCTGTGACCCCGGTTCGGACCTCGGCGTCCAAGTGCTCAGGGGCGGGCCGAGCAGAGCAGCTCGGCGGCCGCGGCGGGCACCGCGGCCGCCTCGCACAGCAGCAACAGCCGGACAGTGGCCGGCCGGGAGCCGGGCCCGGTGGTGAAGGGGATCGGCGCGGTCGGCCCGGTCTTCAGGCCGGCGGCCGGACACCGGGAGCGGACGAGGTGGTCCTTGAACTCCCCGTCGGTGCAGAACAGCTGGCGGCCGCGGGGGTCGGCGGCCCGCCCGGCCACCGCCTTCCTCGCACTGCTCGGTGCTGACAGCCGGCAGCAGGTGCCCCACCGATTCGGACGCGGACGACGGGCCGGCTCCGAGCGGGTGACGGATCTCCGGGGCGGCTCGGTGCCCGCCCGGGCCGTCCGCCGAGAGGGGCGAACTCAACCGGGACCGCTCCGCGATCGCGGAGCGGTGCGTGTTCCTGGTGAGTGCCACGCGGGCGTTGATCGCCGTCGGCGACGGCTGCTACCGGGACGCGTCCGGCAGGAGCGGGAAGAGCCGGGTGACGGCGGCGACCGGCCGGGCGTCGGCCGGTCGGGTGGCCGGGTCGGCCTCGCGGTGCTGGAAGCCGGCGAGCAGGCGGCGCACCGAGTCGGCGACTTGGGTCAGCTCGTCGGGTGTCAGGTAGACCACCGAGCTGAAGGCCTCGTCCTGCTGCCACAGCGGCTCGGCCCGGTCGCGATGGGCCAGCCAGCGCCGGTAGCTCTCGTCCTCCAGCCGCCGTGCCAGCCGGTCGAAGTCGTTGCCCGGCGTCGCTGCTTGCGGCTGGTCGACGCCGGCCTGCCGCAGCCGCCAGGGGCGGGCGCGGCCGCCGTTGACGGGGACCGGCTCGATCACGCCGTGGCGGGCCAACTGGCGCAGGTGGAACGAGCAGAGGCCGGAGCTGTAGCCGAGCCGCTGCGCCGCCAGCGTGGCCGTCACCGTGCCCTCGGCCTCGAACAGCCGCAGCAGCGCGGTGCGCACCTCGTGGTCGGGTAGTGCGGCAGAGGCCGCGCGGGGGGCGGGGGCTGCGAGGTCCTCGCTCACTTCTTCAGTCACTTTGCAAAGCCTGCTACTTTGCAAAGTCTGTTCGCAAGCATGGAGGGGCGGCCAATGGGAGATGTGCATGAGGGCTTCGACCGGCCCGGCGCCAGCGCGAGGGTGCTGGTGCAAGGACAGCCGGTGGAGGGATACCCGGCGCTGCCGCCGGAGGTCGGGCGCGGTTCGGTGCTGCGGGTCACCGAGATCGGGGAGGAGATTCTGCACCGGCCGAGCCGTCCGGCCGACGCCGAGTTCGGGACGCCGGAGCTGGCCATGCTGGTCGACGACATGTTCGCCACCATGTACATCGCCGCCGGTGCGGGCCTGGCGGCCAATCAAGTCGGTGTCGACCTGAGGCTGTTCGTCTGGGACTGCATGGACGAGGACGGGGTCCGGCACGTTGGCCACATCCTCAACCCGGTGGTCGAGGAGGACACCACGCGCGGGCGCCGGCTGATCGAGGACGTCGAGGGCTGCCTCTCCGTGCCGGGTGCCACCGTGGACGTCGCCCGGCCGGCGCGCTCCGTGGTGCACGGCTACGACAAGGACGGAAAGCCGCTCACCATCGAGGGGTTCGGCTACTTCGCCCGCTGCCTGCAGCACGAGGCCGACCACCTGGAGGGCCGGCTGTACGTCGACCGGCTCGCCAAGCGGGACCGCAAGGACGCCTTGCGGCAGATGGCGGACCGCCGCGACGCGGTGTTCGCCGAGCGGCGGATCCTCACCGATAAACTGTTGGCCGGGCGGGCCCCGGAGGTCGGCTAGTACTCCGGCTGTGGACCGTGATCACGTAGCGAGACTGCATCTCGGGCGGTCCGCCACGTGATCGGTCGGGTCAGCGGATCATGCCCGAAAGGTCCAGTTGCTCCATGCGCTCCAGGCACCGGCCGATCTCGATACCCAGGTCGTCGGCGCTCAGGGAAAGTCCTCGGGTCCCGTAGACCGCAGTTCCTCGGCGTTCCCCGTGTCATCCATCACGATCCGCTCCCCGCCGGCACCGTTGGCCGAGTCTTCGACAGCCCGCCTCACGCCCGCATGGTTCTACCTGGCGGACGCTTCCGGAGACGGAGACGATCACCATTGATCATCGTCAGTTGTGCGGACAGACGAAGACCAGCCGACGGCCGTGGGCGACAGCGTAGACCTCGCCCAGTGGCAGCATGTTTTTGAGGGTCTGATGGGCCGGGTAGCAGGCCGGTTCTCCCGAGTGGGGCCTCGTCGCCGGGCGCGGGCATTCGTGCTGGGCCTGCTCGCGGACCTGCCGAGGAAGAACTGCTGGACGATCGCCGAGCATGCCGGTGACACGAGCCCGGCCGGTATGCAGCACCTGCTGAGCCGGGCGTCCTGGGATGCTGACCAGGTCCGCGACGACCTCCGCGACTTCGTGGTCGACAACCTCGGGGACGAGAACCCCGTCCTGGTCGTGGATGAGACAGGCGACCTGAAGAAGGGCATCGCCACAGTGGGCGTGCAGCGCCAGTACACGGGTACCGCAGGGCGGATCGAGAATTCCCAGGTGGCCGTCTACCTCGTCTACGCCACCAGCGCCGGTCACGCCGCCATCGACCCGGAAGGGTTCCCGCGCACGCCCGCCCCCGTCCCCGAGGCCCTGCGCCGCCTCATGCGGCTCGTCACCGCCCAGCAGGGCGACCGCCTGCGGGACGACGCCACCGCGCTGCTCACCGCCCGGCACCCCGCCGACCTGGTCGGCTGGCGGCCCCACCGGGGCGGACGGGGGATTGCGGACGCGCTCCCGGGGAAACCGCGCGGCACGACGGAACGCACGGCACCTCCGTAGAGGATCAGGACCGGGCGCGGCCGCGCCCCGACGACGCGAGAGACGGACACGCCCATGACCGCACCGCCCACCAGCCACCGCCTGCTCGCCATCTACCTGAACGACCACCTGGCCGGTGCCGAAGCGGCCGCCCGGCGGACCCGCCGGACCGCCGACGCCCACCCAGACCCGGACGAAGGGCGCGTGCTCCGGCAGCTGGCCGCGGACATCGCCTGCGACACGGCGTCCCTGCGCCGGGTGATGCGGGAGCTCGGCGTCCCCGAACGGCGCTTCCACGCCTGGCTGGGACGGTTCGGCGAACTCGCGGGCCTGCTCAAACCGAACGGCACCCTGCTGCGCCGCTCCCCGCTGACCGATCTGGTCGAGCTTGAGGCCCTGCGGCTCGGCGTCGTCGGCAAGCGCCAGCTCTGGAGCGCCCTGGCCGAACTCTTCGGCGACGATCCCCGCGTCGACCGGACCCGGCTCGACGAACTCGCCGACCGGGCCGACCAGCAGGCCCGGTTGCTGGAGGAGCTCCGCCTGCGGGCCGCCGGGGTGCTGACCGGCCGCCCGTGACCGCGGCGGGCGACCGCGGGCGTTTCGGCCGCGACGGCACGGGCAGCCGCCGCACGGGGAGGGCGTGCACCGATCGATCCTGCGGAGGAACCCGTGAACACCCAGGACACCCCGGCCGAGCGGGGGCCGGAAGAGACCGCCTCGACGCCCCGCCTGCACGACAACCCGCCCGTCCACGGACAGGACGCCCAGGCGCCGGAAGAGGGCGACGGCCGGCACGGATGGCACGACGCGGACGGCACGCCCTACCCGGGCGACCGCGAGCCGGCCGGAGCCGCGCCGCCCCGCACGGACGGGGAAACCGCCCGGGAGGCCGCTCCCGACGGGGCCGGAACCGACGAGCACGACCCCACCGGACACGGCCGTCCGGGAGCCGGAGCGCCCTGACGCCGCCCGGGTGAACCCAGCCTCCCCGCGGCCTCGTGCTCCGGCGTGCGGGGTACGCGCCGACCAAGCGCGCACTCATCGTCAACTGCACCCTCAAGCCCTCACCCGCTCCGTCGAACACCGAGGCGCTGGCCGCCGTGGTGGTCGCCGAACTCGCCTCCCTCGGCGTGGAGGCGGACACCGTCCGCGCCGTCGACCTCGACCTCAGGCCCGGGGTGAAGACCGACATGGGCGACGGCGACCAGTGGCCCGGCGTCCACGACAAGCTGCTGGCCGCCGACATCCTGGTCGTCGCCTCGCCCACCTGGGTCGGCCGCCCCTCCTCGATCGCCCAGCGAGTGCTGGAGCGCATGGACGCGATGGTCTCCGAGACCGACGAGGACGGCCGGCCCGCCGCCGCCGGAAAGGTCGCGGGGGTCGTCGTCACCGGCAACGAGGACGGCGCCCACCACGTCATCAGCGAGATCTGCGGCGCCCTGGTGGACATCGGCTACACGATCCCCGCCCAGGCCTGGACGTACTGGCACCTGGGACCCGGACCCGGCCCCGACTACCTCGACGACGACAAGGGCCACGAGTGGGCCCACACCACCGGCCGCACCATGGCCCGCAACCTCCACCACGTCGCCACCGCCCTCACCACCCGCCCCTGGCCCGCCCCCGCACAGTGACGCCGCAGGCGCCCGGCCGTCCGCACCGTCCCGGGGACGGGACGACGGGGCGCCGCCCCACCGGGTAGGTGCCGGATGAGGCCCGGGACGGACGGGGGAGCACCTGCGTACGGCCCTGCGCCGTACGCGGGAAAGAGGTCCCGGGGACACCGGGCCGCTCCTCCGGAGCCGGTGACAACCGCACGGGACGGTCGTCCCGTCGAAGGGGGGGCGGATCGTGCCCGCCGCAGCACCATCGCACCGACCCGCGCAGGAGCAGTCCGCCAGGACCTCGTTCGAGGCCGTCAGAGCGGACACCTCGCTGACGGCGGCCGTCCTGCACCTGACGGGCGAGGCCGACCACGACGCCCGCGACCTCCTCGAAGCGGCACTGGCCGAGGCGGTCGCCGCAGGGCCGGCCCCGCCCCTCGTCGGCCTCGCCCCGCTCACCTTCTGCGACCCAGCCTGCCTCAACGCCCTGCTCCAGGCCCACGCGGACGCGGAAGCCGCCGAAGTCTGGATGGTCCTGGTCGGCGCAGGCCCCCCAACTGCTCCACCTGCTGGCGGTGACCGGCGCCGACGAGGTCCTCACCGTCCGACCCCACCTGCGCGCCACCCGCCCCGAGCCCGCCACCACGCCCCCGTCCCGGGGGGCCAGCCGGACGGGGCGGGGCTCCGGGCGGCTGACCGAGCACGTCGGTGGGTCATCGCCGGGCCGCGCGGCGAGGGTTTCCTTCCGATGGCGAGGCGCGGCCAGCACGGCGTCGAGGGTGGGGAGAGCCTTGGCTCCGGCTCGGCCCTGCCGCCGTCCGGGGGCTTCCGGTTTCCGGGTCACCGGCCCGGGCACCCGAGGTCCATGGACCGACACCGGCGTTCCCCCTGGACGGACAGTTCCCTGTCACTGCTGGCACGCGGCTACGCCTGGCTGCCCGACCTGCGCCGCCACCACCCGGGGCCGGTGGCGCGCGCACGGCTCATGGGCCGTCCGGCGGTCGCCCTGCACGGCCCGGAAGCGGTGCGCTTCTTCTACGACGAACGGCACGTCGTCCGCGACGGCGCACTGCCCGAGCCGGTGAAGAGCACCCTGTTCGGGCACGGGGCCGTCCACTCCCTGGACGGAGCCGTTCACCGCCTGCGCAAGGCGATGTTCCTCTCGCTTCTCGCCGATCCCGACCGGGTCCGCTCGCTCGTCCGCGCCGTCGAAACGGTCTGGGACGCGTCCGTGCCCGCCTGGGCGGAGCAGCCCCGCGTCGTCCTGCTCGACGAGGCCGCCCGGGTGCTCACCGAAGGCGTCTGCCGCTGGGCCGGCGTCCCGCTGTCCGACGGCGACGCCGAGCCGTTCGCCCGGGACCTGGTCGCCATGGTCGACGGTTTCGCGACGCCCGGCCCGCGGCACTGGCGCGGCCGCTCGGCCCGCCGGCGCCGGGAAGCCCGGCTCGCCCGCCTGGTGAACGGGGTGCGGGAGGGGGCGGTGGAAGTGCCGACCGACTGCGCCGTCGCGGTGATCGCCCGGCACCGCGACGCGGACGGCGAACTGCTGGCGCCGCGCGTGGCGGCGGTCGAGCTGCTGAACGTCCTTCGCCCGACCGTCGCCGTCTGCTGGTTCACGGCCTTCGTCGGACACGCACTGCACCGCTGGCCCGAGAACCGCGACCGGCTCGCCGGGGACGACGGACCGTACGCCGCGGCGTTCGCCCAGGAGGTCCGCCGCTTCTACCCGTTCGCGCCCTTCGTGGGCGGCCGGGCCGCGGCCGACCTCACCTTCGGGGACGAGCCCGTCGGCAAGGGCACCCTGGTGCTGCTCGACCTGTACGGGCAGAACCACGACCCCGCGCTGTGGGACGACCCGTACGCGTTTCGCCCCGACCGGTTCCTCTCCCGACCCGGCGACCTCGACCTGCTGGTGCCCCAAGGCGGCGGCGACCCCGCCACCGGGCACCGCTGCCCCGGCGAAGCGGTCGTCGTCGGGCTGCTGGAGACCCTCGCCCGGCGACTCGCGCGACTGGAGTACACCGTCCCGGACCAGGACCTCACCATCAGCCTCGCCCGGATGATCGCCCGTCCGAGCAGCGGCTTCGTCCTCGAACCCGCCCGGCCCTCCGGGCCGCTCCACGCTTCCTGAAAGGCAGGACACCCCCATGACCTCCGCGCAGCACCGCACCGCGCAGGCGCCGACCGCAGGCCACCTCGCGCCACCGACCGCTCCCACCGGGTGCTCCCGGGAGGAGAAAGCCCTGAGCCGCCCCGGAGGGCGGCGCCAGGCGGACACCTCCGGACCGGGGGTCGGTCGATGACCCGCGACCAGTTCACCCCGAACGACCCCACCGAGCAGTACCCGAAGCCCGACTTCGCCGAGCAGCAACAGCCCCACCCCGGGCGCAGCGCCGAGATGGATCCGGAACCGGACCACGGCGAGGACACCTACCGCGGCGCAGGCCGCCTGACCGACCGGGTCGCACTGATCACCGGCGCGGACTCCGGCATCGGCCGGGCCGTCGCGCTCGCGTTCGCCCGCGAGGGCGCCGACGTGGCGTTCTGCCACCTCCCGGCGGAGGAGGCTGACGCGCAGGAGACCGTCCGGCTGGTCCGGGACGCCGGTCGGCGCGCACTGGCCGTGGGCGGCGACGTGCGGGACGAGCGGTTCTGCACCGACCTGGTGGCCCGCTGCGTCGACGGGCTCGGCGGCCTCGACGTGCTCGTCAACAACGCCGCCTACCAGATGTCCCAGCCGGACGGGCTCGCCGCCATCACCACCGAGCAGTTCGACCGGGTGGTGAAGACCAACCTCTACGCGATGTTCTGGCTGTGCCGGGCGGCGCTGCCGCACCTGCGGCCGGGGTCGTCGATCATCAACACCGCGTCCGTCCAGGGCTACAAACCCAGCCCGCACCTGCTGGACTACGCGGCCACCAAGGGCGCCATCGTCACGTTCACCCAGGGGCTTGCGCAGCAACTCGCCCCCGAGGGCGTCCGGGTCAACGCCGTTGCCCCGGGCCCGGTGTGGACGCCGCTGATCCCCGCGACGATGGACGCCGACAAGGTGGCCGGATTCGGGAAGCAGTCACCGCTGGGACGCCCCGCCCAGCCCGCCGAAATGGCACCCGCCTACGTCTTCCTCGCCTCGCCGGAGGCGAGTTACATCACCGGCGAGATCGTCAACGCCACCGGCGGCACCCCCCTGCCCTGACCGCCCGGAACCGGGCGGCGCGCCCCGCGCCGCGCTCGGACGGCCGTGGTTCGGACGGCCGTGTCCACCACGAAGGGACTCCGTCCATGCGCCTCAGGACCAGCGACCCCCACGGGCCCGGGTACCGGCGGGTGCGACACGGCAGGGGCTTCCGGTACCTCGCCCCGGACGGACGGCCGGTGACCGAGAAGGAGCGCGCCCGGCTCAAGGCCCTGGCGGTGCCGCCCGCCTGGACCGACGTCTGGATCTGCCCGCACCCCGACGGCCACCTCCAAGCCGTCGGCACGGACGCGGCCGGCCGCCGCCAGTACCTCTACCACCCGGCGTTCCGGGCCCGGCGGGACGAGGCCAAGCACGAGCGCGTCGTGGAGGTGGCCGGGTGCCTCCCGAAACTGCGCGCCGCCGTTGAGCGGGACCTCGCGGCGCGCGGACTGGGCCGCGAACGGGTGCTGGCGTGCGCCGTCCGCCTGCTGGACCTGGGCCTCTTCCGGATCGGCTCCGACGCCTACGCCCGCGACAACGGCTCCTACGGCCTGACCACCGTCCTGCGCTCGCACGTCACCCTGGCCCGCGGCGAGGTCCGCTTCGACTACCCCGCCAAGTCCGGCCGACGGCGGGTCGCGGCCCTCGCCGACCCGCCGACCCGCGCCGTGGTCCGCTCCCTGCTGCGCAGCCGTCACCCGGGCGAGCGGCTGCTGGTCCACCGGGAGGGCCGTTCGTGGCGCGAGGTGCACGGGAGCGACCTCAACGCGTACCTGCGCGAGACCGGCGGAACGGACCTCACCGCCAAGGACTTCCGCACCTGGAACGCCACCGTCCTCGCGGCGGTCGGCCTCGCCGTCTCGCGGCCGGCCGCCGAGAAGTCCGAAGCCGCCCGGCGACGGGCGGTCGCCCGGGTGGTCCGGGAGGTCGCCGACCACTTGGGCAACACCCCGGCCGTCTGCCGGGCCTCCTACATCAACCCGCGGCTGGTCGAACTGTTCGACGAGGGCGTCACCATCGCCCCGGCCCTCGACGGACTCGGCAGCGACGGCGGGCCGATCGCCACCCACGGCCCGGTCGAGGACGCGGTCCGCGCACTCCTCTCCTGACGGGGCGCACGCCCGGCCGGGCCCGGCCGGCGGTCCGGGCCCGGAACCCGCGCGGCCGCGCCCCGACGGTGTCGGGCCCTCCCGGCCGGGCATACGACCAGCGCACCGGTGAGGAGGCGCCATGACCACCACCGACCTGCACGTGAACGGCCGGACCGTCGAGATCGAACGGGCCGACAAGGAGCTCTTCCCCGACGAAGGCATCACCAAGGCCGACCTCGCCGACCACTACCGCAAGGTCGGCCGGCGCATCCTGCCGCACCTGCGCGACCGGCCACTGATGCTGGAGCGCTACCCCGACGGCATCGACGGCATTCGACTCGTCCAGAAGGACACCCCCGGGTACTTCCCCGACTGGGTCCGCCGCAGCGAACTGCCCAAGGAGGGCGGGACGGTCCACTACCCGCTCTGCGACGACCTGGCGACCCTGCTCTACCTGGTCGGCCAGGCCTGCGTCACCCCGCACCGTTGGCTCTCCAAGGCCGACCGGCCCGACCACCCCGACCGGCTGGTCTTCGACCTCGACCCGCCGACCGAGGACTTCGAACCCGCCCGGGAGGCCGCCCGGCTGCTGCGCCCGCTGCTCGACGAACTCGGCCTGCCGGCCACCCTGATGACCACCGGTTCCCGCGGTCTGCACGTGACGGTCCCCCTCGACCGCCGGGCCCCCTTCGACGAAGTCCGCTCCTTCGCCCGGGACGTGGCGGACCTGCTCGCCGCCCGCCACCCCGACCGGCTCACCACCGCGGCCCGCAGACAGGCCCGCGGAGGACGGCTCTACCTCGACCTCCAGCGCAACGGCCACGGCCAGACCACCGTGACCCCCTACGCGGTCCGCGCCCTGCCCGGCGCCCCCGTCGCCGCGCCGCTGAACTGGGAGGAACTGGACGACCCCGCCCTCACGGCCCGGCGGTGGACCATCGCCACCGTCGACGAGCTCCTCGCCGCCGCCGACCCCTGGGCGGCACCGGCCCGCGGCCGCTCGCTGGCCGCCGCACGCCGGCGCCTGGAGAAGCTCTGACCACCGCCCGGGACGGCCCCGGCCCCTTCCGGCTTCAGGCCGGGGCGGCGGATGAGGGGGCGTCGCGGTCGTGGGCGAGGGCGCCGGCGACGTAGGTGGCGCGGACGGCCCGGTCGTCGCCCAACACGGCGAGGACGAACAGCAGTTCCTCGACGTCCTCGGCCCGCGCGGTGCGCCGCGCCAACAGCGGGGTGGCCTTCGGGTCCAGGACCACGAAGTCGGCCTCGTGGCCGGGTTCCAGCGAGCCGACCGTCCCCTCCAGGCCCATCGCCTGCGCGCCGCCGCGGGTGGCGAGGTGGAACGCCTCCACCGCGTCCAGCGGGTAGCCGGTGAGCTTGGCGACCTTGTGGGCCTCGTTCATGGTCGCCAGCATCGAGAAGCTCGTCCCCGCGCCGACGTCCGTGCCCAGGCCGACGCGCACCGGCCGGGCCGGGTCCTTGGCGTCGCGCACGCGGAACAGGCCGCTGCCGAGGAACAGGTTGGAGGTGGGGCAGTGCGAGAGCGCCGTCCCGGTCTCGGAGCAGCGCGCCCGCTCCCGCCCGCCCAGGTGGACGCCGTGGGCGAGCACCGCGCGCGGGCCCAGCAGCCCGTAGTGGTCGTAGACGTCCAGGTAGCCGCTCCGGTCCGGGAACAGCGAACGGACCCGGGCCACCTCGTCGGTGCTCTCCGAGACGTGCGTGTGCACCAGCGTCCCCGGGTGCTCCCGCCACAGGGCCCCGGCCGCCTCCAACTGCTCGGGGGTGCTGGTGGGGGCGAAGCGCGGAGTGATCGCGTAGAGGTTGCGCCCCTTGCCGTGCCAGCGGGCGATCAGCGCCGCGGAGTCCTCGTAGCCGCTGCGCACGGTGTCCAGCAGCGCGTCGGGGGCGTCCCGGTCCATCAGCACCTTCCCCGCCGCGATCCGCAGCCCGCGCCGGGACGCCTCCCGGAACAGGGCGTCCACCGATTGCGGATGCACCGTGCAGAAGGCCAGCGCGGTGGTGGTGCCGTTGCGCAGCAACTCGTCGCAGAACGCGGAAGCGGTGCCGGCGGCGTACCGGGCGTCGGCGAAGCGCTGCTCCTCGGCGAAGGCGTAGTGGTCCAGCCAGTCGTCGAGCCGCGAGCCGAACGCGGCGATGATCCCGGTCTGCGCGTAGTGGACGTGGGTGTCGACGAACCCGGCGCTGATGACGTGGTCCGGGTAGTGCGTCGGCACGACGCCCGCGCGGAGCCGGCCGCGCAGGGCGGCGTGGTCGCCGATCGCGGTGATCCTCCCGTCCTCGCAGATCAGCAGGCCGTCGGGCTCGTGGACGAAGGCGTCCTGACGTCCGCTCAGGAACGGATCGCCGCGGAACCAGACCATCCGCCCGCGCACCGCCGTCGTCCCCCGCGCTCCGAGTGCCATGGAGGAGTATTCCCACGGCGGCTCGCGGGCGGTCAAACAGCCGCGCCCGGCAACGGTCGGCGACGACGGGCCCGAGCGCCGCGGGCCGCGGGCGAGACGGTCGGTGGGGGAGCGGCTCAGGCGGTCACGCGCCGGCGCTGGGTACCTGGAGCGGGTCGTTCGGCGCGGTGGCCCTGGCGGCCTCCATCTGCTCGCCGAGTTCGGTCAGGCGGTTGCGGCCCATGGCCTTGCGGACCTCGGGGAACCACTCCTGCTCCTCCTCCTCGACGTGGTGGCGGACGTTCTCCATCAGCACCGTCATCTTGGCGTCGAAGCGCTCGTCCGCCGGGTCCAGTCCGGCCAGTTCGGCGAGCATCCAGAGCACGACGTGGTGCTCCTCGACGCTCTCCAGCACGTGGTCGGTGGTGTCCGGCACGGCTTCCCGCGCGGCCGGGTAGAAGATCTTCTCCTCGATCCAGGTGTGCACGGTGAGTTCCCGGATCACCTGGTCGGCGATGTCCCGCTTGTGCTTGTGCGCCCTTTCCCCCGCCTTCTCGAACTCCTTGAACAGCTTCTCCACTGTCTTGTGGTCGTCCTTCAACAGCACGATGGCGTCCATCGCAAATCCTCTCGGTGGGGTGCGGCGCGCCCCGCGGTGAGGTGCGGGGACGTCAGCGGCGGCAAGGAGCGGAACACGGGTCCGCATACCCGGCAAAGCCGGGTCAATCCATCGGAGCCGTGCGAAATCTCCGCTCGGCCGACTGCCCGGTCCTACGATCGGGCAGCCGGGGTGGGACCGGGGCAGGAGGGGTGGGGCCGCGCCGGGCGGTCGCGCGGGAAGGGCGGTGCGCGGTGGACGGTTCGCTGGTGCTCGACAGCGCGGACGTGGCCGACACGCAGGAGTTCCTGCCGACGGCGCACACGCCGATGAGCATCGGGGGCCCGGTGCACGACGCCCGGGTGCGCATCGGTCGCCGCGCGGCCGGCCCGATGGCGACGGGACCGCCTCGACCTCGGCTACACGATGGCCTACGACGCCCGCGAGCTGGGCCGGGTCTGCCTGATCAGCATGCACGACGGCACGCTCGCCGACCTGACCGACGGCCGCGAGGAGGTCTACGGACCGGGGAAGACCTTCTAGCTCGCCCCGCCCGACCGGCCCTACGGGGCGAGGTCCGCGCAGCCCGCTACACCATCGCGCTCTTCGACACCGCGCTGCTCGACGCCGTCGCCCCCGCCCCCGCCACCGGCGACGGGCGGCCGCTGCGCCTGACCGGGGACCGCCCGGTGACGCCGACCACGAACCGGCAGCTCGCCGCCGCCATCGCCTACGTCCGCGACCACGCCCTCGACGACATCGCCCTCGACCCCGGCGGGCTGCTGGCGGGCACCGCCCGCCCGGCACCTGGCCGCCGCCCTCGCCGCGCTGCCGCACACCGGGCGGAGCGCCCACCACCGGGCCGACAGCACCGACGCCACGCCGGACACGGTCCGCCGGGCGTTGGCCTACGTCGACGCGCACGCGGACCGGGACATCGCCCTCGCCGACATCGCCGCGGCCGCGTACGTCACCCCGCGTGCCCCGCAGTACGCCTTCCGCCGCCACCTGGGCACCACCCCCCTGGCACCCCCCTGGCGCACCTGCGCCGCGTGCGGCTGGACGCCGCCCACCGGGAGCTGCTCGCCGCCCGGCCGGAGACCACCCGCGGATCGAGAGGTTCTGGGCCGATCAGGGCTTCGCCGGCCGCCTGGTGGAGTGGACCGCCCGGATCCTGGGCCGCGAGCTCGACATCGTCCGCAAGGCCCCCGGCCAGCGCGGCTTCCAGGTCCAGCCCAAGCGCTGGGCGATCGGGCGGACGTTCTCGTGGCTCACCGCCCACCGCCGCCTCGCCCGCGACTACGAGACCAGCCCCGCCCACTCCGAGACCATGATCCGCTGGGCGATGACCGGCATCATGGTCCGCCGACTCACCCGCGGCCGCCCCGCCACCCGACCAGGCCCGCGACCGCTCTCACCCACCGATCCACAAGATCTCAAAGGCGGTCTGAGACCCTTCAGCCGGTGGCGAGTGCGGTGGTGAAGAAGTCGGTGAGCTTGTCGACGGCGGGATCGATGTACTCCTGCTTGTCGTAGAGGTCGACGTGGCTCGCGCCCTTGATCCAGTGGATCTCCTTGGGGCCGGTGGCGCGCTGGTGGGCTTCGACGGCTATCCACGCGGTGACGGCACGCTCGCCGATGATCTGGAGCATGGGGCGGGGGCCGATCAGCGGGACGGCGAGGAAGGCGTCGCTGGCCGCCATCTTGTCGATGCTCTCCCAGGCGAGTGTCTTGGCGGAGCGCTCGTGATGGCCGCGCGCCGTGCAGTAGTACTCGAACCCTTCGACTGCGTGCTGCCCGCCGAGCGCACGTGCCTGCTCGGCGGTTTCCGGGAAGACGGCCATCGCGCCGGCATCGCCGCCTCGTGCGGCGGCGCTGCGGGCCGCGGCGGCGGCGTCCAGAAGGGACCGGAAGACGGCCGGGTCCTGGGTGCCGTCGGCTCCGAGACGGAACTGGCGGGCGGGCTCGGCGGTGGACACCGTGGCGACGGCCTTGACGCGTTGGTCGCCGCCGGTGGCGGCCAGGGAGTAGCTGCCGGAGGCGCAGATGCCCAGCAAGCCGATGCGGTCGGCGTCGACTTCCTCGCGGGTGGTGAGGTAGGAGACCGCTGCCTTGAAGTCCTCGATGCGCTGGGCGGGGTCCTCCAGGCCGCGCGGCACCCCGCCTGATTCCCCTTGGTAGGCGGCGTCGAAGGCCAGAGTGACAAAACCCTGCTCGGCCATCCGCTGGGCGTAGGTGCCGGAGGTCTGCTCCTTCACGCCGGTGCCGGGGTGACCGACGACGAGTGCCGGCCGCCGGCCCGGTCCCGGGGTGTCGGGCGTGTACAGATGGGCGGCGATCGGGATGCCGGCGCTGTCGAAGCTGACGGTGGTCCTGGACACGGGGGTCTCCCTGGAACGGTGGCGACGTGGCAGAAGGCACCGGCCGGAACGGAGCGGGAAGCCGCACTCCGGCCGGGCACAGGTCCACCATCCGGCTGCTTCTGCCCGAGCGGGAGAGCCAGGTTTCTGCCTGGGAAAGAACTTGCCCCCCCACCGGTGTCCCACGACCGCCGCGCCGCACCGACACTTGGAGGCATGACTTCAGACTCCGACGCCCGGGCGCTGGGCGCCTTCCTCAAGGCCCGGCGAGCACAGCTGGCGCCACAGGACTGCGGTCTGCCCGAGTCCGACTCGGTCCGGAAGGTCACCGGACTGCGTCGCGAGGAGGTCGCCCGGCTCGCCGCCATCAGCGTGGACTACTACACACGGCTGGAACAGGGGCGCGTGCGGGCATCCGCGCCGGTGTTGTCCACCTTGGCCCGTGCCCTGCGTCTGGACGACGATCAGCGCAGGTACCTCCACGAACTCGCCCGCCGCACCGACGCACAGCCGCGACGCCGCCCCGCCGAGCGCCTGCGTCCGGCGATGAGACGCCTGCTGGACCAGCTCACCGAAACCCCCGCGCTCGTCCTCGGCAAACGCCTGGACATCCTGGCATGGAACTCCGCCGCCGCAGCCCTCTACACCGACTTCGCCGCACTCCCGGCGAACCGGCGCAACTACCTGCGGCTGCTGTTCACCGACCCGGAGGTCCGGCACCTGCACCGGGAGTGGGCCCACGACGCCCGGGAGGCCGTCGCCGCCCTGCGCATGGAGGCCGCGACCGACCCCGACGGCCCCGGCCTTGCCCGCCTCGTCGGTGAACTGTCGGTGCAAGACGCCGACTTCCGCGCCTGGTGGGCCGAACACCACGTCAACAGCGCCAGCTACGGAACCAAGCACTACCGTCACCGCCTGGTCGGCGACCTCACCCTCGACTGCGACACCTGGAGCAGCTCGGACGGCTCCGGACAGCGCCTGATGATCCTCACCGCAGAAGCGGGCAGCCCGTCCCACGACGCCCTGCGCATCCTCGCCTCGTGGACCACCCCGCAGCCGACCGGCGAGCGAACCGGAGACATGACGCCGTGACCACGTGGACGCCCGAGGAGCTCGCGCACCTCACCGAATCCCGATCCCTCGTCCTCTCGGCCGGAGACGGGGGCAACCCCGGTGTGGAGCTCGGCATGGTCCTGGTGGCCGGCCGGCTGTATGTCCGCGCCTACCGGGGCCCGCGGTCCCAGTGGTACCGGGCGGCGCACGAACAGGGCCGCGGACAGATCCGTGTCGGGGCGGTGACCCGCGACGTCTTCCTGCATGCCCGTGCCAGTGCGCCCGCGTCGGAAATCGATGCCGCCTACCGGGAAAAGTACGGGCAGGCGGCCGACGCTCTCGTCGCCAGCCCCGCTGCCCGTGCCGCAACCACATGGATCGACCCGGTGCCCTGACCACCGGTCAAAGTCGTGCGCCGGCCCCGGGGCTCCTGGCCACTCAGGCGTTCACGGTGAGATCCAGCCCGAGCAGGCGCTCCAGCTCCGCCACGGCCTTTCGTGAGTCCGTTGCGTGAACCGTGGCGAGGCCCAGCACAGCCACGGGGGCAGGTGCAGCCCGCAGTCCTCGGAGATCACCACAGCGCCGCAGTCGGGGCTGTACCCCGCACGGAGGTCCCACGGCGTCCTGCCGACCGAGTCCGACAGGACCATTACCGTCACCCCGGCGCGGTCCGGTCCGGCGCGCAGCAGCGGCCTGAGCGACGACGGCCTCCGCCGGCCGCAAGTCGGCGAAGGTACGGCCCGCCAGGTTCCGATGCTCCACCAGGCACGCCCCTACCCCGGCCACCCGCCCTGGTGGCAACTGCCCACCGGCTGGGCCGCACGGTGGTGCCGGTCGACGGCCGGGACGCGGGCGCTGCGCCGGTGCCACCGATGCGGCCGGAGAGCCGAGCGCTTGTCGAAGCCGTCTGCACCCGGACCTCGGCGAGCGCCTGGCCGCCGCCGTCACCACCCCGTCACCACCCCGTCACCACCCCGGACGCGCCCGCGGCCACCGCGCCGGCGTCCGTGCTCGGCCCCGTCCGCTGTCCGGCCGGTCGGCCGGAGTCCCGGCCGGGCCGGGTCGGGCCGGGTCGGGTGGGGCTGATCGGGTCAGGGTGGGTCAGACTGTGCGCATGAGTTCCGACCGCCGCCCGCTGGGGCTGGCCTTCTCCGAGCCCGCCGTCGACCACACCTTCCCGGTCGGCGAGCGCCCGCTCCCGTTGCCCGCCGAGTGTTCGCCGTTCCTGGAGCCGGGCGGGGACGCCCCCGCCCAGCCGCCTGCCGGCCGCGTTCGCGCCCAGCAGGTCTGAACCCGCACCGCCCGCCTCCGGCAGCCGGTGGTGCGCGCCGCAGGCAATGGGCCGCGGCGCGCACCACCGGGTGCGATGCTCCCCCCCGGCGACGCCCCCGTTTCCGGGCCCGGGTCCGCGCCGAGCCGCGCCGGCTCCGGGCACGGCTCTTGTTCAGCGGACGACCACGTGCACGTGGTCGGCGAGCACTTGGACCAGACCGAGCACGGCCGCCAGGAGCAGTCCGCCGGCCACCGCCGCCGCGATCTGCCCGCGCGTGCGGCCCGGGGATCGCCACGCCCCCCACCGTCATCCGCGTGCGGCCGGCCGGGCCACGCTACGGCGCGGGCCGCTCCACGCCGTCCCACCCGGCCCGCCAGCACCGGCCCGCGGGTCCTGCTGGGCCCCGTTCTCCGTCCGTCCCGACCCCCCTCTCCACGGCTGATACGGACGCGGACAGGGCTGCGCACGGGCGTCGTTCGCCGTCCCGGGCAATGCGGTCGCCCTGTTCGAGGTCGGCACCGCAGGAGCGCCAGGCGGCCGGTCAAGGGGGCACCGGGCGGCCGGTTGCGCAAGGGCGGGACCCGCTGTTCTCCCCGGTGGAGGCAGGGGCCTGACCGGCCGTCAGGCACGGTGTAAGGCAACGGAACCCTCCCGACTTCCCCGTGCCCGCCCGTACCGGCCGCTAGGGTGCCGGGCATGCCACAGCAGCGGGCGGAGGCCGAACTGCACGGCGGGCCCGACGGACGGCGACAGCGCTCACGTCCTGGCGGCCCCAGCGGCTGCGCTCACCTGTTGCGCTCCTGTCGTCAGGGCCCTTCGGTGGGCAGCCACGCACCGTGCAGGCCCAGGGGGACGCGGACCGGGATGCGCACGCGGGCAACGGGGCCCGAGGCCGGGTCCTCAGCGGGCAGGACGAGGAACCAACTCGTGCCGTCGGTGCGGTCGGTGGCGAAGGTCATCCAATAGCCGCGGTCCTCCGCCGACGCCCGCGCTCCGGACTCGGGGGCGAAGACGGGTTCGCCGACCGCGAGGTCGCCTGCGTCCCAGACTATGGTGGCGCCCGTGTCGAGGTCGTACCAGCGCAGGGCGTCGTACTCGCCGGCCAGCAGGTCGCCGCGGCCGGTTCCGGTGGCCAGGGCGGTGAGCCGGTGGCGCCGACCGGTGAGGCGGTCGTCGATGCGGGGGAACTCGACCCGGGCGTCGTCCAGGACCGTCCGGGAGATTCGGGCGCCCGCCGGGTCGATCCTGGCGCGTACCAGGCGCGCGGTCGCCGGTCCGGACCCACCGCCCGGTTCCGGGCCGACGGTGAGCCGGTTCCACTCCACGTAGTCGAGGATCACGGGCGCCTGCGGCTGGGGCCCGTCGTCGTAGGCGTTGACCGAGTGCCACATCCAGAAGGCGTCGTCGTGGGTCCACACCGGTGCTGTGCCGTCGCGGGGTACGAGCACCACCCGGGTGCCGCGCTCGGGCCGCCAGGCCAGGAACGAGCCGCCGGCCATGGCGGCGTCCAGGTCGAAGAAGGCCGGGGCGAGGACGAGGACGAGGTAGCGGGCGGTGACGGCCATGTCGTGGATCATCAGGGGCTCGTCGACTCCGGCCAGCGGGGTCGGTCCCCGGCTCACCGTCCCGTCCGGGCCGATCACCGACCAGGTCAGGTAGGGGGGTTCCAGGGCGTAGCAGAAGACGGCCATCTCCCCCGTGAGCGGGTCGACCTTGGGATGGGCGGTGATGCCGGCGGGCAGGGCGCCGTCGAAGTCCTCGCGGCCCAGGGTCGCCAGGGTGGCGTCGACCCGGTAGGGGCAGGCGGATTCGGCCAGCGCCAGCATGCGGCCGGCGTGGCGGACCACGTTGATGTCCGGCAGGTCCTTGAACGTCCCGGCGAGCTCGGGCCCCACCTCGTCGGCGTCCGGGAGGATCATCGACTCCAGGCCGCCCCACAGGGCGCGCCCGGCCCTCTCCTCGGCGACGAGCGCGGGAGTGCGCACGAAGCGGTTGAGGTAGCGGGCCCGGCCGTCGGAGATCCGCACGGCGTGCAGCATCCCGTCCCCGTCGAGGGGGTAGAGGTAGGAACCGATCGGGGTGAAGCGGGGGTTGGGCCCGTTGCGCACGTACATCCCGTCGAGTCCGGCCGGCAGCGTGCCGGTGACCTCCAGGTCGACCGCGTCCACCTCGTCGGTGACGGGGGCGAAGGGCCCTGACAGGTGCGGTACGCGGGTGGGGTCGAAGCCCTTCGTCGCGTGGGTGCTCAAGGTGACCTCCAGGCACGGCGGTCGACAGGAGCGCGCGGAAGTCCACGCCCGCTTGCGGCCGCCCCTCTCGTCCCAGTGAAACGCGCACCCCCGCCGCCCCGCCACCCCGTCGCCGGCCACGCCTGCCCGGCGGCCGCGGTGGTGCGGGCCGGTGCAGCGACCCTGCCCACCGGAGTCCGGTCGACGCCGGCGACCGGCCCGGTCTGATCGCCCACGCCGAGCTCGGCCCGCGTGGTCAAGGGCTTCCGCAACGGATCCCCTCCTGCCGCACCGGGTTCTTGCAGAGTTTCCCGTCCGGCTTCGTGGCACGGCACCCGTTGACCATGCGCAGAGAGTGACGGTTCGGTGCCTTTCCGGCAACACGGCCCCTCTCCCCGAAGGCCGATCCGGTCAACGCCCCTACGCCTCCCTCCCAAGAGATCTGACGTTGTGCCAGGAAGTGGAGGTCTCGGGGCGCCGATCGTCGAGGGAGCGTGTCCGGACCCCTGGTTCAGCGGGTCCGGGGCGGCAGGAGGCGGAGAGCGATCACGGGCAGGACGAGGACCGCGGCGGCGGCGTTCAGGCCGCCGAAGCCGGTGCTGTGCACGAGCGGTCCGGCGAGCCCGGCGCCCACCGCCGCGCGCCGATCCGACAAGACCGACCGGACCGGACCTAGCGGTTCTCCCTGTCGGGGGCCGGGGTGGCGGTTGCGGCCAGGACGGCGCGGGCCGCGCGTTCGCCGGCGGCCAGGGCGCCTTCGATGTGGCCGGCGTGGCGGGTGGCGGTCTCGGTGGAGGCCCAGTGCAGGCGGCCGTCCAGCGCGGGCTGCCGGTAGCGGGGGTGGCCGAAGAGCGAGTGGTCGTCGAGGTGGGCGACGGTGGAGGGGGAGGTCCACTCCTCGGTGCTCCAGTCCTGCACGTACAGGCGCTCGGGGCGGGCGGCGGCCGGGCCGAAGAGGCGGGCGAGCTGGTCGGTGACGGCCTGCTCGAAGCCGGGGTGGACGGTGCGGGCGTGGGCGAACCCGAACAGGGCGGCGGGGGTGCCGTCCGGTCCGGACATGTCGTGGATCTCCTGCAGGGGTCCGGTCCGGCTGAACGCCGCTCCGGCCAGGCCCGCTTCGCGCCAGAAGGCGCGGGGGTAGTGGGCGACGGCCTTGACGGCGGCACCCATCCACACCGGGGTGGCGCGGGCGAGGTGCGCGAGGTCGGCGGGCAGGGTGTCGGCGAAGTCGATGCGTTCCAGCGCGAGGGCCGGCGGCAGTGCCAGGACGAGGTGCCGGGCGTGCAGCGTCCCGCCGGGGGTGTGGACGGTGAGGCCGTACGGGTCGTCCGGGCGGACGGCGGTGACGGGAGTGCCCAGGCGCAGCGTGCCGGCGGGCAGCGCGGCGGCGAGGGCGGTGGCCAGGTGCTGGGCGCCGGTGGTGAAGCGGCGGGCGGGGGCGTCGATCAGGTTGCCGGTCAGGCGGCGGATGCCGACGGCCTCCTGCACGACGGCGTCCCCGTCGAGGTGCTGGTCGAAGGCGGCGATTTCGTGAGCGTCCGTCAGGGCGCGCACGCGGTCCTCCCCGGGCCAGAACCAGGTGGCGCCGAGGTCGAGGGCCCGCCCCGCCGGCGGCCCGGGGACGGGCGCGGAGAGCAGGCGTCCGCCGACGCGGCCGCGGGCCTCCAGGACCACGGTGTCGAGCCCGGCGGCGCGCAGGCCGGTCGCCGCGGTCAGGCCGGAGGCTCCGGCGCCGACGACGATCACGTCGTGGTCGTCGTGCTGGGGCATGGGTGGGTTCCTTCCGGTCGGGTGGGGTCGGACGTTCGGTGGCGCGGCGCGGCGGTCGGGCCGACGGGGTCAGTCGGCGTCCGCGGCATCCGGGGTGTGCGCGGTGTCCAGGACGACGCGGAAGCGCGCGGCGCCAGAGCGCAGCCGGTCGAGGGCTTCGGCGGCCCGCCGCAGCGGCAGGCGTTCGGCCACCGGTCGGATGCCGTGGGCGACGGCGAAGCGCATCGCCTCCTCCGTCTCGCGCGGGGTGCCGGTCAGCTGTCCGGTGAGGGTGTGGCCGTTCATGACGAGCCGGGCCGCCGGAACGGTGAGGGAACCGGCGTCGACGCCGACGAGGGTGAGGCGGCCGTGCGTGTTCAGTCCGGTGAGCAGTTCGCCGGCGGGGGCGGTGGAGGAGGCGGTGTACACGATGAGGTCGGCGCCGCCGAGCCGCCGCAGGGCCGCGCCGGGTGCCTGGGCGTCGCTGTCGATGTAGTGGTGGGCGCCGAGGCGGCGGGCCGCCTCCTCGCGGTCGGTACCGCGGGCGACGGCGACGGTCTCGTAGCCGAGTGCGGCGGCGAACTGGACGGCGAGGTGGCCGAGTCCGCCGATCCCGAACACGGCGACCCGCCCACCGGCCGGGGTGCCCGCGCGGCGGACGGCGTTGAACGCGGCCACGCCCGCGCAGCCGAACGGGGCCGCGTCGAGGAGGTCCAAGCCGTCGGGGACGCGGGCGAGCGCGTCGGCGGGCACGGTGACGCTCTCGGCCCAGCCGCCGGGGTAGGACAGGCCGGGCACCTCGCGCTCGGGGCAGTGGACGACGTCGCCCGCGCGGCAGCGCTCGCAGTGCCCGCAGCTGCCGCCGAACCAGCCCACGGCCACCCGGTCGCCGACCCGCCGGCCCGCGACCCGCTCTCCCACCTCGGCGACGACGCCCGCGACCTCGTGGCCGGGGACGACCGGGAAGGCGGCTCCCGGGCCGGTGGCGGCGGCGGTCGCGAGGTCGGCGTGGCACACCCCGCTCGCCGCGACGGTCACCCGCACCAGGGTGCCGGTCGGCGCCCCGGCCGCGGACCGGCGCAGGCGCAGCGGGCCGCCCGGCTCCGTCACGGTCATCGCGCTGACACGCTCCGACATGCTTCCTCTTCCTCTCGGCTCCACCGGTTCACATAGCTGCTGGTTATGCTGGGGCAGCGGAGGCCCCACCATAGGCAGCCGCGCACCGGCGGGGTAGGGGACGACGGCGAATGGAGCGATAAACAGTGGCTATGGTCGACCGGCTGAACCCGGAAGGGCTGCGGTACGCGCAGGCCGTCGCCGAGACCAAGTCGTTCAGCGCCGCCGCGCGCGCCTACGGCGTCACCCAGCCCGCGCTGTCCAACGGCATCGCCAAGCTGGAGGAGCGCCTGGGCGGCAAGCTGTTCGACCGTTCCCCGCGCGGAGTGACCCGGACGCCCTTCGGCGCCCGGATGCTCCCCCTGATCGAGCGCGCGGTGCTCGCCCTGGACGCCGTCGCGGCGGAGGCGAGGCGGCTGACCGCGCCCGGAGCGCAGAGGATCCGGATGGGCGTCTCGCCGCTGATCGGCCCCCACCTGGTCGCCCGGGCCTTCGGCACCGTCCGCGACCTGCCCGCCCCCCGCGACCTCGTGCTGCGCGAGGACGACATGCACGACCTGCGCGGCGCCCTGCGCGAGGGCGAACTCGACATCGTCCTGATCCCCGCGGTCGCCGCGATGCCGCGCTTCGAGCACCGGGTCATCGACGTCGAGCCGATCGTCGTCATCAGCCCCGGCCCCGGCGGCCCTGGCCCCGACGGCCCCGATTCCGACGGCCCCGATTCCGGCGGCCCCGGCTCCGACGGGGGCGCGCCGCTGGAACTCGCGGACGCCGCCCGGGAGCGCTTCATCCTCGTCCCCGACGGCTGCGGCCTGACCACGTTCACCAAGCAGCTCTTCCGGGCCGGCGAGATCCCGCTGCGCACCTACGCCGGGGAGGCTGCCAGCTACCGGGTCCTGGAGGACTGGTCGAAGCTGGGCCTCGGCTCGGCCATGGTGCCCCGCTCCAAGCTCACCTCCCCCGACGTGCCCCACCGGCCGCTGGTCGACTCCGGACGGGAGGTGCAGATCTCCTTCGAAGCGGTGTGGAGCGCCGACTCCCCGCTCGCGGCGGACCTGCTCCACCTCGCCGACGCCCTGGCCGCCGCCCGCCGCTGACCCCACCCCGGCCCCGGCGCGCCCCGACCGGGAACGGCATCCGTGAACCCCGGCATCCCCCCCGCCCGGCCTCACCGTCGACGGCGCCGGCCTGTTCTGCGTCACCCTCCTGCTGTGCCCGCGCCGCCGGATCGACGGCGCGGCACCGGGCACCGTCGTGCACGTCACCACCACCGACCCCGCCGCACCGCCGGGCCTGCCCGCCTGGTGCCACCTGACCGGCCACCACTACCTCGGCCCCGTCCCCGACCGCACGCCCCCGGTTCACGCCCGGCGGCTGACCGCCGACGCCGTCCCGCCCCGCCCCGACGCCCCGTGGCGCACCGCGACCCGTTGGAGCGCCGACGGCAAGCGCCCGGCCGCAGAGCGTCGAGCCAACCCTAGACATACACACTCGCTATGCCTTGATTCATCACGATCCTCTACCGGTGGTGGAGAACGCTCCCTAACGTTGCTGCTGCGCCGGGGAAGCGAGGGCTTCCCCGGAGAGGCTCCCCTCGGCAAGGCATAACCATGACGTATCTTGAGGTCGCCCTGAAGGTGACACCGGCACACCGCGCCGCGGCTGCGGCCGTCCACGAGAAGTCCAGGCAGCCGTACCTGGACAGCGACTTGTTCACCCGGGCCGTGGCCGCCGCTCTGGCCCCGCCGCCGGAAGCGGCGCCCGGGGTTCGGGTCCACGACAGCCACTGAACGGCGGCCACGGCACGCCCGCCGCCCCGTCCATCGATCCGAGACGACAGGCAGAGTGATGCACGACCTCGACGAACTGCTCCGCGACTACGACCGGGCCCGCGCCTACACGGACGAGCTGTGGCGGGACCTGACGCCGGACGAGGTGACCTGGCGTCCGCACGAGGACTCCAGCGCCATCGGCTGGCACCTCGGCCACCAGGCGCACGTCGCCCACTTCATGATCCGCAACCTCACCGCGGCCGAACCCAGCCCCGACCCCGAACTGGACGGGATCATGGACTCGGCCAACCCCGAGAAGTTCCGCGGCGCGCTGCCGACCGTCGAACGGCTCACCGCGTTCCGCGACACCGTCGCCGAACGGGTCCACGCCCGGATCGGCGCCATCGCCGCCGGACGGGTCGGCGCCCCGTCCCAACTCGCCGTCGTCGCCCACCACTTGCTGATCGCCCTGATCAACCACGAGTACCAGCACGACCAGTGGATCGGCGAGGTCCGCACCGGCGCCCTCGGCCACCCGCTGCCGCCCGACCCCCGCTCGGACCGGCTGCGGCGCATCGACGGCTACCTCGTCCTCACCGCCCCCGCCTGATCCGAACCCGGCCCATCCACCTGTCAGCCTCCAGGAGCACCCCATGAACGGCGCCACCGACTTCACCGGCCGGCAGGCCGTCGTCATCGGCGGCACCAGCGGCATCGGCCACGCCGTCGCCCGCCACGCGGGCCCCTGCACCGTGGCGTTCGACTGCAGCCCCGAGTGCGGCGCCCGGACCTCCAGTGCCTCTCCACCCCGGCCGGACACAGGTGCTGTGGACCTGGGCGGCCCTTCCCGCCAGCGGGCGGAAGGGCCGCCTCGTCGGGCGGGGCGCACGGTCAGAAGGTACGGGCCCGGGTGACCTGGTGCAGGTGGATCAGGACGTCGTAGGCCCCACCGACCGCAAGCCGCGGCATCGGGTCGCTGACGTAGACCGACCCGGCGTCGTAGGTCGGCCGGGTCACGTCCAGCCAGTCGCGCACCGCCCGCGGAGCGGCGCGCAGGTCGACGTAGTAGTCCCGGTAGCGGACCCGGTCCAGGGTGTACTCGTTCATGTCCGGAGTGGCCGGCGGAACGGTGACGGTCCTCCAGTTGTCGGTGAGCACCGCGTCGTTGGTGAGGAAGGAACCGCTGTCGAAGGTGAAGCCGACGGCCACGTAGCCGCTCCCGTAGGCGTCACGCAACCAGGAGCCCTGTGGCTTCGGGTACAGGAAAGGGTCGGTGGACGCGTAGCCCGCGTGCCCGTTGTGCGCCGACACGAGCACTTTCCCGCCAGTGCGCCGCTGCCACCACGTGACGTTGTCCGCCATGGCGCGATCGCGCAACTGCTCGGCGGCGGAGACGGAGGCCGGATCGCCCAGGTCGAGCGTGGCGAAGGCGAAGGTCCGGGCGATGTTCCGGGCGTGCTGCACCGCCCAGGCGTGGTCCTCCTGGCCGGAGGCCCCGGTACCGCTCGCGGTGACCAGGTCGAGCGCCTGCTGCGCCTTGGCGGCGTTGGCCCGGCGCGCCTCGAGCGGCTCGCGCAGGTAGGCGAAGACGTCGTCGAAGGGCCGCAGGTCCCGGTAGAGCTCTTCGAGCCGGGGGAGGACGTCGGGGTCGGCCCCGCGCACGTAGGAGGCGACCTGTTCGAAGAGCGGGTCCCCGAGCCTGGGCAGGCCCAGGTCGTCGCCCACGAAGTGCACCGGACTGTCCGGCCGGCTCCGGTTGTGGGAACGCATCCACGCGATCAGTTCCGCGAACTCCTCCCGGTCCCACGGGCTGCCGCCCAGCGCGTCCTTCACCACCTGTCGCGCATCGCCCGGCCCGCCCTGCACGTACGCGTCGATCTGCAGACTGCTGCTCCAACTCGCCTCCAGGGCGAAAGCGGTGAAGCCCTTCTCCTGGACGAGGTAGCGCAGCATCCGCTGCTTCATCGCGAAGAACTCGTGCGAGCCGTGGGTGGCCTCCCCGAGGCCGACCACCTCGGCATCCCCGACCATGGCGCCCAGGGCCCGCAGGTCGGCAGTGCCGCCCCCGGCCTCCGTCGTCCGCAGCGGCCGGGCGGCCTCCTGCAGCGCGCGCACCACGGCGGAGCGCCGGGCGGCATCCGGGTCCGCGGCCGTTCCGGACGCGCCGCCCGAGGCCGTCGGCGCGGCGACCGCCACCGCCGGCATCAGCACGGATGCGGCGGCCGCCGCCACCACCAGTACTCCACGACGCCCGAACCGCCTGCTGCCAGCCATCCCTCGACCACTCCTCACCCCGGGACGACGCCGATGACCTCGGCGTCCGATGACCTCGGCGTCCGATGAGTTGATCTTCGCCTCGACGGGTCCCGTCGCGCGCTGGGGCGCGCACCCGTCCTCACCGGGGGGAAACCCCCGCAGGAACCCGCCGGCCGGCCCCCGCCCCGCGCGACACCGCCGCCCAGGAGCGGGCGCGTCGGCAAGGAACCCCCACCGCGCCCCGGTACCCGCCCGGCTGCCTGCCGGCTCCCTGTGCCGCCGGGGCATCCGCGCGCGCCCCTCCCCGGCGGTGAAGCAGTTCAGGGCCGCCAGGTGCCGGGCGAATCGGTCCGCCCGGGACGCCGCCGGTCGCGAGGCCCGCCTCGCCTTCGCCGCGGCCTGTTCGGCCGGCGCCTCGTCCCCTCGGCGCCGAGTCCTGAGGGAGCTGAGGCCGCTGCCGCCGCTGCCCTCATCGCCGCACAGCGCCCGGGCGGTGAACCGGTCAGCACAAGCCACGGCCCCGACAGAGCCCTCCCGGCCTTCGCCATCGATCTCCGGCCGCCCGCCGTCGAGGTGCTCGACCGCGTGATCGCCGAGGATCCCGAGCCCGCCGACCCGAGGATGGCCCCACCAATGCGGAAAGGGCGCCAGCCAGCACGCTCCGCTTTCCTTCCGGTCCAACTGCTGGGGCCCGCCTGCTCCCCGTGGCCGCTGGCCTTCCTGACAGGTCTGACGAGATCGTCCGGCTGGACCGTCCGGCGTGAGGACGGCGCTCCGGCCGGTGGCCGGGGCTACGGCCGGTTGGCCGCGGCCGGGTCGGCGCCGTCGTCGGCGGGCAGGTCCCGCTCGTAGTGGACGAAGCGGTCGGCCGGGACGAAGGTGTCGTAGAGGCGGCGGGCGGGGTTGTCGTGCGCGGTGAGCCAGTGCACGCGTGCCCAACCGCGGACGGTGGCGAGGTCGAAGAGGTCTTGGAGGAGCAGGCGGCCCGCCCCGAGCCCGCGGTGGGCGGGGTCGACGAAGAGGTCCTCCAGGTAGCAGACCTGCCCGGTGAGCCACGTGCTGTGGTGGAGCACGCTGTTGGTGATGCCGATCACCGTGCCGTCGTGCTCGGCGACGCGGCCCAGCAGCGGCTGGTGCGGATCGAGGAGCCGTCGCCAGGTGGAGTCGGTGACCGCTGCGGGCACGGTGGACTCGTAGAAGTCGAGGTACCCGGCCCACAGCCGGCGCCAGTCCTTCTCGTCAGCTGCGGCGAGGTCACGGATGACGATCGTGGGGGTTTCGGACATCTGGGCTCCAGGTGAGGCTGCTCGGGGGTGCTCGTGGGCGAGCGGGCCGTGGTGACGGCCGGCACAGCGAGAGTCTTGCCCAGGTCCTCCACCCCGCTCTACCCGGGGCGGCGCCTGACGAAGGCGGCCGTGCCGCCCACGGCAGGGCGCGATCGTCACCCAGCGGCCGCACGGAAGTCTCTGCCCCTCAGGCCCGCTCACGCTCCGGTTCTGCTCACGTCCGCTGCACGCCGTGCTTGGCGAGGGCCGCGAGCTGATCGGGCTTCAGCTCGCTGCGGTGGCGCCCGGCGCCGGGGAGGAAGGCGCCCAGCGCCACCGTCCGCGCCTCCTCCGCGCCGTCGGCGTCGGCCGCCGCCCGTTCCAGCCCTTCCCGGTGCGGGCACGGCACCCGCGCGCGCCCCTCCGGACGGCGAACTGCGCCAGCGCGGCGACACCCCGGGCGGAGCGGTCGGCCACCCGCTTCTCCGGCGGGAAGCCGTTCGTCACCCCGGCCACGGTGCTGCAGGCGACAGCCGGCGAGCCGGTCCGCTCGTGCCACTCCCGGCAGCGCTTCATCCCCTCCTGCCAGTACGCGCTCTTGCTGCGGAACACCCGCGCGGCCAGAGCAGTGCCAGCGCGTCCTGACTCACCGCGGTCCGGGAACGCACCGGCAGGGTGAACGCCCCCGAAACCACCCGCGCCCTCACCAGCCGAAACGGCCCTCTCCGCGCCGCGCCCGGTGGTGCGCTGGCCGCCGATCTGCGGCACGGCCAGGGCCAGGGCCTCGAGCATCCGGGCGCCGTAGGAGCGAACCGCGGTCAAGATCCGCCCCGGCGGCCCGGGGGAGGGGCGGCGACGACGTGGAGCCGGCTCGCCGCCGCGGGCTCACGGCAGCGGTCGGCCGGTCACGGCGCGGGCGTAGGAGCGCAGGGCGGCGATGACTTCGGCGCGGGTGCGACGGCCGGACAGGACCTCCATCTGGTAGCCGTCCTCCATGGCGACGAAGTTGGCGGCGAGCAGCCGGGGCGGGTCGGTGAGCGTGAAGTGGCCCTGAGCCTGGCCGAGGGTCAGGACCGAGGCGTAGACGGTGATCTGACGCTCCGTCAGGGCGCTGTCGAGGGCGGCGGCGCGGGCGTCGCGCAGGCAGCGCGGCCAGTACTCGAACAGCAGGCGCGTCATGGCGTCGTCCGGGCCGGTGGCGACGCCCTCCTCGATGCAGGCGGTCAGTTTGGCGCGGGCGTCCTCGTGGCGGTCGGCGGCCTCCTCCCGGCCACGGCTGAAGCGCTCGATGGCCTGCTGGTAGGTGGCGTGGACGAGGGCGTCCAGGTCGCCGTAGTAGAGCACGGCGGCCGGGGTGACGCCGATCTCGTTGGCGACGTCGCGCAGCCGCAGCCCCTCCAGGCCGCGGGCCACCAGAGCCCGCTGCACCGCCTCGTTCAGCTCTGCACGCCGTGCCTCCTTGCCGCCGCCACCGCGCTTGCCGGCTCCCGCCACGTCGCTTCCCCTCAGTCGGCCTGGTCGCTTGCGCAGAGTTTAACAAAATGCCGGAAGGACCTTGACAGGGCCGCCCCACACTTCTTAAATCCAGATTTAACAAAGATGTCCGAGCCACTTCCGAACGAGGAACCCGTGACACTCAGAACGAACACCGACGCACCCCCGGCCCCGCCCCCCGCCTCCGACAAGGGGCTGCGCAGCGGCTCGGTGGGGCTGCTCGGCGCGGTGGCGCTCGGGCTCTCCTCGACCGCCCCGGCCTACTCCATCGCCGTCACCCTGGGCCTGGTCACCCTGACCGTCGGCCACCTCGCGCCGGCCTCGCTGCTGATCGGCTTCGTGCCGATCCTGCTGACCGCCCTCGCCTTCCGCGAGCTCAACCGGGAGATGCCGGACTGCGGAACCACCTTCGTCTGGACCACCCGCGCCTTCGGCCCGCTCGCGGGCTGGCTCGCCGGCGGCTGGGTGGTGCAGACCGCCACCCTCATCGCCATGACCGCGCTCTCCCAGGTCGGCGCCACCTACCTGCTGTCCGTCCTCGCCCCGGACCGGTACGCCGGGAGCACCGTCGCCGTCACCGCCACCGCGCTGCTCCTGCTGGCCGGCTGCACCGCGGTCGCCCGCCGCGGCGTGCAGATCGCCGCGTCCCTCCAGTACCTGCTGCTCGGACTCCAGCTGACCGCACTGCTCGGCTTCGGCGCCGCGGCGCTCGCCCGGCCCGGCGCCAGCACGCCCTCGCTCTCCTGGCTGAACCCGTTCGCCTACGGCGGCGCGGGCCCGTTCGCCGAGTCGGTGCTGCTCTGCCTCTACATCTACTGGGGCTGGGACGCGCTGATCACCGTCAACGAGGAGAGCCGCGACGCGGACAAGGTGCCCGGCCGGGCCGTCCTGGTCTCGACCTGCGTCCTGCTCGGCACCTACCTGTTCACCGCCTTCGCCGCCGTCTCCTTCGCCGGCACCGGCACCGACGGCCCCGGCCTCGGCAACCCCGACAACGCGACCGACGTCCTGGCCACCCTCGCCCCGCCGGTGGTCGGCGACGCGCTCGCGGTGCTGGTGAAGCTGGCCGTCGCCGTCTCGGCGGTCTCCGCGCTGCTCAGCTGCCTGGTCAGCGCCCCGCGCGGGACGCTGTCGATGGCCGCGCACGGCGCACTGCCACCCGCCTTCGCCCGCCTCCACCCCCGCCACCGCACCCCGGCCTTCGGCACCCTCTGCTTCGGCGCCGCGACCGGCCTGCTGCTGGTGGTGCTCGAACTGCTCTCGGCCCGCTTCCTGGGCGACGCCATCCTCTCCGTCGGCCTGCTGATCGCCTGCTACTACGGCGTCACCGCCCTGGCCTGCGTCCGGTACTTCCGCAGCCACCTGCGCCGCTCCGCCCGCGACCTGCTCCTCAAGGGCGTGCTGCCGCTGCTGGGCGGCCTGATGATGCTGGCCGCCTTCGTCCGCAGCGCCATCGACATGTACGCCCCGAGCTACGGCGACACCTCCTTCCACGGCGTCGGCGGGGTCTTCCTGCTCGGTATCGGCTCCGTCGCCGTCGGCGCGGTCGTGATGCTCGCACTGCGCCCGCGCCACACCCGTTTCTTCCGCGAAGGCCGCCGCGCCGTCGCCGAACTGACCGTCACCGAACCCACCGAGGACTGAACCCGTGCGCACCCTGGCCATCGCCGCCCTCCAGACCGCCCCCGTCGCCCATGACCTCGAGGCCAGCTGGGACCGCTTCGCCCAACGCGTCCGCACCACGCGCGAACTGTTCCCGCACGTCCAACTGGTCGTCGTCCCCGAGCTGTTCCTCGCAGCAGAGGGCCCCCTGCTGGAGCCCGCCCCCGCCGACTGGATGCACCGGGCCGCCGTGCCGGTGCCCGGACCGCTCACCGACCGGATCGGGGCGCTGGCCGCCGAGACCGGCCTCTGGCTGGTTCCCGGCTCGCTCTTCGAACGGACGCCCGAGGGCACCGTGCACAACACCGCCCTGGTCTTCTCGCCCGACGGCGAGTTGGTCGCCCGCTACCGCAAGGTCTTCCCCTGGCAGCCCTACGAACAGGCCGAGCCCGGCGACCGGTTCACCGTGTTCGAGATGCCCGGCGTCGGCCGGATCGGGCTCGCCATCTGCTACGACGGCTCCTTCCCGGAGACGGTGCGCCAACTGGCCTGGCTGGGGGCGGAAGTGGTGATCCAACCCACCCTCACCACCACCCGCGACCGGGAGATGGAACTGGTCTGCGCCCGCGCCAACGCCTGGACCAACCAGGTCTACGTGGTCAACGTCAACACCCCCGACCCGTACGGCGTCGGCCACAGCGCCGTGGTCGACCCCGAGGGCACCGTCCGCCAGCAGGCCGGACCGGGAGAAGAAGCCCTGGTCGACGTGCTCGACCTGGACGCCGTCACCCGCGTCCGCCGCCACGGCTCGGCCGGCATCAACCGCCCCTGGGCCCAACTGGCCCGCTACGGCGCCGCCATCGAACTGCCCATGTACCGGGACGGCGTCATCCAGCCCCCGCCTGGCAGCAGCAGGACTGACCCGTGCCCCGCCCCGCGGGCCGCCCCGCGCCCCGGGGCTTCGTTCATGCGAAGCGGTCCTGGTCCGACTTCTGTGGTGCGGATGCCTCCTGCGACTGTTGACCCCGCCGGAGCGCCTCCCGGGACCGTCTGGAAACGGCCGGCGGGGGCGGCGTTCGGGGTGGTGGTTCCGGGCTGTGCGCGAAGTACTGCCCCGGCTGGAAGAGTTGCTCTTCCTGGCGGCTTCGGAAACCAGGGCGGTGCCGGTGCAGGACGACGGCGACGTGAGCCGGGCCGGTGCCAGAGCCCGGACGGCCGGGGCCGCTGCCCGAGCTGCCCGGGCAGTGCGGGCAGTGCGGGCTCGTCGGGGCAGGTGCACGGATCCCGAAAGCGGCCCGTGCCGACGACCTGACCGGCCCTCACGCCTCCGTCGACGGTCTCGAACGAGATCTCGCCACCGTCACCGCCGGCCCAACTCCGCCGCGGGGCCCCAGCGCCGCGGCGGCCGATCGCCGATCCACACCGCCCCGCAACGGCCAACGCCGTCTGGTGGGGCGAGGTCGAAGTCCATGCGGGCATGATCCCCTCCAGGCCCGTCAACGAGCCACGAAGGCCACCAGTCCCGAAACGTCACAGAGCGTGACCGCTCTGCGGAGGTCGGACCAGACCCGCGACCCGTGGTCAAAACCCTCCGCCCGTTCACTTCGGTCGATCACGAGGCCGGTCGGCAGCGAACTCCGTGCAGGCCGCCGGCCGCGGCCCGACGAAGGCCCGACCCCCTCGGAGTCTCGACGGCACCAGCCCAGCCTGCGCGACGCCGTCCCGGGTCACCCGGCCTGATCCCGGCTCTCCGTGCGAGGGGCGGCGAGTCGAAGCGGCCGGGGGTGCAGGGCGGTCGGGTGGGGGCCGTGGCTGGGGTCGAGTTCGTGGAGGATCTGCTGGGTCTCGTCCATGATCGAGCCGTGCAGGGACCAGACGGCGGGGCCGTGATCGGTCTGGCAGAGCGTCTCGGCGGCTGCGGCGTGGTGGTCTCGGCCCCTTTCCAGAACGGCCGTCAGGTCGTCGGTGTGCCCGGGCTCGCGGACGTGGTCGCGCTGGATGCGGGCGAGGAGGTCGAGCGCGTCGCCGACCGCCTCCAGGACGCCGCCGAGGGGCCGCAGCCGTTCGCGCGCGTCGGCCTCGTGCGGGAACTGTCGCTCGCCGCGGGCCAGGTCGTCGAGGCCGCGGAGCACCGAACCGAGCTGGTCGCAGACGTGGCCGAGGCAGGTGAGGCCCTCGTCCAGCGGGGCGAGGGCGGCCGCCGGGTCGGTTCGCTGCCGCAGCCGCCGGGGGTTGAGGCGGATGCCCTCCTCGGCCTGGGCGGCCGTCTCCCGGGCCCGGTCGAGTTCGCGGGCGGCGGCCTCCACCCGGCGCAGCCAGCTGTCGGAGTCCCGTTCGTCCCAGCCCTCGCGCAGTCCGCGGGCGGTGTCGTGGGCGATGTCGGCGAGGCGGTGGGCGACCCGCGCGGTCCGGTGCGCGGCGTGGCTGACGTAGGTGGGGGGTGCGGCGACCAGGTTGACCAGGACGCCGCAGGCGACGCCGAGCAGGGTGTCCCAGATCCGCACGGGGGCGTACGGGGCGCCGGTGCTGAGCACCAGCAGAACGGTGACCGGTACCTCGGTGGACTGCTCGCCCAGGCGCAGCAGCTTCCCCAGGCCCAGACAGACACCGACGGCGAGGCCGATGCTGGCGAAGTTCGCCCCGGCCAGGCGCAGCAGCCCGAGAGCGGCCAGCGCCCCGAGCACGACGCCGCCGATCTGCCGCAGACCCTGCGCCAGCGTCCTCAGCACCGTGAGTTGGACGGTCAGCAGGGCCGCCAGCGGCGCGAGGACGGGCTGCTCGTCCTCCCCCAGCAGCAGGACCGCGGCCTCCCACGCCAGCGCGCAGGCCACCGCCACCCGGGCGGTCTGCACGACCGACTCGCGGTGCGACCGGACCGCTCGCACGGGGTGGCGCAGTGCGCGGCCGAGGGCCCGCCACGCCTCCTCCGCCCTCCTGCGCCACGCCGTCACCGGGCCGGGGGCGGTCACGGCAGGTCGGGCATCGGGGCGAGCGAGGCGGTGCAGAAGGCGCACCGGCTCGCCCGGGCCGGGATCGCGGACAGGCACTCGGGGCAGTCCCGCTTGGGCGCCTGGACGTCCTGGTGCGGGGCGAAGCGCTCGTGCAGCTTGTTGAACGGCAGCACGACCACGAAGTAGAGCACCAGCGCGGTGAGCAGCAGGGTGATCGAGGCGTCGATGAACCCGCCGTACGGGAACTCCACGTGGTGGATCCTGACGGTGCGGCGGCTGAAGTCACCCACCGCACCGGTGGCCAGGCCGACCAACGGGGTGAGGAAGGCGCGGACCAGGGCGGTGACGACACCCGAGAACGCCGCTCCGATCACCACGCCCACGGCAAGGTCGACGACGTTGCCCCGTAGAACGAAGCCGCGGAAACCCTTCACAGCCACTCATCCTCCCCTTCGCCTCCGCCTGCACCGACCATCGCGGGACACCGCAGCAGCCACTGCGCGCGGGTGCGCCCGGCAGCCTTCTGCCCGGTCGGCCTTCCCGCACACCGCCGAGGTTGCGCGGGCAGTCCGCCGCACCGCACCGCGCTCGTGCACGGCCAGGCTCCGTCCGGCCGATCACCTGCGGCGTACGGAGGCCGTCCCTCGGGCCGAAGCTCGCCGGGAGGATTTCCCCTTCGCCCGGATCCCGCGACTCCCGACGTCCGACGGGTCTGCGCCCATGACCGGCCGGCGCGGACGGTCCCGGATGGGTCGGACGGCTTGCCGATCGGCCGGGCAACGTGCCGAATCAGTAGGAGCCAGGCATACCGGTCAGGGACCGGGGCGGGCGGAACAAGGCCGATCAAACGACTCGAAGGTGAGTACAGCGATGAGCAAGGTGCAGGAATCCATCGACGTGGACGTGCCGATCAGCACCGCGTACAACCAGTGGACGCAGTTCGAGGACTTCCCGAAGTTCATGGACGGCGTGGAGGAGATCACCCAGACCGACGACCGGCACAACCACTGGAAGACGAAGATCGCCGGTGTCAGCCGGGAGTTCGACACCGAGATCGTCGACCAGGTCCCGGACGACCACGTCGCCTGGCGCACCACCAACGGCGACGTGAAGCAGACCGGCATGGTGCGCTTCGAGCCGATCGACGCCACCCACACCCGGGTCATGATGGAGATGGACTTCCAGCCCAGCGGCATGGCCGAGAAGGTCGGCGACATGACGGGCATGCTGGACCGGCAGGTCAAGGGCGATCTCAAGCGGTTCAAGCACTTCATCGAGGAACGCGGTACCTCCACCGGCGGCTACCGCGGCACCCTCTGACACCGCACCGCCCGCGCCCCCGCCGCCCCACCGCGGCGGGGGCGCGGCGCGACCGCCATCACCGTGCCGCTGCTCGTGCGGCGCGTCCAGAACCGCCCTCGGCATCCGGTCGATCAGCGGCTTGAACGGACCAAGCCGCGCCTGAACCGCCCCGGGTTCGGTGGAGACTCGATTTCGTCCAAGGATTCGAGTCATGGCACGTCCTTCCTCCTACCCGCCTGAGCTGCACCGTCGTGCGGTGCGCATGGTCGCCGAGGACCTCGGCGACCACCCGAACGAGTCCACCGCGCTGCGGGCCGTCGCGGAGAAGCCGGGCATCGGGCCCGCCGAGACCCTTCGCAACTGGGTGCGACGTGACCAGGTCGACTCCGGGCAGCGCCCGGGCACGACCACGGAGGAGTCCGCGCAGATCAAGGCGATGAAGAAGGGGATCGCCGAACTCAAGCGCGCCAACGAGATCCTCAAGGCCGCGGCGAGCTTCCTCGCGGCCGAGCCCTCCGCCCGCACGGTGCGCGACGAGGGACTCGAGGAGCTGATCAAGGAGGTCTACAACGCCAACTACCGCGTCCACGGGGCCCGCAAGGTATGGCGGGAGCTGGGCCGGCAAGGCCACTCGGTGGCACGCTGCACCGTCGAACGCCTGATGCGCGAGCTCGGCATCACCGGCGCCGTGCGCGGCAAGAAGGTCGTCACCACTATTGCGGACCAGGCCGCCGAACGCGCCCCTGATCCGGTGGACCGCAAGTTCGTCGTGGACACCTTCTCCCGCCGCATCGTCGGCTGGTCCGCCGCGATGTCGAAGGAGACCAGGCTCGTACTGGATGCCCTGGAGATGGCCTTGTGGCAGCGCGATCGTGACGGATTCCCGCACCAGGGAGGTGAGTTGATACCTCATTCGGATGCCGGGTCGCAGTACACAAGTTTCCGGCTCGCCGAGCACCTGGACGCCGTCGGCATCGCGGCCTCGCTCGGATCGGTCGGCGACGCCGACGACAACGCCCTGATGGAGCCCACCATCGGGCTCTACAAGACAGAGCTGATCAAACCAGGGCGGCCGTGGAAGACCCTCGCCCAGGTCGAGCTGGCCACTGCCGAGTGGACCGACTGGTACTGCCACCGGCGACTCCACGGTGGGATAGGCCACGTCCCACCCGTCGAACATGAGACCAATTACTACCTCACCGCCACAAAACCCCAGGTCACAACCACAACCTGAGATCTCCACCGAGCCCGGGGCGGTTCACCATGCTGCCTGGCCACCCCACCCAGATGCAGCCCGATTTCCTTGACCAACCCCGCAGAGGCACCCCCGGAGGGGGCCGCGAGGTCAGACGGGGAGGATGGAGCCCGGGGCCGGGACGAGGCCTTGGGGGTCGCCGGCTGCCGGCCATTCCGGCGGGATGCGGGTGGCATGGATCTCGGAACCGCTCTCGCTGTGCGACGTCATGAGACCGATGACCCGTTTCGTGAGGGTGGCGATCACTGCCGATCCCGAGTCGCCGGACTGCAGTTCGAGGTGGCCGCCGATGTCCTGGCTGGTGAAGGCGAGGCAACTCCTCCAGTACGCGTACCTGCCCCACGTCGGCTCCGTGCGGTACATCGCGGCCTCCGAGGTGACCATCGCGTCCTGGCGTACGCCGGTCGTTGCCCCGATCCAGCTGACGAAGGCCTTGTCCGCGTCGCTCAGCGTGCCCGAGTTCAGCTGCAGTGCCTTCTCATGGGGCCATATGGGCGGGACGGCGAACGACGTCGTCCTGGAGTCGACCCGCGCCCAGGCGAAGTCGTACCGGTTGCGGACCGTCGGCACGCTCTGGAGCGAATCGGAGGTGATGATCTCGAACGTCCCGTCGCACCGCCCGATCCGGTTCCAGTCCGTCTGCAAGTCCCAGGCGCTCCAACCGGGCTGGTACACCGGATTGCCCGGGGTGCTCGCCCGGGCGATGACATGGGCGTTGGTCAGCAGGCACCGCTGGTTGCGGTACGTCGTGACCACGCCGAGCGTTCCGCCCAAGGCGCTCACCAGCGGGATCCAGCCCCACTGCGACACGATCCGGTAGCCCCCGGGGCACGGGCGCTGCCGGCTCTCCAACGACGCCGCCGGCACGATCCTGCCGGTCTCGACGACGTCCGTGAGCACGTCCACGGTCTCCACCCGGCCGTCCGGCCGGGTGACGTCGACCTCGACGGTGGGCGGGACGGGGAAGTCCCGGTCGGCCGGGAAGCGCGGCGGCGCCTTCCTGATCACCCCGACGGTGATCGCGGGCTCTCCGGTGTCCCGGCCGTGCACGATCTTCGTACGGGTGTCGAGCATGACGATGTTCGGACAGGACAGCCACTCCGCGACCGTGGTGTGGGCCTCTTCCAGCGGGACGGGACCGCGTGCCATGGGTGTGCCCCTCTCACTTCCGGGCCAGGATCTCCCGCATCTGCGGGGACATCGGCATCGCCTTCCTCAGCGGCCGCTCGGGAAGGCCGTCCGGGTCGTACGAGCCGCCGATCACCGCCGGGTCCTCGGACGCGTAGATGAGCGACGAGAAGGGGCGGCCGTGGGAGTCGAGCACCGAGACGACGTTCGTGAGCTGCCAGTGGAGGAACATCTTCGCGGCGTCCCCCTCGGTGTTGTCGAAGGTCTGCGCGACCGAAGAGGTGGTCCGGGTGCTCGTGGTGACCTGCTGGAACGAGGATGAACTGGCGTTGAGCGAGGCTGAGATGCTCGCCGAGATGGGCCCCCAGCTGGCACCGGCGCCCGCCCCCACGGCCGAGGCGATGTCCGACTGATCCGAGGTGGTGTTCTCGATCCCCGTCGTCGTCGTGTAGTTCTCCTTGCGCTTCTGCCCCCTGGCGATGCTGTAGGACGTCGGCAGCCGCCGCCAGTACTGCTCGCGGACGATCACGTTCGCGCCGGCCTTTCCGCAGCCGACCACCACCCGCGGCGAGTCCGGCGGGATGACGACGCCCTTGTTGGGAACCGGCGGCAGGCCGATGTCGTTCGCGTCGAGCAGGTCGTCGTTGTCGACGGTGACCCAGTCCTGCGGGTCGCTGCCGCCGCTCGCTGTCTGGAGGACCGCGACGAACGCGCCGGTGAAGTAGTTGACGAAGACGAAGTACCAGCCGTAGTCGAGCTGTCCGGTGAGCCCCGGCCACTCCGAGCCGGGGCTCACACCGAGGGAGGGGTACCCCACACCGAAGGTGTTGCTGTCGGAGTCGTAGCCCAGCCAGACCCCCCGGTCGGAAATGAGGTACACGCCGAGCGGGATCATGGTCGCGTTGTTGAAGCTGAACTGCGCGGTGCTTCCGATGCTCGTGGACGTCAGCGTGCCGTCGAGGGCCTGCTGATAGGCCGTGGTCATCTTCACGGTGTCCTCCCGGCGTTCTCAGCCGCGCAGTTCGGCGGGGTCCGGCTGGGTGTACGGGCCGGCGACGACCATCGGCGACGTCCCGGTGGCGAGGATGGACAGCGGCGCATTCCCGCTCCACGGCCAGATCGACACGACGTCGGTGAGCTGCCAGCAGAGCATCATCTCCGGAGCCTCGGCCTTCGGGTCGAGACTGTACTGCTCGGAGACGTAGGACGTCGTCTCCTCGGTGACGGTGAGCTGCTGGAAGGTGGTGGACGTCGTGCTCAGCGAGGCCGACACCGTCGCCGAGACGGGACCCCAGCCGACGCCGGCCGACGCACTCACCGACGCCTCCAGCGTGCTCAGCTGGGACGAGGTCTCCTGCTTCCCGGACGTGATGGTGTACGCGTACTCCTTCGTCTCCCCGGGAGCCACGCTGTAGGAGTTCGGCATTCGCTGCCAGAACTGCTCCCGGATCACCACGTTGGGGGCCAGCGGGTGGTCGGTCTCGACCAGGCCGCAACCGACCACCACCCGGGGCGAGTCGGCCGGAACGAGGATTCCGGCCTTCGGATCGGGAACCGGCACCGTCCCGATGTCGTTCGGCTCCAGCAGATCCCAGTCCGTGACGTAGACGTCCGCGTCCCCGGCGCCGGGATCCTCGTACACGGTGACGAAGCCGCCGGTGTCGGCGCTGGCCGCGAGCCAGTACACGCCCTGCTCCGAGACGACCGTCGCCACGCCGCCCTCCGTCCCGGGGATGTTCGTACCCTGGAGGGGAGCGGCGACCACGTGCTCGCCACTGCCGCCGACGAAGTACAGGACAAGCGTCAGCGAGGTCATGTTGTGGAAGGTCAGTGACTCGTTGCCGCCGGACGGGACGGAGACCAGCGTCCCGTCGATGGCCTTCTGGTAGTCCTCGTTCATCTGCACGGTCGGCCCCCGCTCCTCCCCGAACGGCTCGGGGGTCGGCGATGTTCACGGGTGTACGGCGAGAGAGCGCCGCTGGTCGGCGCCGACGTTCTCCCCCTCTCAGCGTATGTACGCGGCAGATCCGCACGCATCCCGGCGGGGGCGCCCCAGCCAGTGTCCTGAGTCTGGGATTCGCTTCAGATATCCGGCGAGGCGTTCGAGGATCTCGTCTGCGGCCTCGGTCCAGACGTAGGGATTCGGGTCGGTGCTCCAGGTGGCGATCCAGTCACGGACGTCGGCTTCGAGAGCCTGGACGAACTTGTGGACGCCTCGCCGTATCTGCTTGTTCGTCAGCTCGGCGAACCAGCGCTCGACCAGGTTCAGCCAGGAGGAACCGGTCGGGGTGAAGTGCAGGTGGAACCGCGGGTGGCCACTAGCCAGGTCTTGATCGCCGGTGTCTTGTGGGTGGCGTAGTTGTCCAGCACCAGGTGGACATCCGTTCCCTCGGGGACCTCCGTGCCCAGCCGGAGCAGGAACTTCTCGAACTCCTCGGCGTGACGGCGGCGGTGGAGCGAGCCGATGACCTTGCCGGTGGCGACCTCGAGTGCGGCGAACAGGGTGGTGGTGCCGTGGGGGACGTAGTCGGCGGTCATCCGCTGCGGAACCCCCGGCACCATCGGCAGTACTGGCTGGGCGCGGTCGAGCGCCTGGATCCGGGACTTTTTGTCCACGCAGAACACCAGAGCCCGCTCGGGCGGGTCGAGGTACGAGGCCGACCACCTCGTGGACCTTGTCCACGAGGTACGGGTCGGTCGACAGCTCGAAGGTCTCGGCGCGGTGCGGCCGAAGTCCGAACGCCCGCCAGGTCCGCGACACGGTGGACTGGGACAGGCCCGTCTCCCCGGCCATCGACCGGGTCGACCAGTGCGTGGCGTCCTTCGAAGTGCGTTCCGGCGTCCTGGCGACCAGCTCGACCACCTGCCCGTCGGTCACCGTGCGGGGACCTCCAGGCCTGGGCATGTCGCCCAGGCCGGCGATCCGGTGCTCGACGAACCTGGCCCGCCACCCGCCGACCGCGTGCGGGGTCGATGCGGTTGCGCACCTCTGCGCCCGCCCCTGCGGCCGTCGCCGAACTGCAGCACCAGGTCGGGCTGCACTCCTTGATGGATTCCTTGATGCCGCAGCTCACGGGCGTGTGAGCGGTCCCTGGCCCGGCGTCCTGGCGGTGGCTGCGGGCAGGGCCGTCAAGGTTCGCCGGCGCCGCCATCAAGGTTCGGCCCAGCCGTCATCAAGGTGGGATTCAGCGCCCCGCGTCGCCCTGTTCGGTGGCGGCGTGCAGCCGGGCGGCCGTCGCGGCGGCCGCTTCGCGGGTGAGGGGGTCGGGGTGGTCGGCGAGCAGGGCGAGCAGGGCGAGCAGCTCGGCGGCCGCGGTGAGCACCGGCACCGGCACCGCCGCCTCGCGCAGCAGCAACAGTTGCGCGGCGGCGCGGTGGCCGGCCGACGTGGCGGGCTCGGAGGATTCGGTGGTGGGCAGCAGCGCGGTCAGCCCGGAGCCCAGGCCGGGCCGCCGGATGCCGGTGGGGGAGGAGTGCGTCATGCCCGGACAACCGCCCCCAGCCCGCTCGGGTCACGCCCACCCACCCCCGGTCCACGGACGGGTTTGTCCAGGGGAAACGCGGAACCGGCCAGGCCTGTCCACCATCACCCGCACCACGGCGTGGCCGGGGCCGGCCATCTCTCTCCGATCTGCATCCACCTGTGTTCGGCCGCCGACCCGGCGGCCTGGGGCAGCGTGGGACGGTGCTGGGACAGCCCGCGCCACCCTGTCCCAGCACCGTCCCACGCTGCCCCACTATGTCCGTATTTCCGGGGTGAACCTGGGGCTGTCCTAAGGACTGTCTGACAAATGATCACCTGGCTGGCTCGCGGAGCCAGAGGATCAAAGAAGCCAGGACGACTCCGGCGCGGTAGCGGTCGGCGAGCTTGTCGAACCTGGTCGCGATCGCACGGAACTGCTTGAGGCGGGCGAAGCACCGTTCGACCACGTTGCGGTCGCGGTAAAGGACCCGGTCGAACGCGGGCGGCCGGCCGCCGAGACGCCCTCGACGCCGGCGGTTGGCCGCCTGGTCGCGGCGTTCGGGGATCGTGGCGGCGATGCCCCGGCGCCGCAGCAGTCGGCGGATCGCCCGGCTCGAGTACGCCTTGTCGCCCAGCACCCGATCCGGCGTGGTGCGAGGGCGCCCCGTGTCGACGCGCGGGACGCGGATCCCGCCGATGACCTGGCCGAACACGGTGGCGTCGTTGATGTTCCCGGGCGTGAGCACGATTGACAGCGGCAGGCCGCGGCCGTCGACGGCGAGGTGGACCTTGGTGGTCAGCCCGCCTCGGGACCGGCCGAGGGCCTGACGCGTCTGCGAGCGGCCCGGATCTTCCAGTTCATCCCCGTCGGCAGCCCCTTTTTGCGGGCGACGGCGGCGTGCTGGTGGGTCCGGTTGACCGTGGAGCCGACGGCGACGGTCCACTCGACCCGGCCCACCGCGTCGTCGCGGACCTGGACGTGCTCCAGCAGCCTGGCCCACGTGCCGTCCGCCTCCCAGCGGGCGAATCGCTCGTAGACGGTCTGCCACGGTCCGTACCGTTCCGGGAGGTCACGCCATGGAGCCCCGGTCCGCAGCCGCCACAGCACACCGTTGACCACCTGCCGGTGATCACGCCACGGACGGCCACGCCCGTCCACCCGCGGCAACAAGGGATCTATCCGCTCCCACGCCGCATCCGTCAACTCACCTCGACCCGCCACAAGATCAACTATCGGGCAGGCATTGGGACACGACAGGAGCAGCGTCGATCCCGCCAAGGCGCGGCCGCCTGCGCCGGTGGTACTCCCGGCCCGGCATCAGGTGGCACCGGCCGCTGACCCGGGCAACGAACACTGGCGCCCCGGCCGGCAGCCCACCGTCCCTGCTGAACTCAAACACGAACCCGTCCTCGCCGGACGCCCACTCGTCCCATCTGAGAGTCCATCCCTCGTCCGTCCACCCACGGATCTGACCACGCAGGTAAACGCGCGCAAGTTGCTCGGCTTCCCTCAATGTCATGTCTCCCACCGCGCCACTCCCCTCCCACCCCGCATCCATCGACTCAAGATCAATTATGAGACACGGCCTAGAAGCGTCCCGTCCTGGTGGCCGCCGGCACGGTCGCCGCGGGCCGGCTCCCCTCCCGCCGACCGGCGGAGGCGCTGCGGCCGTCCGGCGGGGCGCCTCCGGCCCGCTGCCGGATGGGATCCGCGGTCGCCCGCGGCCAGGGTGGGAGCGTGTCTGCGAACCCGATCTCCCGAACCGTCCGGCCCACCGGCAGGCTGCGGCGCCGCGCCGCCGCCTCGACGGTCTGGTACCTGCGGCTGGTCGCGCTGCTCAACCTGGTGGCGGTGCTCGCCGCCCCTTTCCGCGACCAGGTGGAAGCCCACAACGACGGCGAGTACTTCACCCCCTACCTGGTGACCGCCGGCCTGACCTCGGCGGTGCTCTCGCTGCTGCTCGCGGTGGCGATGCGCCGCCGCAAGCGCGCCGCGTGGATCTTCAACACGGCGGTCTCCGGCCTGCTCCTGCTGCTGTACGCGGCCGGGCTCGCGATGCCCGGCGAGCGGTTCGGGGCGCACGCCTTCAACTACCTGTCCACGGCGCTGACCGCCGTCTTCTTCACGGCCCTGCTGATCGGCCGCCGGGAGTTCACCGCCAAGGGCGACCGGTCCAACCCGAAGGCGGCCGCGGCCGCCTTCGGCGGCGGCCTGCTCGCGGGCGGCACGATCGGCGCGCTGCTGGTCCAGGCGACCAACGAACTGAGCGGCGCCGGCTTCGCCGACCGCTTCGGCTACGCGATCGCCGGCATGGTCACCGTCGAGCCCTCCTCGCGCGCGATGGACGTGATCTCCCTCCCCGCGTGGTCGGATGCCGCGATCAACGCGACGGGCGCGGTGCTGTTCCTGTTCGTGCTGTACGTGGCGTTCCGCTCGCCGCGGGGTGAGGAGCTGCAGAGCGACGAGGAGCAGAGCCGGCTGCGCGAGCTGCTGGAGAAGCAGGGCGAGCGGGACTCGCTGGGGTACTTCGCGCTGCGCCGGGACAAGGCGGTGGTGTTCTCGCCGTCGGGGAAGGCGGCGATCGCCTACCGGGTGGTCGGCGGTGTCACGCTTGCCTCCGGCGACCCGATCGGCGACCCGGAGGCCTGGCCGGGGGCGATCGACGCCTGGCTGGCGGAGGCCCGCGAGCACGCCTGGGTGCCGGCCGTGATGGGTGCCTCCGAGGAGGCCGGGGTGATCTACGCCCGGCACGGCCTGGACGCGCTGGAGCTGGGCGACGAGGCGATCGTCGAGCTGGACGAGTTCTCGCTGGAGGGCCGGGCGATGCGGGTGGTCCGGCAGGCGTACAACCGGGTCAAGCGGGCCGGGTACACGGTGCGGATCCGCCGGCACGGGGACATCCCCGAGTGCGAGATGGCCGAGCTGGTGGCCAAGGCCGACCACTGGCGGGACGGGGCGACCGAGCGGGGCTTCTCGATGGCGCTGGGCCGGCTCGGCGACGCGGGCGACGGGCGCTGCGTGATGCTGGAGTGCTTTGACGGGGACGGCGAGCTGCGGGCGCTGCTGAGCTTCGTGCCGTGGGGCGGGCACGGGCTGTCGCTGGACCTGATGCGGCGCGACCGGGACAGCGAGAACGGCCTGATGGAGTTCATGGTGATCGAACTCCTGCAGCGGGCGAAGGAGGTCGAACTGGAACGGGTCTCGTTGAACTTCGCGATGTTCCGCTCGGTTTTCGAGCGCGGCTCGAAGCTGGGTGCGGGCCCGGTGTTGCGGCTGTGGCGTTCGGTGCTGGGTTTCTTCTCGCGTTGGTGGCAGATCGAGTCGCTCTACCGGGCGAACGCGAAATACCGGCCGATCTGGGAACCGCGTTATCTGCTCTTCGAGAAGAGCGGCGAGATTCCCCGGATCGGCATCGCCTCGGCCCGCGCGGAGGGATTTCTGACTGCTCCCGTGCTGCCCGGGCCTCGACGCTCCCGAGCCTGTGGCGAGCCGGGAGCGCGAGACCCGCAGCGCCGCGTCCGGGGGGTGCTTGCGACCGGGGTCGAAGCGACGCGACGCACCCACTCTGGCCAACGTCGCCGGGCCGGCCAACCCGCCGACCGGCCGTAGCCACCCGCCGGTCGGCGGGCGCAGTCCTGCCGACCGGCCCGGTCCCGCCCCTGCAACGAAGGGAATCCCCTGGTGATAGTCGGACTTCTCGTCGCCGCCGCCGCGTCCGCCTGTTACGGCACCGGCTCCGTCCTCCAGGCGGTCGGTGCCCGCCGCGCCGCCCGCGAGGCCGCTGCCGCGGTCGACCCGGGGCAGCGCACCGAACACGGCGGCCCCACCCTGTCCTCCACCGGCCGGGCCGCGCGCACCTGGGAGTTCGCCCTGGGCACCGCCCTGGACGTCGTCGGTTTCGCACTCGGCGCGCTCGCCGCCCGGGTGCTGCCGCTCTTCCTCTCCCAGACCGTCATCAGCGCCAACCTGGTCGTCACCGCCGTGCTCTCCATCAGGCTGCTGGGCATCCGCCTGCGGCGCCCGGAGTGGGCGTCGATCGCCGTTCTGTGCGCGGCCCTGGTCCTGCTCGCCGTGGCGTCCGGGCCGCAGGGCGGCCACCACGCCGCACCGGCCTTCCACTGGTGGCTGCTGATCGCCACGACCCTCGTGATCGTCGGCGGAAGCCTGCTGGTGCGCCGGATGGGCGCGCGCGGCGCGATCGTGGCGGGCCTGCTCTCCGGCCTCGGGTTCGGCGCACTCGGCATCGGCGTACGCGTCCTGGATGGCCTCGACACGCTCGACCCGGGCCTGATGTTCGCCGACCCCGCCCTGTACGCCGTACTCGTCGGCGGCATCGGCGGCATGTACGTGCACACCGTCGCCCTGCAGATCGGCTCGGTCAACGGCGCCACCGCCGCCCTGGTGATCGGCGAGACCGTCGTCCCCGGCGCGGCCGGCGTGCTGTGGCTCGGCGACGCCTCCCGCAGCGGACTGGGCCGGCTCGCCGCGGGCGGCTTCGTCATCGCCGTCGCCGCGGCTGTCGCGGTGGCCCACTTCGGCCGGGGAGAGGGAACCGCCGAGGTGGTGGCCGACGACCGGGAACCCGTGGGCGCCTGACCCGCCGTCAATTGCGTGGTGCCCGAGACCTGTCGGTAGCGGGGTTCGCCGCCGGTCGGCCGCTGCACACCTTCGACCCGGGCCCTTCGCGCCGGTCCGGGGAACGGCCGCCGGCACTCCTGCGCCGATCCGCCGGGCGTAGCGGCGGGCAGCGCCGATCGCCCGGACATCGACGGCGGCGCGGCCGGTGACGGCCCGCAGGCCGGCCTGGCGTCGCCCGACAGGCCCTCGGCGGACGCGGGCAGCACGCCGCCCCGCTCGTGCGGAGTTCGGTGGCGACGGTGTCGGCCGCGGTGGCGGGGGAGTGCTCCGGGTAGTCAGCCAAGCGTCCGAGCACGCGGTCGGAGAGGGGGCCTCGCGGCCGGTGCCGCGGCGGTGGCGTCCCGGAACTCCATGCCCCGGTCCGCGAAGCGGCGTCCACACAGGTGTGGACGCCGCTTCGCGGACCGGGTGGACGCATCAGTAGGTCCACCCGTCCCTCCGGCGTGTTTCCGACCGGGTCAGCGGGCCGGGGCCAGCAACTGGGTGGCGGCCAGTTCGGCGTACAGCCCGTCCCGCTCGACCAGTTCCGCATGGGTGCCGACGGCCCGGACGCGGCCGGCCTCCATCACCACGATCCGGTCGGCGCCGGTCACCGTGGACAGGCGGTGGGCCACCACCAGGACGGTGGTCTCCCGGGCCGCCCGCGCCACGACGTCCCGCACCGCCAGTTCGTTGTCCGCGTCCAGTTGCGAGGTCGCCTCGTCGAGGAGCAGCAGGCGTGGCCTGCGCAGCAGTGCGCGGGCGATGGCGACGCGCTGGCGCTCGCCGCCGGAGAGCGTGGAGCCGCGGTGGCCGACCGGAGTGTCCAGGCCGTCGGGCAGACGGGCGACGAGGGCCTCCAGGCGGGTGCGGGCCAGGATCTCGCGCAGGTCCTGGTCGGTGGCGCCGGGTGCGGCGAAGAGCAGGTTCTCGCGGAGGGTGCCGGCCAGGACGGGGGCGTCCTGCTCGACGTAGCCGATGGCCGAGCGCAACCGGTGCAGCGGCCAGTCGCGGACGTCCTGGCCGTCGACCAGGACCCGCCCGCCGGTCGCCTCGTGGAAACGCTCCAGCAGGGCGAAGACGGTCGACTTGCCCGCGCCGGAAGGGCCGACGAAGGCGGTCATCCCGCCGGGCGGCACGTCGAAGGTGACGTCCTGGTGGATGTCCGGCAGCTCGGGGCGGTAGCGGAAGGACACCTGCTCGAAGCGGATCGACGCCGCGCCGGTGCGGGCGGGGACGGCGGGCCGGAGAGGTTCGGGTTCCTCGGTGGCGAGCTGCCGGGCCCGGGTGATCCGGGCGATCGCGGCCGCGCCCTCCTGGTACTGCGAAGCGGCGTCGACCAGCCGGGAGACCGGGTCGACCAGGTAGAAGACGTACAGCAGGAAGGCGATCAGCGTGGAGACGGAGATCGCCCCGGACGCCACCCGGGCCCCGCCGACCGCGAGCACCGCCAGGAACGCCAGCTCGACGGCGAGGACGTCCGCGGACTTCGCCGTGGCCTCCCACTTGGCGGCCCGCACGCCGTGCAGCCACGCCCGTTGCGCGGCGGCCAGCACCCGGGCGCCCTCGCGCTCCTCGGCGCCGGAGGCCTTGACGGTGCGGTAGGCCCCGAAGGCGCGCTCCAACTCGGTGGAGATCTCGCCCACGGCCTCCTGGGAGCGTTCGGCGGCCTCGGAGATCTTCGGCATCACCAGCGCGACCAGCCCGCCGACCGCCGCCAGCACGCCGAGCGTCACGCCCAGCAGGACCGGGTCCAGGACCGCCATCAGCACGACGGCCGCGGCCAGGGTGACCACGCCGGTGGCGCCGGAGACCAGCTCGCGGGTGGTGACCGCGCGCAGCAGCGTGGTGTCGGAGGTGACCCGGGACATCAGGTCGCCCGGCGCGACGCGCTCCACCTCGGCCATGCGCAGCCGCAGCAGCCGCCCGACCAGGCTCCGCCGGGCGGCCAGCACGACGGACTCGGCGGTTCGCTCCAGCACGTACCCGCCGAGCGCCTCGAACACCGTGCCGAGCAGCACGAGGGCGGTGAGGGACAGCACGATGGCGGTGACCGTCTGGCCGGAGGAGAGCCGGTCCACCAGTGCTTTCGTGGCCAGCGGCTGCAGCAGCCCGCCGGCCGCCCCGAACAGCGCGCACAGCAGGCCGAACGCGACCGTCCACCGGTGCGGGCGGACGTAGCCGTACAACGCGCGGAACGTCGCCCGCGCGGACAGCGGCACGGTCTCCGCGTTCGACGGTTCGGGTGGGGTGCTCACGGGGTTCCTCTCGAACGGGGACGTACCCGCTCCAACCTGGGCCCGCGGCGGACCGCGTCCCATCCGGTGCCCGTCGGGAACACCCCCGCCCGGTGGCGGGAGCACCCCCGCCGAGTGGCGTGCACCGCCGCTCCCGGTGCGCCCCGGCCGGGCGGACCCGCGATCATGGGGCGGTACGGCAGAGGTCCGGCGCGGGCGGAGGACGCATGATCCGGGTAGTGGTGGTGGATGACGAGGCCCTGATCAGGTCGGGCTTCGGCATGATCCTCAACGCGGCGGGCGACATCGCGGTGGTGGCGACCGCCGCCGGCGGGCAGGCCCTGGCCACCGTCCGGGAGCACCGGCCCGACGTCGTCCTGCTCGACATCCGGATGCCGGACGTCGACGGGCTCAGCCTGCTGCGGGAACTGGTCGCCCTGCCCTCGCCCCCGGTGGTGGCGATGCTGACCACCTTCGACACGGACGAGTACATCCTGACCGCGCTGAACTCCGGGGCCGCCGGATTCGTCCTCAAGGACACCGAGCCCGAGCAACTCGCCCCACTGGTGCGCACCCTCGCCGCCGGCGGGGTCGTCCTGTCCCCGAAGGCCTCCGAGAGCCTGCTGCGCGGCCACCCCGGCAGCGCCCCGGCCGTGGTCGACGAGCAGGCCGCGCGGGTCGGCCTGCTCACCGACCGGGAACGGGAGGTGCTGGCCCTGATCGCCGAGGGCCTGTCCAACGCGGACATCGGCGTGCGCCTCCACCTGGGGACCGGCACGGTCAAGGACCACGTCAGCGCGATCCTCACCAAGCTGCGCGTGGGCGGACGGGTCCAGGCCGCGCTGCTCGCCCAGCGCGCGGGGCTGCTGACCGACGACGGCCCGGACGGGACCGGGGGCCGGCCGCGGCGCCCGTGACGACGGGGCGCGCCACCGCCGCTCACTCCCGCAGCGCGCCGACCCGGGCGGTGCCACCGGCGTCCACCACGTCCTTCGGGCGAGCCCCCGGCCTGCCGCGCAGCGCGCGGGCGACGGCGATCGACCCGCCGCCGTGCAGCAGGACGCTCCCGAGCACGACGACGACCATGGCGTCGAGGGCACTGTCGGCCCCCGGCCCGTCCGGGAGGGCGTTGAAGGCGAGCAGGCCGAACACGATCGAGGTGGTGCCGCGCGGCCCGAGCGCGCCGACCATCAGCCGCTCGCGACCGCTGAGCCTGGAGCCCAGCAGGGACAACAGCACCGGCACCACCCGCAGCACGGTGAGCGCGGCCACGCACAGCACCAGCACCTGCCAGTCCAGGCCGAGGCCCAGCGTCAGCACCACGGCGTTGCCGAAGAAGAACCACATCACCATGGTCATCATCGCGCTGGTGTCCTCGATCAGCTGGAAGTCCGAACCGACCGCCGCAGCTACGCCCTGGCGCTGCGGCGCCCGCCGCACGTAGCGGAAGGCGACACCGGCCACGAACGAGGCGACGAAACCGTTGCCGTGCACCGCGGTCGTCGAGGTGTAGGCCAGCAGCGGAACGACCAGCACCAGGATCCGTCGGGACCGGTCGGTCATCCCGTGCGCGCGCTGGGCGAGGTTCATCGCCCAGGCGAGCAGCGCGCCCACCAACGCGCCCACCACCAGCGCCTTGACCGCGAACGGCACGGTCGTGGCCAACGCCTCCCACGGGGTGCGCTGCTCGGCCGTCGACCCGGCCAGCACCAGCGCGAACAGGAACAGCGGCGAGACGATGCCGTCGTTGTAGCCGCTCTCCACGTTGAGCACGCTGCGCACCCGCGCCGGGACCCGCCGGTCGCGGACCAGGATCTCCGCCGGTGCGAAGTCGGTAGGGACGATCACGCAGGCGATCAGCAGCAGCACCGCGACCGGCAGGCCGGGCAGCAGCAGGCCGCCGAGCAGGACGGTCGCGCCGAGGCTCAGCGGCAGCGCCACCAGCAGCACCCGCACCGCCGCACCGGGATGGTGCCCGAACAGCCGGCCGCCGCGCAGCTCGGTGGCGTCCACGAACAGCAGCACGGCCAGGATGATCTCCGCCACCCGCTGGGCGACCTCGGAGTTCATCGCACCGGCGATCTGACTGTGCGTGAACAGACCGGTGGCGACGCCCGCGAGCACCAGCACCAGCGGCGCCCGTACGTGCCTGCGCTCCAACCGGCCGGCGACGAGCGACCAGCCGGCCACCACCGCGGTGATCACGAACAGGACGGGGATCAGCAAGACGGCATCGCTCTCGAACGGGAACGGGGGACCCGCACCGGCGAACGAGGACGCCTGCTCCGGGTGCGGGCGTCACCGGCCCACCTCTCCCATCCCAGCGGCCGCACCGCGCCCGGTCACTCCGCCGACCGCCGGGAACACCCCCGCCGACCGGCGCCGCCGCCCCCGACCGGCCCGCCCGCCGGCGCCCCCTGCCGACCGGATGACGACACCCCGCCGAGTGGCCGGAGCCGCCCTCCGACCACCGCCACGACGACGCCGAAGCCGTAGGGTCGGCTTCGACGGAGCGCGCCCGGACGAGGTCGCGACCCGCGACGGCAGAGGCGCAGCAGCACGAAGGCGAGGTGGCACCGATGAACAGGGAGGCGAGCGGCCAGGAACCGGCGGTGACCCGAACGGTGCCGCACGACGGCCCGTCCCGGACCGAAGCCCACCACCGGGCCCGGACCCTGTGGGCGCGGATCCCCGCGCCTGTCGTGGACGGCGCCCTGGTCCTGGCGGCAGCCGTCGACACGTCACTGAACCTCACCGACCCCGCCCCGCCCGACCTCGCGGTCGCCGCACTCGGCTGCGCCGCGCTGGCGCTGCGCCGCCGGTTCCCCTTCCCCGTCCTGCTGCTCACCCTGCCGATCGCCTTCACCCAGGACGACATCGCGCTCGCCCCCCTCATCGCCCTGTTCACCCTGGCCGAACGCTCCCGCAACCGCCGCTTCCTCGCACTCTGCGCCCTGGGCGCCGCGCTCGCCGCCAGCATCCCCTGGTCCCTGGGCGGCCCGTTCGAGGTCAGCCGCACCCTCACCCTGGTCGCCTTCGTCTACAGCCTGGCCACCGCGGCCGCCGCCGTGCTGTTCGGGCAACTCGTCCAGACCCGCCGCGACCTGGAGCGGCAGATGGCCGAGACCGAGGAGGCCAGGGAGCACGAGCGCGTCCTGCACTCCCAGGCCGTGCTCGCCCGCGAACGCGCCCAACTCGCCCGCGAGATGCACGACGTCGTCTCCCACCAGGTCAGCCTGATCGCCGTCCGGGCCGGAGCGCTCCAGGTGTCCACCGGCGACGACGACGCCCGGGACGCCGCCCGCACCATCCGCTCCCTGAGCGTCACCACCCTCGACGAACTGCGCACCATGGTCCGGCTGCTGCGCGCCTCCGGCGGTCGCGACACCGAACTCACCCCCCAGCCCACCCTCGCGGACCTGCACCGGCTCGTCGACGCCAGCGGCATCGACACCCGCCTGAGCGGCGAACTCCCCGCCGCCCTCACCGCCCCCGCCCAACGAGCCCTCTACCGCACCGTCCAGGAAGCCCTGACCAACGCCCGCAAGCACGCCCCCGGCGCCACCGCCGCCGTCGACCTCTGGCAGGACGGCACCGAGGTGGGAGTGACCGTCACCAACAGTGCGCCCACCCGCCCCTCCCTGCCCCTCCCCGGCTCCCAACAGGGCCTGATCGGCTTGCGCGAACGCGCCGAACTCTTGCACGGCACCCTCGAATCCGGACCGACCCCCGACGGCGGCTACCGGGTGAGCCTGCGCGTTCCCCTCACCACCGACGCCGGCCGGCCCCGGCCGAGGAGCAGCTGATCCCCCGCCCGAACCCCCTCCCTCCGGGGTCGCAGCCGTGACAGGCCGGTCCAGCAGAACCGCTGTGCCGGGACGGTCGCTCAGGCCGGAGGCCGGGCTCGTCGAGACCGTCGTCGAACACGTCGTCGAGACTGCCGCCGAACCCGTTGCGCCGGCCGGAAGGCAGCCGAGCGGGAGGCGGGCGCCGGCGGGTCAGCCGAGGGTCGTCGCTGCCTGCCAGGCGCCTGGGCGCAGGCCCGTCGCGTTCAGGAAGAAGAGCGAGAAGTTCGAGGGGTCCGGGAACCCTAGTTCGCTCGCGCACCGCGCCGCGGTGACGCGTTCGTGGGCCAGCAGGCGCTTCGCCTCGAGTGCGATCCGTTCCACGATGTACGCCTTCGCAGTGCGCCCGGTGGCCTGCTGCACGGCCCGGGTCAGGGTGCGTGGGGCGAATCCGAGCGCGGCCGCGTAGTGACCGGCGTCGTGGTGGGTCCGGAAATGCGCCTCGACGCTCGAGCGGAACAGCTGGAACGTCGGGTTCGCCGAGCGCGCCTCGGAATACGGAGGATCGAGGCGGGTGATCAGTGCGGACAGCAGGATCGCGGGCAGTTCCGTCGACGGGTCCTCGGCCAGGGCGGCCGCCTCCAGGACAAGGTGCCCGCGTGCCGCGTCGACGAACGGCCACGCCTCGGCGGGCACCGTCCACCGGGCGACGGGACCGGGGGAGGCGACCATTGCGCGCGTGTGGTGCGTCACCGGCGCGGTCGGGACGAAGAGCACCAGGTGTCCCGTGATGCGGGTGATGTCGTCCCAGCGGTGCACGGCGCCGTGCGGGATCAGCACCGCGGTCCGCGCCGAGAGCGGATGGGAGGCGAAGTCGACCGCGACCGTGCCGTCGCCCTCGTCGACGAGGGCGAGGACGTGGAAGTCGGCTCGTTGCGCGCCGCGGTCGTTGATGTCCCGGAGCCGTCGGAACGTCATCACCTCGACCGACGAGGCCCCGCGGCCGACGGGCTGATAGGTCATGTGCCGGATCGTTGCCACGAGTCCAGTTTTCACCATCGACCGTCCAGTCGTGCCGATGTCCCGTCCCGCGCTCGACGGTCCAATGGAACCAAGGAAGAACCAGCCGCAGAGCAAACCGGAGGACCCCCGCATGAACGGCACACGGCACCTTTCCCTGCCCGCGTACGACCATCGACCGGGTACGGGCCCGACCCTGGTCTTCCTGCACTACTGGGGCGGCTCCGCCCGCACCTGGGACCCGGTCGTGGACCGCCTGCCGGGCCGCGACACGCTCGCGGTCGACTTCCGCGGGTGGAGCCGTTCGCGCACACTCCCCGGGCCCTACACGCTCCGCCAACTCGCCGACGACACCGCGGCCGTCCTCGCCGATGCCGGAATCGACGACCACGTCCTCGTCGGGCACTCCATGGGCGGCAAGGTGGCGCAACTCGTCGCCGCGACGCGACCCGCCCGCCTGCGGGGGGTGGTCCTCGTCGGATCCGGACCGGCCAGGCCGCCTGCGGAGATCACCGTCGAGTACCGCGAGTTCCTCTCCCACGCCTACGACACCGAAGAGTCCGTCGCCGCCGCCAGGGACACCGTCCTGACCGCCACCGACCTGCCGGCGCAAGCCAAGGCACAGATCGCTGCGGACTCCCGGGCCGCCGCCGAGGCGGCACGCACCCAATGGCCGCTGCACGGCATCGCCGAGGACATCACCGAACACACCCGCACGATCAGCGCCCCCACCCTCGTCATCGCCGGCGAGCACGACCGCGTCGAACCCACCGACGTGCTGCGCCGCAACCTCCTTCCCTACCTCTCCGGAGCACAGTTCACGGTGATCGCGAACACCGGGCACCTCATCCCCCTCGAAGCCCCCGGCGAACTCGCCGACGCGATCACCGCGTTCGCACCGACCAGCTGACCGGCGATCCGCCCCAAACGTTTCCTCCTTCCAGGACACCCCCGACGACGTGGCGGCCGCGGCCGCCGCCCGCCTCGAACGCGGCCCACTCCTGCACGAGGGGCGGCACCGGTTCGTCGTCCTCATCGAGGAGACCGTGCTGCGCTACCGCATCGGGACGCCGCCGCGACGGCCGGCCAGCTCGACCACCACCGGGCCGTGATGCCGCTGCCCACCGTCCCCGTCGTACCCAACGCTGCGGACCCACACGGGAAAGGCTCAACCGCTGCCTGCCCCCGGCGAGGATCCGATCGCCTCCCCGGCCCACAACCCGGGCGGCTGGCACGGCCGGCGGGGGTACGGCCGGTCTCCCCCAGGCCAGAGCCGCCCGCCGCCGGCAGCGGGTACGGGCATGCTCCGGCCCCGCCCTGCAGGTTGTTGACGTTGTGTCAGTTCGTTTGCCTGTTCGTCCTCTGCGGGGTGGTGTCCTGCCTGATGATGTTGTTGTCCTCGGGAAACCCTCTGGGCAGCTGGGTGGGTGGCCTGGTCGGGGGGAAGGGGGCCGGTGTGGAGATGATCGGCAGCACCGGCCTGCACAGGGAGCCCTGGCCGGAGCTGTTGCCCGACGGCCGCCCGGCCCTGATCCTCCTCCAGGCCCCCGACCGCCAAGTGCTCGCCGCGGACGGCTGGGTGGGCCTCAAGACCATCCGGCACTGCGCCGATGCGGCCACCGAAGCGCACCCCGGCTGGTCGGCCGTCCTGGACGACTGCCGTCTGACCCTGCACTGCCCCGGTGGCACCCTCTGGTTCGGTGGCCACGTGGCCGCCGACCGCCACTGGCGCCGCCGCCTGCGCGACCACCGCACCCTGCTCCTGATCACCGGCTCCTTCACCACCCCCTTCGACTTCCGCCCCGCCGCCCAGGGCGGACACCTCCTCCTGCTCACCACCCCCGCCCGCCTCCTCGGCGGCCCGTGACCCCGGTTCGGGCCTCGGCGTCCGGGCCGGGGCCGGGTGCCCGAGTGCTCGGCATCACCGGGGCGGACAAGGTGCTCACGACGGCCGAGAGCATCCCCGCCGCACTCGAACACCCTCGGCCCACACCCCGGATCAGGCCAGGAACCCGGTACGGAGCCCGCTTGCGAATCCGCACAAACATCCGGCGGCCCCTCTACCCGGGCCGGGTGCGGTAGCACCACCCGGCCGGATCCCCGCCCGCCCCTCACCTGCGCTCACCCCCGCCCATGGCGCTGTGGCAGGCTGGCCTCGATCTTGACCCCCGCGAAGGAGGCCGCGTGTCCGAGCAGGACCCCACCACCACGTTCCACCTCACCACCCTGCACACCCCCACCCCCGCCCGCATCCTGCGCCTGCACGGCGAACTGGACTACGCCGCCAGCCCCCACCTGCGCCGCGCGCTGAGCGACGAGATCGCAGCCCGCCCGCCCCTGCTGGTCCTGGACCTGTCCGACCTGCTGTTCTGCGACTCCAGCGGCCTCAACGAACTCCTCAGGGCCCGGCGCAACCTGCACCACGTCCCCCTCGTGCTGGCCGCCCCCGGCCCCCAGTTCCGGCGGCTGCTCGACGTCACCCAGACCGACCAGGTGTTCGTCATCACCGACACCGTCCCCGCCGCCCTCGCCTACCACGAACTGGACACCCCCCAGTAACCCGGGACACCCCGTCCGCTCGCCAACCACGGTCCTGCCCCCACCCGCCGCCCTGACGACCTCCATCACCCCCTCACCGGCGGCCCGCCCGGCCGCCGACCCGCACCCGCCCGACACGCTGCGCCGGGATCCGGTCGAGGAGCCCGGCCCGGACCTGGCCGATCAGGACGCAGGCCTGGTGCTGTAGCTCGGCCGGCACCATCCCTGACGAACCGTCGGGCGGCACGTGCTGCGGGCGGCAGTCCACGGCACACACCACCGCCCGCCTGGCTCAGCTACCAGGCTTGTGCTTTAACGTCTCGATGTTCGGCAGTCAGACCTGATCAGAGCTTCAGCGGCCCGTAGGTGCCGTTCGCGAAGGTGAAGGCGGTCGGCTCGCTGTCGTACTCCTCGCGGAAGTATCCGCCGTAGCCGGGTTTCTCGATGTGGGGTGCCAGCAGGTCAAGGATGGTGACGAGTTCGCCCATCTCGTCGTCGAGCCAGCAGTTGCGGCTGAACAGGCCCCACGCGAAGAGCTCGCGGCCGGCCGCGAAGCCGCGGGACTGACGCCGCAGGGAAGCGAAGTCTCCCCCGGGCAGGCGACCGTCCGGGTCGGGAGCGAGGACCGGGTATGTGTGCTCGTCCGGGTCGATCGCGGTGGGACGTCCGTTGGTCAGGCCGAGGTGCCATCGCAGGGCGTTCAGAACCGCGTCGGGGGTGTCGTCCCGGAGGAAGCAGGTGAAGACGACTTCGAAGTGGAGGCTCACGGGAGCGCATTCTGTCCGGCGCGACCGACAGACCGGGAACCGCTGCCTTCATCCATCCCTGAACCCAGCCCCGAGGTGTCCCACACGCACCGGGGGCGGTGCACCCGGTGGAGCAGTACCCGGCCGACGGCCCCGGGCGGGCGGGGGTGAGGGGGTGGGGTCGATGCCTTGGGCGTGGCGGTGCAGGCAGGTGCCGGGGCCACTGCCGAGGGCGCGCTGCAGCGGGGTGGCGGCGATGCGGCCCGGGGTGGTGAGGCCGAGTCGGGCGAGGGTGCGGGCCGCGGCCGGTCCGATGCCGGGCAGGGCGGTCGGCGGCAGCGGGGCGAGGAAGCCGGTCACCTGGTCGTCGGTCAGCACGCGCAGGCCGCCGATGGGTTGGGTGCGGGCGGCGAGGTGGGCCAGCAGCGGGTTGCTCGCGGCGGCGGTGGTGGTGTCGGTGGCGTGGGTGGCCAGTGCGCGGGCGCGGATCATCGCGGCCAGGCCTGCCGGGTCGGTGTGGAAGTAGGGCAGGGCGCCGGAGATGTCGAGGAGGGGGCGTTCGGGGGCAGGGCCTGCACGACGGGGGTGATCGCTTCCAGGGGGTCGAGCAGCACTTCGTAGTCGGCCGGGTCCAGCTCGCCGCCGGGCGGGTGGAAGCGGACGTGCAGCACTGTCGGTGTGCCGGGGCGGGTGCTCACCCAGGCACCCCCGGTTTTACCGGGCCCTTCAGCATGTCTCTCTCGAGTCGGTGTCCCCGCACGCGAGGGCCAGTTCGATCAAGCCGCGCAGTTCGTCGTCGCGGAGGATCGCCGGGTATCCCCCCTCCGTCGACAGGCGGCGGTCCAACTGGTGGATCGTCAGCAGTGCGGCCCGGATTGCCGGGGTTATCTCGCCCATTCGGACAAGGGCTTGGAGCGTGTCACGAAAGAACCCGTAGCTGTCCCCGCCCGTGGCGACCGGTACCACGAATTCCTCCAGAACGTGGATGCTCGGTTCGGTTCGGCCTGTGATCGACCAGAGCGTGATGGCCGCAGAGAGACGCGAGTAGTCGGTGCTGTTCTCCATTGCGAGCCGGACGCGGTGGGCGTGGGGCGCGGCGTCGGAGCCGAATTCGGCCAGGGCGCCGATCTGCCTGTAGTCGGGCTCTTCTGTCGCGGTGACGGCATCGCCGATCATCCGCAGCCTCGCCTCGCGGTCCATGGTGATGTATGCGGCGGTCGAGGCCACGAACGAGTGGTTGCCGGGGTAATCCAGGACCTGGCAGGTGCGTAGGGCGGGTGCAGCTGGCGCGGCGGCCGTGCCGATCGCTTGCAGCACCCGGACCACGTGGAGTGCAGTCCAGCTGTCGGCGAGCAGGGGCAGGAGGTCGGGCAGGGCCGGCAGGGCGTCCTCTCCCCAGGCTTCCAGCACTTCGAGGAACGGGCGGGTCGCACCGCCTCGGGCCCCGCCTTGCCGGATCGCCTCCTGAATGGCGGGCAAAAGGATGTCGGCGTGTGCGCGCAGCGGGATGAGCACGTACTGGGGCGACGGCACCACCGCCCGCGACTACCACCGCGCCCTGCCAGTCGTCGCCACCACCCTGCCGCTGCTGCGCGCCCGCAGCGCCGGCGCTGCGGTGTGGCGCCGCTTCGGCCGACCCGGCTGGCACACCCTCACCGACGCGCTCGACAACCCCGACGGCGACCAGCTCCTCGCCTCCCAGCGCGCGGCTGCCGACCAGGCCCGCCGCGAACAGCAGGCCGCCGAGCGCGAAGCCGCCCGTCCGGCCTGCACCCGCTGTGCCGCGAAGTTCACCGACGAGCGGTGGGCGGAGAAGGATCGGACGGTTTGGGACGACGGGCTGTGCGGGTCCTGTCGCCAGGCCGATGCCGACCAGCGCGAGCGTCGCGAAGCTGAGGAAGCGGCCGAGCAGCAGCGCGCCGTCGAAGCCGCGGCCGCTGAGGCGGAGCGCGGCTGTATCTGGTGGCGCCGAAGCTGACCGTCCCGTCGCCGTCACCGGGGCCGGTGAGTTCGGCATCGGCTCGGTGAGTTTCGCTTGCCGCAACCTTTCCATCGCAGCTCAGAGACGGTTCGGTGCGACGGCGGCGCAGGCCCGCGACGGGTAGCCGGCTGCGCCTGCGACCTGGGTTGCAGCCGGCTGCGACCAGCCGGTGAGTTTCGCAGTCGCAGGCCGGTGAGTTCGCTGCGACACCGGTGAGTTTCCGGTCGCCGAAACTCACCGGCCCAGGTCAGAGCGCTGCGATCCCGGATCGCAGCGCGGCCGCCGTCCACGGCCTGAGCGGGCTGCTCCTTTGCCGCCCCGGTCCGGCCGACGTTCACCAGCTACAGCTCCGTCCAGCCGCACGGCCGCCGTTCCTGCCCGGTGAGCGGGTGCCAGATAGGGGCGGCGGGGCCGTGCTGGAGGAGGTCTTCGAGGCGGGCGGCGCCGGCCGGGACGGCGGTGAGCATCTCGGCGAGGCCGGGCCGTTCCTCGGCGGCCAGGCGCAGGTCCGCCACCGCGGTGCGGGCCTCGGTGGCGGTGGTGCCGGTCAGGACGACCAGGAGCCGCGGGAAGGTCTTCCAGAGGCGTTCCCAGGCCCGCCCGGCGCCGCCGGGGCCTGTCTGTTCCCATAGGCGGGCGCAGGCCGCGAGCTGCCCGGCGATGGGCTCGGTGCCGGTGTCGGGGCGGTGGAGTTCGACGAACGCGCGCAGCCGCAGCCGGGTGTGGTCGAGGTTGGCGGTGTAGGCGAGTTCGGCGGCGGGCCGGTAGAGGGGCCCGTCGGTGCCGGCGCGGTGCTCCGGTGCGGGGGTGAGGTCGAGGGGCCCGCAGTCCTCGCCTCGGGTGCGGGCGTCGGTGACGAAGGCGCAGTGGATGCGGCCGAGGTTGAGGAAGTGGCTGCGGCCGTAGCGCAGGGCGTCCGGCTCGGCGGCCGCGGCCGCGCTGGTGCCGTCGGGGCGGCGCGTTTCGGGGAAGGCGGCGGTGGCGCTCGCGCCGGCGGCGGTGAGGTGCCACGCCTTCGCCCGGCCCGCCTGGGGGAGGGTGATGAACTCGGCCAGGCCCTCGGTGTGCAGGCGGGTCAGCCGCTTCTGGGTCTGCTTGAGGCCGGCCTGCCCGCCGTGGAGCTGGTGGAGTTGTTCGGCGGCGGCCAGGGTGAAGCGGGCGAGCGTCACCAGGACGTCGTGGTCGGTTTCCAGATCCCCGGTCACGAAGGCACTCCCTCAGGTTTCGTGCACGGGGCGATCCCGTGCTCGGGGAATGAAACCCCACGAAACTCACCGGATTTCTAGATGGCAAGGTTGGTTGTCCATAACGATTGCGTAACTGTGCCTACCAAGGTATCTGGCGTTCTAACCGGTTTTCTAACCGGTCCGAAAACCGGTCCGTTATCCGGTCCTTACCAACCTTGGCAGCCGCTCCGGCCGCAGTGCTCTGACCTGCCGGAACGGCCGTCAAGGTGCCCGGTGAGTTTCCTTGATGGCCCGCCAAGGAAACTCACCGGCCACCTCGACGGGCCGGTGAGTTTGACCGGGGCTCTTCCGTTCCCCCTACCGTTTCCTCTACCACGCCTCCTACCGGTCCTGCCATGCCGGGGACGGAAGAATGGGCACGTCAGGGCCCGGATCCGGGGCCCAGCTAGGGTTCGACATTCCCCTTCTCCCGTCTTTTGCTTTTGGTTTTGGCTTGTGTCGTCTGTTCGGTTCGGGATGCACGCCTGCGGCGGGCTTTTCTCTTTCTTCGCGTCCGGCTGGAGCCGTCCGCGCGAGTGGTGGAAAGCGGCCGCCGCGGCCGCCGATACAGGGGCCGGGCCAGGGCCCGGCGCGCGGGCCCGGAACGGGCTCGACGGCTGTCACAGCGGCCGGATATCCCGGAGGAACACCACGCCCGCCCACGCACCTCGGGAGACGCCCGTGCACGCCCCCGCCCGCCTAGCCGAACCCGACGACGACCACGACCAGGCCGACGCCACCCGACCCGAACCGCCCGACCGGATCGCGGTCCGGCGCGGCAAGCCGAAGGCCAACGACTCCACCAACGCGCTGCGCGCCGAGGTCCTGGGCGCGCTCGGCGTCCTCAAGGTCGCCACCGCCGACCAGCTCCAGCGCCTGCTGCGCCCCAGCGCGATGTCGAACAAGGCGATCCGCCAGGCGCTGAACGACCTCGCCCGCCAGCACCTGGCCGCCTCCGACGGCAACACCAAGACCCGGGACAAGACCTGGCGGCTGGAAGGCACCGCCGGACTGGAGGCGGCCGGCCACGTGCTGCGCCTGCCCCGCTCCGAGATGGGCGGCACCACACGGGGCGCGGGCAGCAGCGGCGCACAGCACGCGATGGCGGTCAACGAGAGCGTGCTCGCCTTCATCCTCGGCGGCACCGCCCCGGGCGCGACCGGCGGCGTCGGGGGGATCGAGGACTGGGCCACCGAGGTGGAGTTCACCCTGCCCGGCGGCCGCCGCAAGGTCCGCCCGGACGCCCTATGGCAGGCCCCCGAGATCGGCCTGCCGGTCCTGATGGTCGAGGTCGACCGCTCCACCATGTCGCTGCGCCGCCTGGCGGCGAAGCTGCCCGCCTACCGCGAGCTGTTCCGGGTCAAGGTCAAGGACAGCGACCCGGCCCTCGCCGACAAGGACCCGGCCGACCGGATGGTGCACTGGTGGCACCGGACCTGGCCCGGCCACACCCGGCCCGGCTACCCGCCCGTCGCCCTGGTCTTCACCGACGCCAGCACCACCACCCTGACCAACCGCCAGCAGAAGGTCGCCAGCATGTCCGCCGACTGCTGGCAGGGCACCCGCTGGACCGTCACCCGAGACGACAACGACGGCGACGGCTGGCGCGAGTACGACGACGCCATCCCCGTCATCGCCACCACCCTGGACCTGCTGACCGAACACGGCCCCCTCGGCCCCGCCTGGTGGCGCTACGGCCGCCCCGGCCGCCACTCCCTGCTGGACGCCCTCGACAACCCCGACAACCGCGACGCCTACAACCAGCGCCAGAAAGCCCGCGAGGACAAGGCCCGCCAAGAAGAACGCGAAGCCGCACGCCGACACCGCAAGGCGATGCGCACCCTGGCCTGCGCCGACTGCGGCAACATCCCCGAACAGGCCACCACCCGGGAGTACGGGCCAGACGGCCGCCAGGACTTCACCCGCCGCCCCCGCGGCCGCTGCTGGGACTGCCACCTCGAACACCAAGAACAGCAGGCCGCAGCCGCCCGCGAACGCCTCCACCAAGCCCGCACCGCCAACGCCCAGCTGCGCCCGTGCTGGACGTGCCGGGGCTCCATCGGCGGCGAGGAGGGCTCGGAGTTGGAGCTGACGCAGAAGGCCGGCCCCGACCGGCTGGAGTGCCCCGGCTGTGAGCACGATCGCCAGGAGAAGCGGCTCGGGCCGCTGGTGCTGCCCGCGCCGACCAAGCGTGAGCAGATGGCTGCCCTGGTCTCCACCCCCGCCGACCCGTGGTGGGACGTCCGGGTCCTGCACGCCAAGATCTACCCGGTGAAAGACCGGACAGCATAAGAAGTCGGCCGTCTTCGTTCCGGTCACCGGCCACGACGGTTCTGCACCTGGCTGCTTCAGAACACCCTCGTTTGCGGTGAACGGTGTCGGCGATGCTTGCCCGGCCGCTACTCTGGCGGCGATTCTCCAGCCCGCAAAGGAACTGCTGTGTCCAGTCAGAAGAAGACAGTCTTTGCCACCGTGGTCCTAGGGCGCGTATCTGGTTGTGATCAATTTGTGGGTTTCGCCCTCGTGGTGGGCCCTGGTCCGGTAGATCGTGTTGTGTGACGCGAGTGCAACTGACGGACGCCGAGTGGGAGTTCATCGAGCCGTATCTGCCGGTCGGTGAGTACGGCCCGTACCCCGAGCGGTTGCGTCGGCAGTTCGAGGGTGTGATTTGGCGGTTTCGGACGGGCGGGCAGTGGCGGGAGGTGCCGGGCGAGTTCGGGGCCTGGTCGACGGTCCACAACCGCTTCCGGCAGTGGAGGGACGCCCGGGTGTTCGAGGCTCTGCTGGAGGGTGCGATCGCGGAGGCCGCGAAGCGTGGTGAGGTGGACTTGTCGCTGGTCAGCGTGGACTCCACGACCGTTCGGGCCCACCACGACGCCGCCGGGATGCACCTGGACCCCGACACGCTCGCCGACCTGGAGAAGGCCGCCGAGGAGGCGGAGAAGGCCCGGCAAAAGGGGCGGCTCGGAGGGACAAGACGGGCAGAGCGCCGAAGACGACCCGGAGCGGGACGAGCGGCGACGCGTCCGACGCCGGCGCAAGCTCCGGCTGAAGGCTGCCCTGCTCGGGCGCTCCAGGGGCGGTCAGACCGGCAAGATCCACGTCGTCGGCGAGCGCAGGTGCCGCCCGCTGGTGCTCGTCCTGACGAGGGACAGGCCGCCGACAGCCCGCAGTTCATCACCGCGCTGAAGAAGATGCGGGTCCGCGGGCCGATCGGCCGCCCGCGCACGCGGCCCGACGCGGTCGCCGGGGACAAGGCCTACTCGTCCTGCGGCAACCGTTCCTACCTGCGCAAACGCCACATCAAAGCGGTCATCCCGGAGAAGAGGGACCAAGCCGCCAACCGCAAGAAGAAGGGCCGCCAGGGTGGCAGGCCTGTCAGCCACGACACCGAGCTCTACAAGGAACGGAACACCGTCGAGCGCCTGATCAACAGGCTGAAGGCCTGGCGCGGCATCGCCACCTGGTATGACAAAACCCCGGAAAGCTACCTCGCCGGCCTCCACCTCCGTGGCGCGAATGATCTGGATCAAGGACCTCACCAGGACCACCCCTTGATCACGACCAAATACGCTCCCTAGTACTGCAACGGTGCTTATCGTGTCGGTTGTTGGGTCGTTCGTTGGGCTGTTCATGGGTGGGGAACATATCCGAGGTCGATGCTCGTCGC